>CAZCNG010000025.1:0-19767 GCA_964500045.1 uncultured Methanomassiliicoccaceae archaeon
TCACGGAGGTCAAGGCGGTGCAGGAAGAGAACGCACTGGCGCCAATGGATGCTACGCCGTCCGGTATGGTGACGGCAGTCAGAGCGGAGCAGAACTCGAACGCTGAATGATCGATGGAGGTGACGCCGCTGCCGATGCTCACGGAGGTCAAGGAGGTGCAGGTATGGAACGCGTATTCTCCGATATAGACGACGTCGTTGGGAATGCTCACCGAGGTCAACGAGGTGCAGTTGGCGAACGCCCCGGTACCGATGGAGGTGACGCCGCTTCCTATGCTCACAGAGGTCATGGAGCTGCAGTTGACGAAGACGCCGGTGCCGATGTAAGTGAGGCTGTCCGGTATGGTCACGGAGGTCAGGGAGACACAGTAACCGAAAGCCCCGTCCCCGATGAACACTACGTTGTTCGAGATGGTCACGGAGGTCAGGGAGACACAGACATAGAATGCTCCAGTCCCTACGAAGATGACGCTATCCGGCATCGTCACTGAAGCTAGGGAGGTGCAGTAGGCGAATGCCCCATCACCGATGGAGATGACGCCGCTGCCGATGGTCACCGAGGTCAAATTGTCTACCAGCAAGAACGCATAGTCGCCGATGGCGACCACCGGATACCCGCCCAATGTCGATGGGATAGTGATCGCGCCTCCGGCGCCGGTGTATCCAGTGATGGTGGCAACGAGAGGACTGCCACTTGTAGAATAAGTATAGTCCCCATCCTGCTCCGCTACCACTGTTTCAGAGGTCATGACTACGAAGACCGCTGCCAGCAACAATACCATCACGAAGAAAGTGGATAGAACGTATCTTCCTAATTTCTTCTCCAACTTAACACCCTGCTCTGATGACATTGCCCATGTCATGCCGACTAGCAGTATTCAAATGATTCTACCGATTTGTTTTGATCTATTGACCTTAGCTTCTCGAGACCCATCGATGAAGGGCACATCTGATCTGACTGGTGTGGCGATGGTGCGATGTCATTTGATTATGGTGCTCATGTGGAGCATCCATGGCATCATCACGTTCTGACGCGGTGAAAGCCTACAGCTCGGGATGCGGGGATTTCCGCGGCGGTGCGAGGGTGGCGCCGCCCTGAGGTCCAGCGAATGCTGTCTAATTCTTCCTCCTCATCAGCACGACCACGAGGGCGATGACCACGATGACGGCGATCGCGATGCCCACGTAGAGCATGGTGTTGTCCACGGCGGCGCTCTGCGGCGTGGCCTGCACCTGCGCCGAGGCGGCGCCTTCGCCGACAGCGTTGACCGCGACAACATGGTACAGGTAGGTGTTGCCGGCGCTGACATTATTGTCCTGATAGCTGAGGATCGAGGCGCTGACCACAGCGCGTTCCAGGGAACCACCGGCCAGGTCGAGATATACCTTGTAGGCGGTCAGTGCGCTCCCTCCTGTAGAGGCGGGCGCCTGCCAGGAGATGGTTATCTTGGCTTGACCGGGCGTGGCCACGACGTGCTGCGGAGCGCTGGGCGCCGTGATCTGGCTCGGAGTAGCGCTGACGGCGGAGCAATTGTTGCCCTCTCCGATGGCGTTCACCGCACTGACCTTGTACCAGTAGACATGACCGTTGGTCAATCCAGTGTCCGTATAGCTGGTGCCGGACGGCGAAACGATGCGGGAATACACCGCTCCAGAGTCGTCGGACCGGTACACCCTGTAACCCGTAACAACGCCGCCGCCATCACTGGCCGGGGCGGACCAGGAGAGGATGACCTGGGATGAACCCGCGCTGGCGCTGAGGTTCTGCGGCGAAGAAGGGACCACTGGGTCCATCCCCGCGTTCACCGAGCCAGGCGTAGCCTTGGGCACATCCCGGGATTCTGGTGACACGAAGGAGGTCTGATTGACACGATAAGGGCTGGAGCACAGCTCCATCCGGAAGGAGGATATGGACCCTGTTTGGTTCGAGCTCGAGGCGGTCAGAACGATGTTGTATCCCGCCTGGTTCACATATTGGGACATGTTGGACACGTCGAAGCACATGAACGAAGGCATCTTCTGCTCCTTGCCCGCGTTGAAAGTTGCGTCGAACCGGGCCATGACCTGGCTGGTGGACGTCTGCACCGCCGTCACGGACAGGTTCGCGTCCCGGGACGGGCCAGGGTCGAAGCGGAAGGTGGCCAATGCCGATGGTGCGTATCCCGCCGAGCCACCCATGTTGATGATCCCGGTATCTGAGGCATTTGCCATCTTGGCGAACGCCGCATAGGTTATGTAGTAGTATCCACCGATGCCAAAATCGTCTCCGTGGGAGTTGGCCACCTTGAACGCGCCAGGGGTGGCATCCAGGTCCGACTTGCTATCGTTATAACCGACGACCGTTTGCATGTGGTTGGATAGATTGAAAGAATATTCGGAGGAGGATATGATGTTGTTCCTGTTGCCTGTGGAGTCGGCAATATTGTCCACAAAGTCGGTGGAGTTCATGGCGAAGTTGACCGGGATCTGATTGTCGAGGGCCTGCTTCACCAGCGCAATATATTGGGTCAAGTTCGACTTTTCGAAGACACTATAGCCTTGGCAACGATACTGCACTGCGTTCCTCCAAGCCGTTTCATCGCCCCAGTTGAGATATCCTTCAGGCAGGGTGTTGTTGTAGGGCATGACGTCCATGGTCGCGGCGCCATACTTCACAATTATTTCCACGTTGTCGCCCTCCCAGCTGCCATTGTCGGTGCCGGCGTTCAGCTTATTGTAGGTCCAGCTGGGGGAGAACAGATGAGAGACATTCCCCTTGCTGGCATCGGACCAGTTGAGTTCCTTGGCCTTAAGGAAGCCGAACTGGTAGTAGGTCTCTGCCCAGGCGGCGCACGAGCCTATCCGGCCTTGGTCGCCGATCTCTGGAAAGTAGGGCGAGGTCGAGAGGTCGACCGGACCAGCGGCGGGAGCGCTTCCGGCCATCGCGTCGATGATCACGCGGGTGCCGACCATGTCCTGCCATTCAGCTTCAGTAGGTGCCCTTAGTCCGTCGCTCTGGCTCTCAGCGCCCACTGCATCCGTTACCGCAGGGGAAGAGACGCCCATCTGGGCCTTTGCCTGCAGCATCTCCTCATAGGTCATGTAATGCCAGCTCATGATCGGTCCCGCATCGCCCACCAGGGCATAGCCCGCAGCGGAGGGAATCGCCCCGGTCCCGTAGAGGACCACTTCCACGGAGCGAGCGCTCGACCCCGCTCCTGAGGTCGCTGCCACACCGCCGATACTGGTCAAGGTGGCGGAGAACATCATGATCACCATCAACCAACAGAAATAGGGTCGAATCTTCAAGATCGTCGCCAAGGGGATACCTTCTGCCGCATAACGGTCGATGCGCATTTTAATCCTATCCTCTGACCCGGGCCGCTATCCATGGCCGATCCGACCAGCTTAGGCTAAAGAGACCTCGGGGGACGCATATACTGCCCTATTTCGCAATGGAATGCTTGAAATCATCGCCTCGTTCGCCGCGATCCGATGTCCTGACCATATCCCCTAACGGGGCTGCTCGGTGAACCTATCTCGTGGTCATCTGGACCTATTTCTTCCTCATCAGCACGACCGCGATGGCGATGACCGCGATGATGGCGATCGCAATGCCCACGTAGAGCATGGTGTTGTCCACGGCGGCGCTCTGCGGCGTGGCGCTCACTTGAGATGAGTTCGCTCCCGCTCCGACGGCATTCGTCGCCACGACATAGTAGGTATACGCGGTCCCGGCGGTCCCATTGGTGTGCGCGTAGCTGAGGGTCGACGCATTTACGCTGGTCAGGAGCTGGGACCCGCCCGCCAGAGCGAGATACACTTTGTAGCCGGTGATGGCGCTTCCACCGTTGGAGGCCGGCGCCTGCCAGGCAAGGGCGACCTGGCCGACGGCCGCCGTCGCCGTAAGGTTCTGCGGCGCTCCCGGCACGGTGGCGGGCGTGCTCGTCACGGAGGCGCTCTGTGTACCGTTTCCCACGCCGTTATGCGCGGCGACGGTGAAGTTGTAGCTTTGACCATTGACCAGACCGGAGATGGTGGCCGTCAGCACCGTTGGGTGAGCGGCCAAGGCGTTGCCGTCCTGGTAGACGACGTAGTGGTCGATGGCGCTGCCGCCGTCATTGGCGGGGGCGGTCCATGCCAGCACCACCTGGGCGTTGCCTGAGGTGGCCGTCAAGTTGGTCGGCGTCCCAGGAGCTGTGGGAATGATCGCGCCCATGGTCAATCCATGGAAAACCTCTCCGGGGGCGGGGAAGTTCGAGGCGGCGTAGGCGTGGCCCCCTATCGCTTCAGGCGTGCCCTTGGTCCAATTCATATCTCCGACGCTCGGTGCAACGGCTCCTAGGAATACTATCGAGGTCAGGGAGGTGCAGTTGTAGAACGCATAGCCGCCGATGGAGGTGACGCCGCTGCCGATGGTCACCGAGGTCAGGGAGGTGCAGAACTCGAAGGCCGAGTGTCCGATGGAAGTGACGCTACCAATTACTGTGAAGGAGGTGCGGGCGTTCCCGATCGGATATTGGAAGAGCGCGGTCAGCTCTTTGTCATAGAGCACCCCGTCACCCGCGCTATTGGCATAGTATGAGTTGCTGGCGCCCACGACTATGGATGTCAGTGAACTGCAGCAGTCGAACGCCCATTCCCCGATGGAGGTGACGCTGTCCGGTATCGTCACTGTGGTCAAGGAGGGGCATTTATAGAACGCAAGGCTCCCGATGGTGGTGACGCCATTGCCGATGGTCACGGAGTTCAGGGAGGCGCACCAGCCGAACACCCAGTCCCCGATGGTGGTGACGCTGTCCGGTATCGTCACGGAGGTCAGGGCCGTGCAGTTGTAGAATGCGGATCTTACGATGGTGGTGACGCTGTCCGGTATCGTCACCGAGGTTAGAGTGGGGCTATCGAAGAACGAAGATCTCCCGATGATGGTGACGCTGTCCGGTATCATGAATGATGTTCGTGGATTGCCGATGGGGTATTGGATCAGAGCATGGATGGCTGCATCATAGAGCACGCCGTCAATGCTGACATAGTTCGGGTTTCCTGCGGCAACCTCGATCGAGACCAGGGAAGTGCAGGAACCGAAGGGCGCGTATCCGATGCTCGTGACGCTATCCGGTATCGTCACCGAGGTGAGGGAGTAGCACAAGGCGAACGCAATGTTGTCGATGGCCACCACCGGGTACCCGCCCAGCGTGGATGGTATGGTGATGATGCCACCTACGCCAGTGTAGCCGGTGATGGTGGCCTTGTCGGCGCTGACCGAGTAGGTGTAATCTTCCGGTATCGGCAGGACGGAGTCCATGATCAATCCGTTCCAAACGGCCCCGGGTGCGGGGAAGTTGGAGGCGGCGTAGGCGTGCCCTCTGATGCTCGCCCCGGTCTTCTCCAGCCAATTGGCGCCCACATCGGTCGGGGCCACCAGTCCAAGGAAGGAGATGGAGGTCAGATTGCCGCATCCCGAGAACGAAAAGTCGTCGATGGCGGTGACGCCGCTGCCGACGATCACGGAAGTTAGGGCCGTGCAATGGAGGAATGATTCTACGCCAATGGAATTGACGCTGTTCGATATCGTCACGGAGGTCAGGCCGACGCAGTAGGCGAAAGCAACGTCCTCAATGTGAACCACCTCACTTGGGATGACGAACGCGCCCATCTTGCCACCGGGGTACTGCATCAAGGTGGTGAGTGCCTTGTCGTACAGCACGCCGTCCACGCTGGCGTAGTTCATGTTGTCCGCGTCGACAATGATATCCGTCAATGCATAGCACATGTAGAAGGCCCCATCCCCGATCGATGTGATGCCTGCGGGGATGGTGAAAGAGGTGATCGCGGTGCGTGCGAAGGAGAAGTGACCGATCGTCGTAAGACTGTCCGGCAAGACCACCGTGGTGAGGGAAGTACAGCCCCAGAAGGCGAACCCTTCGATGGAGACGAGGCCGTGGCCGAAGTCGACCGAGGTCAGTGAAGTGCAGTCCTGGAATGTGAAAGGGTCGATGTTAGTGATGCCGTCAGGCATCGTCACCGAGGTCAGCTTGGAACAGGACCAGAAGGCCCACCACCCGAAACCGGTGACGCTGTCCGGTATGGCGATCGCGCCGGCCTTGCCACCGGGGTACTGGATCAACATGGTCAGGTTCTTGTTGTACAGCACGCCGTCCACGCTGGCATAGTTCACGTTGCCCGCAGTGACGACGATCTCGTTCAACCCGGCGCATCCAGAGAAGGCGTTACCTCCGATGGATGTAACCTTGTCCGGTATCGTCACCGAGGTGATGGCGTTGCATTTGAAGAATGCGTATCCCACAATGGAGGTCACGTTCTCTGGTACTACGAACGCGCCCGCCTTGCCGCCAGGATACTGGATCAGGGTGGTCAGATCCTTGTTGTACAGTACGCCGTCCACGCTAGCATAGTTCACATTGCCAGCGGCGACGGTGATCGCAGTCAGCGCGGCGCAGGGGATGAATACCTCGTACCCGATCGAAATAACGCTGGCCGGTATATAGACCGTGGTCAGCGCGTAACAGTTATAGAATGCGTAGTTCCCGATATCGGCAACATTATGGCCGAAAGCGACCGAAGCCAGGGAGGTGCACCGTTCGAATGCTGAACTGCCGATGCTGGTGACGCTGTCCGGTATCGTCACCGCTATCAGTGAGGTGCAACCGGCGAAGGCCCCGGTCTGGATGGAGGCGACGCCATTGCCCATCGTCACGGAGGTCAGGGCAGAGCAGGCGCGGAACGCATAGTCGCCTATGCTGGTGACGCTGTCCGGTATCGTCACCGAGGTCAGGGAGGTATTGTTGGCGAACGCCCAGTTCCCTAGGGCCGCCACGGAATACCTGCCCAAGGTGGAGGGTATCGTGATCGGACCACCTACGCCAGTGTAGCCGGTGATGGTGGCCTTGTCTCCGCTGACCGAGTAGGTATAATCCTCCGGTATCGGCAGGACGGAGCCCATCATCAATCCGTTCCAAACGGCCCCGGGTGCGGGGAAGTTGGAGGTGGCGTAGGCGTGGCCTCTGAGGTCCGCGCTAGCGCCATTTAACCAATCGGCGGCAACATCGGTCGGGGCCATCAGTCCAAGGAAGGAGATGGAGGTCAGATTGTGGCATCCCGAGAACGCGCTTTCGCCGATGGCGGTGACGCCGCTGCCGATGATCACGGATGTAAGGGCCGTGCAGCGTAGGAATGATTCTCCGCCGATGGACGTAACGCTGTTCGGGATCGTGACCGAGGTCAAAGCGACGCAGTAGGCGAAAGCGTCATCGCGGATGGAGACCACGCTGCTGGGGATGACAAAGGAGCCCGATCTGCCGCCTGGATACTGGATCAAGGTGGTCAGGTTCTTGTTGTACAGCACGCCGTCCACGCTCGCATAGTTCGCGTTGCCGGCCACAACGACAATATCGTTCAAGGCGGCGCAGGAGTAGAATGGTGCATCCTCGATCAATGTGACGTTCTCTTTGACCGTGAAGGAGACGATCGAGGTCTGGGCAAAGGCATAGGCTCCGATGGAAGCAAGGCCGTCCGGCACGATGACCGACGTCAGGGAAGTACAGCCCCAGAAGGCGAACCCTCCGATGGAGACGACGCCGTTGCCGAAGTTGACCGAGGTCAGTGAAGTACAGTACTGGAAGGTGAAAGAATAGATGCTGGTGATGCCGTCGGGCATGGTCACCGAGGTCAGCTCGGCACAGGACCAGAAGGCGTCCCATGCGATGCTGGTGACGCTGTTCGGTATGGTGAACGCGCCCGCCTTGCCGCCTGGATGCTGGACCAAGGTGGTGAACGTCCTATTGTACAGCACCCCGTCCACGCTGGCGTAGTTCGCGTTGCCCGCAGCGACGGTGATCCCGTCCAATGCGGCGCATCCAGCGAAGGCATCGAACCCGATGGATGTCACGTTGTCCGGTATCGTCACCGAGGCGATGGAGTTGCATTTGTAGAATGCATATCTTTCGATGGAGACCACGTCCTCTGGTACCACGAACGCGCCCGTCTTGCCGCCTGGATACTGGATCAGGGTGGTCAGATCCTTGTTGTACAGCACGCCGTCCACGCTGGCATAGTTCACATTACTGGCAGCGACGGTGATCGAAATAAGTGAGGTGCAGGGGGTGAATACCAGGGACCCGATCGATGTGAGGCTGGCCGGTATCGTCACCGAGGACAGCGCGGAACAGCCATAGAAGGCATAGTTCCCGATGGCGGCAACCCCCTGGCCGAATACGATCGAGGTCAGGGAAGTGCTCTGTTCGAATGCTGAACTGCCGATGCTGGTGACGCTGTCCGGTATCGTCACCGAGGTCAGGGCGGTGCAGGACCGGAAGGCACTAGGTCCGATGCTCATGATCCCCTCGGGAATGGTGACCGCGGTGATCAAGGTGCTACCATGGAAGGCACGGTCGCCGATCGCCACCACTGGATAACCACCCAGTGAGGAAGGTATGGTGATATCGCCGCCCGCGCCGCTGTAGCCGGTGATGGTGGCCTTGTCGGCACTGACGGTGTAGGTGTAGTCCCCGACCTGGGCTGCCACAGCCGTATTCGTAGCCATTATCAGAAATGCGCCTGCGAGTACGATGGACAGAATAGCTGCTTGAGCTCGAACGTTTGACCTCGACATAATGACTCCCCCCTCGATGAATTCCTACGGCACGAATTGGTTCGCTTCTCATCACTTAGATTGCACTTAAATGATTTCCCCGCGATTCTCCCTTTCGATCGACCATCTTAACTGGATATGATCGAGAAATGATCGGTCCTTCAGCAAAATGGTCTTAACCGCGCTCGAGGGGAGAACCCGACGCCATCGAGAATATTCCAGCAGTGGTCACGATCCGCAGATCATTTCCTTGCCCGAACTCGCAACCTCGATGGAATCTGCTGCAAGTGGATGGGTAGAGGCCCTGACCTATGGGCGCAACTACCATGAGGCGGGAGAAGCGTAGATGGGTTTTGGTCTCTTCTCGCCTTCGGCAATCGAGCTGGGTGCTGTCTAGGGAGATGGGAAGATCATGAACGGAGAGGCCTCGAGGCCTCTCTTGGCCCGGGTTCGACACCGACCCCCGCCGCCCGCCCTAGCGGGGGGAGACGGGCTCGATGGCGAACTGGTAGTCCACCGGTCCATTGTTCGGGCTCACGATGATGAACGCCTCGGAGTACCCAGCGAACCAACCCAGGTACCTGATCCCGGTCTCATCGATATGAAAGATGGACACGTCGGTGATCCTCGCCGGCAGGACGTCCGTGGCCGGGAAGTACAGCGTCACCAGGAAGTCGACGTTCTTGCAGTCCGGAGGAGCGAAGGCGTGCAGCGGCACGGCCTCTCCGTTCAAGGTGAAGTTCCCGACGGTCCATCCCTTCCAGGTCCCGGCCTGGTCGGTGACGTACCTGAAGCTCAGGAGTATGTCCTGGCCCGCGTAGGCGGACAGAGCGAGAACAACGTGCACGAATCTGCCACTATTGCCCGTGACGCCAGGCAGGTTGTCGACCACGGTACTGATTGTATCGGCGGTGGAGGCATTCCTGGTGGTGTACTCGTACGGCATTGAGGTCCAGCTGCTTCCCTGGTCGGTGGATATCTGGACGAAGCCGAAGTCAAAGGACTGCTCCAGGGACCAGGCGGTGTCGAACGCGAAGGACGTGCCCTCTCCCACGCGGATCGGGGCGATCAACTTCTGGTCGGCCATATTGACGCCAGTACCGGAATACCAGAAGTCGGTGCCGTCGAGGTCGATAAGATTCCAATTGCCATAGTAGACCTTGTCGTCCCCGGTGAAGAAGAGTCTGTTGGTGAATTTGTTCAACGCGTCAAAGCCGGAGATGCGGTAGTAGTCGGTGCTGTAGGCGCTGACCGTGGAAACGCCGGTGTCGTCGCCCCAAAGGGTGATGGTCGGTCCGAGGAACTGGCTCCTGGTGACCAGGCCGGCATCGGACGGGTACTGGTGCACGGTCAGGCCCTGGATCTCATCCAGGTTGATGGACCGATAGTTGTACAATCCGTTGCCCGGCGTATCCGCGCGTATCAGGTTGGCCAGGCGGAAGGCCTTGAAGACCAGGTCATAGGTCCACTGCCAGTATCCCTCCTGGTGCAGGGTCGCGGTGATGCCTGCGGTGTCCGTGATCGGACTGTGCATGAAGTCGGAGAAGAACGCCGGTCCTCCGAAGTGATCGTTGACATAGATCATGAACAAAGCCGCGGCGCCGTAGTCAGCCAAGATGTTGATGTTACCCTGGTCGGCCCACACGGTAAGGGAGTTGTCGGGGCTGAAGAGGTAGCATGCTATATGCGACCTCGGGGCGCCGTAGCCGCACAGCATCTGCGTGTACATGGAGAAACCCTCATTGAGCCAGAGCGGGTCCAGCGGCTTCAGGTAGTTGTGCAGCAGGTGCTGGTATTCGTGCGCGACGACGGACCCATACACTCCGCCAGTACTGTTGGTCCAGTCCCAGCAGTCGATGTGGATGATGTTGCGGGCATAGGTGCTGTCGGCCCAGGGGGAGAAATACCCACCAATATAGGTCGGATAGTTAGGGTCGTAGAAGTTATGGTCCACGATGTTGAGGACCAGGATCATGACCTTGCCCGGCTCGTGGGTGCGGAAGAGGTAGCTCTCGGAGAAGTGACGGGATTCGAGCGCACTGTTGTTGCCATCCAGTGGCGGGGCGGCGGAGAAATAGGCGGTCTCGATCGGGTAGATGTTGTGGTCGAACTCGTCCGCCATGTGCTGGGCCTGGGCATCGGTGATGGTCAGCCTCGAGGTGTAGGCGTTCCTGGGATCTCCCGACGGGAACGTCATATCATTGGCGGTCCAGACCTCGCAGTGCTCGCCGATGAGGCGCATGGTGAAGTACATCCATTCGGTCTTGCCCATGCTGCCGGTGCAGTAGAGGGCCACATTACCGATGACCCAATAGTCGCCGGGTACGGCCTGGTCCTGCGTGCGTCCGTTCTGAGATAGGAGTGAAGAATCAAAGTTCTCATCACGGATCTTGTATCCCAGGTCGATCGGTTCCGGGTCCACGAAGCTCGTAGATTTGGCCACGACCGTGGGGGTCAGCGTCAGGAAAGGCCCGGATAGCATCATCATCGCGACGAGGGTCGTCAGCAACAAAGTCCTTTTTCTCATCTCGACCCATCTCCCTGACCCCTAAACATCAACCGATCGAAGATATTATATTATGGTATCCCCAGGAATCAATATCTTCAAAGAGGGTCCGCGCTGCATGAGGTCGGATGCGAGGTATCGGAGCGACGCTGGGAGAATATTGTGAGGCCGGAATCAGGGGCCTGTGCAGGGCGGTGAACTTCATGCTGATGCCTGGATCAAGGAGGAAAGTTCTCTTCAACCTGGGGTGGGTAGAATCACCGGGGCATCTTGAACCAGGAATGAGACGGCACGACGCTCCTCTCCTTGATTCGAAGACCATGGCCAACTGGCTATCCTCAACGGGATCCTTTTCATGATCGTCGATAGCAGGGGCGGTCTCGTGCAATTGCCCACACAAGATCAAGGATGGTTGAAACTAGGGAATGGGTTTACCCGTCTCTATCCTGGCCTACTTCTTCCTCCTCATCAGCACGACCGCGATGGCGATGACCGCGATGATGGCGATGACGACGCCCACGTAGAGCATGGTGTTGTCCACGGCGGCGCTCTGCGGCGTGGCGCTCACCTGGGACGAGTTCGCTCCCGCTCCGGCCGCATTGCTTGCCACGATGTAGTAGGTGTAGGTAGTGCCGACAGTTCCCTTGGTGTCCACATAACTGAGGGTGCCAGCTCCGACCGTGGTCAGGACCTCCGATCCGCCTGCGAGAGCACGATATACATTGTAGCCAGCTATGGCGTTGCCACCATCATTGTTTGGAGCCTGCCAGGAGATCGTCACTTTCTCTACCCCGGCGGTGGCTGTGACCAAGATAGGTGCTCCCGGCACCGTATAGGGAATGGCGTGGACAACAGCAGACATCGGAGAAGCCCCGACCTCGTTGATCGCCCTTACTGCAAAGCAGAAGACCGTGCCGGCCGGCTGCAGCCCGGTGATGTTCGCCATCCGTGCCGTTGGGCCGAAGCTACCGAAGAAACGGTCTAGAGTATCCTCCGTGCCGTAATACACTTCATAGGCGCTCACCGAGCAGTTGCCATCGCTCCCTGGAGCGGTCCATGACAACCTTGCTTGGGAACTGCCGGGGAAAGCAACGATGTCAAGTGGTGTGGAAGGCGGCGTCATCATGACGGTTGGGATGCCCTCCCACGGATCGGTGAATCCGGCCGCACCGCTGCGATAGTAGGCGATGAGGTCCGGGCTGCATTCTGCGATCCAAAGAAGGCCACAGGAGGGTGCGTCACCGTCGAACTGCATTCTAGTAAGTGAGGAACACTGGGCGAATCCCCCTGCCCCGATCGAGGTCACACTACCTGGAACAACGACGGCGGTCAGGGCGGTGCAGCCGCTGAACGCGTTTATTCCGATCCTGGTGACGTTGCATCCTATCCTAAGATCGTTCAGCGCTACGCAATCGGAGAAGGCGTAGATGGCGATATCAGTGACCCCGTCGCCGATGATCACCGAGGTCAGCGCGGTGCAGCTGATGAAGGCGCCATATCCGATACCCGTGACATTCTTCGGTATGTCGACCGAGGTCAAGGAAGAGCACTGGCTGAACGCATAGGTCAGGATGCCTGTGACCTTCTCGGGAATGTGCGCGGACATCAGTGCGGGACAATTAGAGAAGAGAAAGGATTCGATGCTGGTGAGATTCTGCGGCAGGACCGCGGAGGTCAGGGCGGTACAAGAGGTGAAGGCTCCCGTGCTGATGCTGGTAACGCTGTCCGGTATGCTCACCGAGGTCATCTGTGAGCAGGAGGCGAAGGCATAATTTCCTATGCTGGCAACCCCATAGGGTATCGTGGCCATGGTGATACTGCGGCCGCCAACGCCGTTGAAGGCATAATCCCCGATGGCACGCGTGGGGTATCCCCCCAAGGTCGATGGTATACTGATCGCTCCGCCGGTGCCAGTGTATCCGGTGACGGTGGCCACGAGGGGGCTGCCGCTCGTAGCATAGGTATAATCTCCATCTTGCTCTGCTACGACCGTATCGGTGGTCATGACGGCGAAGAACGTACCTAGCAGCAAGATCAGCACAAGGATCGTACTCTTCACACAGATTCCCGGTTTCTCATCCATCTAGGCACCCCACGTGACATCACTGTTCGTCTCAACAGCTCCTTTGTCACCTTAAGGATATGGCCCTGGTGCATAACTGTTGCCCAACGAAATGATCTGTTGGAAGGGCTCAGATGTCCGCGAAGGGGACATGAAGTTACAGCAGGGAATCCAATAGGTCGTACGGCCTCCCTTCAAAGAGCAGCTGCCTTGTCGATCGCGGTGATTGCATTGTTGATCTTGCATCCCGCCTCCTCGTTTCCCCCTATTCCCAGGCAGACCGTCGAGACGGCATATGCGGCCTAGCGCATGACCCCATCTCCAGCATCAATGATACCGACCTCCGGGCCCAGGCACTGGTGGAAGAACGGCCGAGTCGTTCGTCTTCCGGCGGGGGTATCTGGTAATGCATCCATGGCAATTCACTCTGTGAGAAACGTCATGTGGGTCGTCTATGTAAAGGCGCTCTGAGACCATTTCTTATCCAGCCTCCGATAGAAGAATATGGCAAATCCCAGGACGAAGACCAGGACGATGGAGATCCCCACCGCCGAGATGAGAGGAGTAGTGTCGATCGTCAAAGAGAGGATGGTGATGCCGAAATTGGGGACCAGCGCCAGGGCGGTGAACTTCATCATTATGCCGGGATCAAAGAGGAACGAGTTCGGGCTCAGCCCTGTGAGGTAGGCGGTGGCGAGCACCATATAGGCACCCGTAATGTACAGGACCGGCAGGGCCAGCCAGAGCAGGCGCAGCTCATTGTTCATGATGGAGATGCCAAGGAGGAACGCGGTGGAGATCACACTGGAGAGGAGGAAGAAGGCGATGAGCTTGGCTCTGATCACCGTTGGCACGTCGACCGGCAACGTCTCGTAGTAATCATTGAGGTCCAAGCTGGTGAGCCAATTGTACAGCATCACACCGAAGAAGCCCACTATGCCCGCGTAGAACACCGCATTGAATCCGACCGGGATGTTCAGACCGTTGTTCACATACCAGGTCATGAACGACAAGAATAGGAGAGGAGCCACGTAGGCAAACCCGATCTTCTTCAGGAGGCCGCTCCGGACCACGTCGACCATTTCCTTGGCCAACAGCGTACGGAACTTGCCGGCGAAGTGCGTGCGGGACTCATACCTCATGAAGATCTCTTCGAACTGAGACTTGCTGCTCTCATATTCCTGCTTGACGAACAGCAGAGCAAAGGCCGTGAAGAGCGCCACCGCCGCAATGCTGGCGGCCAGGTATGCCAATGTGGCACCGATGTCGTAGGCGAAAGGGGAGGATGACAGCTCCAGTCCGATGGGCGGGATGACATAGCCCAAGGGATACGCGTGGAAGAGGCCGAATCCGGCCATCAGGCCCAGGAAGAGCAGGACGCGACCACAAAGCCGGCGGTGCTCCTGGTATAGATGACGGAAATGGCGAAGGAAAGTGATATCCCGAACAGGAAGGAGAGGAACATGGAGAGGAAGAGCATCAGGCAGGAGATCAGCGCATAGTGCGCGAAGGGCGCGGCCAGCAGGACCCCGGCCGCGGCCGGCACGAGGATGAGGAAGGTGTAGAAGATGACGTCGCGCACATACATCCCGAAGAAGGTGGAGCGGAAGGAAATGGGCATCTGGAACGGCATGGATATGAGGAAATTCACCTTGCCGTACCTTCTTTCGATGGTCGCATTCCCCATGAATCCGAAGGAGCCGACGCTGACCCCGTAGATGAAAATGCCTCCGAGCGCCAACGTCAGCACATCCGCCAGGGACATCCCGGTCTTGAGGCTGGAGAAGCTGACCGCGAAGAGGAAGGCCAGTGCGAAGACGTAGATGGGCATGGCCAGGAACATGCGCCGCGAGGAGCGAGAAACATGGAGCCGATACTCCTCCAGGAGCATCAACCTAATTAGATGCGCCATGATCTTTCTTCACCAGCCTCAGGAACGCGGTCTCCAGGTCCTCGCCCTGGGCGACGATCTCCTCGATCGACGATTTCAGCACGATGCTCCCATGGTCCAGGATGATGACATTGTGGCACAGTTTCTGGGCCGTCTCCAGGATGTGCGAGCAGAGGAACACGGTCCTACCCTCTTCCTTCAGCGTGAGGAGGTAGTCGCGCAGCTTGCGTTGATAGATGGGATCGAGGTTGATGAACGGCTCGTCCAGGAAGAGCAGTTTCGGTTCATGGATGAAAGCGGCGGACAACATCACTTTCTGGCGCATCCCCTTGGAGAGGTCGCGGCAGAGCGTGCCCTTCGCTTCCGGCAGATCGAAGAAGTCCAGCCATCTGTCTATCTTCCTATCCGCGTCGTCCACCTTGCGGACGCTGCATACGAAGTGGAGGAATTCTGAGGCCGTGAGGTAGGTGGGCGGTGACTCGACCTCGGGAACGATGCCGATCGCTTTCTTCACTTCGACGGGGCTGATGGAAGGGTCCACTCCCAGCACGGAACAACCTCCACTGGTCGGTTGGATCTGGCCTGTGAGTATCTTCAGCAAAGTGGATTTACCAGCCCCGTTCGGCCCGAAGCAACCGAAGAAATCGCCCTCCTCGATCTTGAACGAAATATTGTCCAGCGCCATGAAGTTGCCATAGCGCTTGGAGATCGAATCGACCTGCACGCAGGGCATAAGTATCGATTGTCGCGTCGCTATTTAACGGGCCGGATTTGATTATCAGCGCTGTATTGACGCCCTATCTTGGCTCTACGAACTTGGAAGCGATCACCTTGCTCGTGCACGCTCCCGGATCTACCTTTTCGCAATTCGCCCTCGATGGGTCTGGCGATGACGCTGGATTCTCCACAACTAGGCTTTAAAGACGAAGAGAACGCATCTGCTCCGCATACCATCAGGACGAAGGCAAATGACTATGTCAAGTCATACAACTGCGAAAATATGAATAGGTTACCAGTCCCTGTAGCATCGCGGACCGATCCCTCCGATATTCATCGATTTAAGCTGGAATTCCCATGGAAAAGAAGAGTACAATCGGCGTGGTAGCCGTTATTCTAGTTGTGGTCCTGCTATTGGGCACGACCTTCTTCGTTATGAACAAACCTGCGGTCGCGAACGAGGCCACCGATTACTCCAACGAGAACAACTGGATGTATGCGCCCAAGGTGATCAACAAGACCGTGGACGTCTTCTACCTCTATCCCACGACCAACTGGCAGACGAACGCCAACGCGACCGGCCCTGAGATATGCACCATTGACAATTCCTCCATGAGGACCGGTGCGCAGAGTGCGTACGAGAGACAGGCGACCGCCTTCCTGCCCGTGGCCAACGTCTTTGCCCCCTACTATCGCCAGATGGACATGTGGCCCAACAACCGGGACCAGATCACGGCAGGCATACCGACCACGGATTGCACCGCAGCCTTCGATTACTACATCAAGAACTTCAACGACGGCCGCCCCTATATCCTGGCAAGTCATTCGCAGGGTTCGACCGTGATGACCAACATCTTGTCTGGATATCTCAAGGACAATCCGGCCGTGTACACCCGGATGGTCGTGGCCTACGTCATCGGCTACACGGTCAACAACACCTACTTGGACAACAATCCCCATCTCAAATTCGCCGTGGGTGCGAATGACACTGGCGTCATCGTCTCCTACAACACCGAGACGCCCAACGTTCCAGCGGGAACCAATCCCGTGCACGCCACCGATACCATCACCATCAACCCAATTAGCTGGAGCCGGTTTGAGGTCCATGTGCCCGCCTCAGCAGGCCTGGGTTCCTTGATGGTCAATTTGACCACGGGAGCCTACGAGAAAGTGCCGCAATATGCCGATGCCCAGATCAACAACAGCAAGGGGTCGCTGATCACCACCGCCATCGTGACCGGCTTCCCCATGCCCATAGCGCCTGGGGTCCTGCACAGCTTCGACTATATGTTCTATTACTACGATCTCCAGGCCAATGCTGGCGATAGGATAACGAGCTATTTTGCGAGCAGGCAGAAGTAGGAAGGGGGTGAACCATGATCCGAAGTCCAAACACCTTCCCCGAGCATGAATTGGTACAATTAGATCACCTGTGCATTGTATTTATTTTTGAAATTCCGGTTTTAGCCACATGGACAACTGCAGATCGTGGACTGCCCCTTGATCCTCCCGAGACAAGTTACCATTGCGATCATTGTCCATCTACGATCTCGAAGCCGAGATCCATAGAGAGCCACACTGGAATTCCAATGAGTGATGCAATGAAAATGGAAAGGGAAAGTGTTTGACCAACAGGGCCAGAATCACTTCTTCTTCCTCACCAGCACGACCGCGATGGCGATGACCGCGATGACGGCGATTCCTATGCCCACGTAGAGCATCGTGTTGTCTGCGTTCGCCGCTTGCGGCGTGGCGCTGACCTGGGAGGAGTTCGCTCCGGCACCGATGGCATTGCTTGCCACGACGTAGTAGGTGTAGGTGGTGCCGACAGTTCCATTGGTGTGCACATAGCTCAGGGTCGCGGCGCCCACATCGGTGAGGAGCTGGGACCCGCCGACCCGGGCCAGGTACACTTGGTAGCCGGTGATGGCACTACCGCCGTTGCTGACCGGGGCGCACCAGGCCAGGAGCACCTGGGCGCTGCCCGCAGTGGCGGTGAAGTTGGTGGGGGCTCCAGGGGGGACCACCAGTACGACCGCTCCCATGGTCAAGGTGTGCCAAACGCCTGGTGGGGCGGGGAAGTTCGAGGCGGCATAGGCATGGCCTCTGATTCCGGCGGCCGTGCCCAAGACCCAATCGACCCCAACGGTCGGCGCCGAGAGTCCCAAGAACGTTATGGAGATCAGCGAGGGGCAGGCGTAGAATGCCCCGGCCCTAATGGTCGTGACGCCGCTGCCTAGGCTCACAGAGGCCAATGAGGTGCAGTTGGCGAACGCCCCGGTGCCGATGCTGGTGACGCCATTCGGTATGGTCACGGAGGTCAGGGCGGTTCCTAGATAGAACGCATAGTCCCCAATGGCGACCACGGGATATCCACCCAAGGACGATGGTATACTGATCGCTCCGCCGGTGCCAGTGTATCCGGTGACGGTGGCGACGAGAGGGCTGCCACTCGTAGAATTGGTATAGTCTCCATCTTGCTCGGCTACGGCCGTAGTAGAGGTCATGACGACGAGGAACGCCCCCAGCAAGATTACCATCACGAAGAACGAGGACAGAACATTTCTCCTCGTCCTCTTTTCCACACTAACATCCCCCTCTAATGACATTGTGCGCTTGATACTCGAGAGCAGTATTCACAGAATGCGCCTCCTATCTTCTCATCATCTTGACTGGAGCGCCTCGAGACCCATCATCGATCATCGCCGCTTATTGAGCGAATGGAGATGGTAGGACATCATCTGTTCATGGCACTCCATTGAGGCATCGATAGCCCGATCACATCTTTCGGGGCGAGAGTACCGACGGAAAGAAGAAATTCTATCGTTCATGGGGGAGATACGAGGTCTGTCTTCCTCGTACCTCATCTCATTTGGGAGCATCTATTGCCATAGATCAGAATCTTGGTCTCACTACTGATCATATTCCTCGGCTATACAGCCTCACCTCGTTCAGTGAGGGCGTGACCGTTACATCCAACGTGCTCATGTCCACCCGGAACTGGATATACTGACCCAAGTGGCCGCTCAAGGAAGCATAGAATGTGGAGGTCCCAGATGTCAATGGCTGGGATACCACGGTAGTCCACGGCGCATTCGGCACACCGCTCAATAGGGTATTGGAGACGCGGACCTTAATGATGACATTCTGGTTCGCGCTGCTGGGTATGGTCGCATCCCAGATGATGGAGTTCATGATCTCTCCCGCTCGTCCGTTGTCATGCACGGATGACGTGAAGTACCCGCTGGCAAGATACTGGCTGCTGCTGGAGTAAACGTAGGTAAGTCCTCCGCCAACATCCACCTTGACTGGGACGCTGTGCATGTTGTGCCACCGATTGTCGCTGGTGGTGAATCTCCTGAAGGAGGTGGTGTCCCCACCGATCAAGGAGAAATATGAAGGGTTCGTCAGCACCGAATTGGCCGGTTGATAGGTCAAACCTCCTCCGCCATTGACATTATTTGGCGCGTTGGGAAGGGAACTCCACGTTCTGGATGTCGTAGAATAGGTCTTGAATGTCTTCGTTCCGCCTCCGAACAGAACGGTGATGGAACTGCTGGACGTGGCGGACATCTCGGACCCTGGTCCTGAATGATTGTCCGGTTGTGTGACATCAGATGCGCTGGAGCTCCAGGTTCCACCGGTCTTGGCGATCCTCATGAAATATGGTGTGTTCGGTCGAAAAGCGTACAGGTAGTCACCTACGATCTCAATGCATGATCCTGCATTCATCGCATAGAGGGTTCCGCTGATGGCGAGGGTCGACCACAAGCTCGTGGAGATATCGTATATCCAAACCGCACTGTTGCCGCCGCCTTGCAGGGCATATAGCTTCCCTCCTGAGAATTGGAGGTCTGATCCGGCGCTAACCGCACCTAGGGTATTCGCTAGGGTCGTCCAGGTGTTGGTGTATACGTCGAAGCGCCAGAACAAATTGTGTCCTCCGCCCTGGAGCGCATACACGTATTGCTGTCCGTCAGATGTTATCCTGCCGCCATCCGA
>CAZCNG010000026.1:0-19723 GCA_964500045.1 uncultured Methanomassiliicoccaceae archaeon
TCTCGGGACTGCGCCGCACGCTGATCGACGCCATACCCCGCTTCCTTTCGGCCTCGTGGGCCATCGCCATAGGCCTGTTCATCATGTTCATCGGGCTGGCCAAGGCGGGGATAGCGGTCCCCGGAATACCCGGGGGGCCGGTCCAGATCGGCGATTTCGCGACGATCGAGGTGCAGCTGTGCATCTTCGGCATATTGCTGACGCTCGTCCTCTACGCGAAGAAAGTGGTGGGCGCGATTCTCATCGGCACCGTGGTCATGCTCTGTGCCGGCTTTGTGCTGGGGGCTATGGGCTTGGGCACGGAGCTGCCGCACACCATCCCCGACCCGTTCGGACCCATCCCCGACTGGGGGCAGGTCGCCTTCCACATGGACATCGGCGGCGCCCTCACGGCGACCTTGATCCCGATCATCCTGGTGATGTTCATCATGGACTTCCTGGACACCACGGGCACCATCCTGGGCCTGGGCGCCAAGGCAGGGTTCCTGGATAAGGAAGGAAAGATGCCCCATGTCGAGAGGGTACTGCAGGTGGACGCCGCCTCGACGGCGATCGCCGGGGCCTTCGGCACCACCACGTCGGGAGCCTTCGTAGAAAGCGCGACCGGCATAGAGCAGGGCGGCCGCACCGGGCTGACCGCGCTCGTCTGCGGGGTGCTCTTCCTGGTGATGCTGGCCTTCACGCCATTCTTTGCCGGCCTGCCCATCGGCTTCCTGCAGATCGCCGCCGCACCGGCCCTGGTGGTGGTCGGCATCTCGATGTTCACGCCCATCGCCAACATCGATTTCTCCGACATGGCGCAGGCGATACCGTGCGTGCTGACGATCGCCTTCATGCTTTTCACTTTTAATATCGGCTTCGGATTGGCGATCGGCCTGGTGACCTACCCCCTGGTGATGGTGGCCATGGGTAGGGCCAAGCAGGTGCCACGCCTCATGTACGCATTGGCCGCGCTAGGTGTGGTGCTCTTCCTGGTTTATCCGTACCACTAGAGCTACTTCTCGCGCAGCTCGTCCTGATGGAACTCGTGCAGCACCACATCCTCGGGCAGGACTGACTTGAGCTGGTCACGCTGTTCCTTCTTAGGAGGGGTGAACCGTTCTCCCGTAACCATGTAATTGACCTTCTCGCCGATGTCACAGGAGTGGTCCGCGATCCTTTCTAAGTAGCGCGCCACCAGGATGACATTGATGCCCACGGTGATCTTCTTGGAATCCTCCATCATATAGGTCAAGGTGTCCCGGAAGATGGTGTCGTAGAGGGCGTCCACCTCGTCATCGCGGTCGAACAGACGGCGGGCCTGGTAGGTATCGCGATTGACGAAGCAGTCTATGGCGTCGGTGACCATGCCGACCACCAGGTGGGCCATCTGCGGAATGGCGGACATCCGCTTGAAGGGGCGGTTCTCTTCGAAGACCTCGGCCACCTCGCTGATATCGCGCGCATACCGACCGATGCGGTTCAGGTGCTCGATGACCTTGAGGCAGGTGGCGATGTAGCGCAGATCGCTGGCGACCGGGGTGTACAGCGCGATGATGTCCATGCAGCGCGCCTCGATCCTGCGGTCCTGCTCGTAGATCTCCTCGTCCAGGCGCTTGACCTCATCCTTGAGGTAGTACTCGCCGGACATGATGAGATGGACCGCCTTGTCGATCGAGTTGCGGGCGTTGGCCGCCATCTCGGTGATGTCCTTGTTGAGCTCGTCCATCTCCCGATTGAATTGTATCCTCGTCACCATCAACCCATCCTCCCAGTGATGTACTGCTCCGTAAGCGTTTGCTTCGGCCGCTCGAATATCTGCCTGGTGTCGCCGAACTCGATCAGGTCGCCCATGTAGAAGTAGGCGGTCCGGTCGGCGACGCGCGCCGCCTGCTGCATATTGTGCGTGACGATCATCACGGTCAGGTCCTTCTTGAGATCGACCAGTAGGTCCTCGATCTTCGCCGTAGCGATCGGATCGAGCGCGGAGCAGGGTTCGTCCAGCAGCAGTATCTCCGGCTTCACCGCCAGGGCGCGGGCGATGCACAGGCGCTGCTGCTGCCCTCCGCTCAGGGAGTACGCAGGCTTGTCGAGGCGGTCCTTGACCTCCTCCCACAGGGCGGCGCGGCGCAGCGACGCCTCCACAATATCGGCCAGCTCCTTCTTGTTCGGCTTCCGCTTGCGGGGCTTCTTGCCCGGTTTCTCAGCGGCATCTTCGATTCCATGTAGACGTGGGGCGAAGGCCACGTTCTCGAAGATGCTCTTCGGGAAGGGGTTGGGCTTCTGGAACACCATGCCGATGCGCTTCCTCACTTCAGTCACGTCGACATCCCGGGCATAGATGTCCTGCCCGTCCACGACGATGCTGCCATCGACGCGGCATATTGGCACGACGTCGTTCATGCGGTTGATGCTGCGGATGAAGGTGGACTTGCCGCAGCCCGACGGGCCGATGATGGCCGTGACCTCCTTCTCGTTGATGTCCATGCTCACATTGCGCAGTGCGTGATGCTTATCGAAATGAACGTTCAGGTCGCTGACCTTGATCTTGACTGTCATCTTATTCACCACTTGTACTTCTCGCGATACTTCTTTCTCAACACGATGGCCACGAGGTTCATGCCGACCACCAGCACGACCAGGATGAGCGCGGCCGCATAGGCCAGGCCGTAGGCGTTCGGAGCGGAGGACACCTGCACGAAGTAGAAGATCGTGAAGGGCAGCGCCATGAAGCTGTCCATCAGCCCACTGGGCAGGTGGTTGATCGCCACCGCCGCGCCGATGAGCATGATGGGGGCGGTCTCTCCGGCCGCGCGCGATATGGAAAGGATCATTCCGGTCAGTATGCCGGAGAAGGAATAGGGCAGGATATGGTGGCGGATGGTCTGCCAGCGGGTGGCGCCGAGGGCGAGGGACGCCTCGCGTAGGGAAGAGGGCACGGCGTTGATGGCCTCCCAGGAGGCGGTGATCGTCAAAGGCAGCACCATGATGCTGAGCGTGAGCCCCGCGGCCAGCAAACTGGACCCCAGGCTCAGGGCCAGCACGAAGAGCCCGAGGCCGAGCAGGCCGTATACGACCGATGGGACCCCGGCCAGGTTCTGCACCGCGGTGCGGATGAAGCCGGTCATGCGGCCCTTGCGCTGGTACTCCACCAGGTAAATGGCCGTGAAGACGCCGACGGGCACGCTGAAGGCCGCCACCAGCAGCATCAGGTAGATGGTACCGACTATGGCGGGGAAGATGCCGCCCTGGGCGCCGCCGCGCAGGGGCATCTCGGTGAGGAAGGCCCAAGAGATGTTGGCGAGCCCGTTCCACACGATATTGCCCAGAATGATCACGAGCACCAGCACCACCACGGCGGCGCAGGCGCGGAACAGCATGAAGTAAATGGCCTGGCGCATGCGCCGGGAATCATAGCCAGGGTGGGAGAACGGACCCCGAGATACTTCCGGCTCCGTCCCGTTGGTGAGAGAGAGCTTCACTGGTATTCCTCCGTGAAGCGCTTCATGATTCTGCCAGCAAGATAGTTGACCACGAAGGTGATGATGAACAGCACCAGACCGACGGCGAAGATGACCTCATAGTGCAGGGTGCCCGGGGACAGTTCCCCGTAGTCGATGGCGATGGCCGCCGTCATGGTCTGCATGGAGTCGAAGATGTTCCAGGTGAGGTGAGTGGAATTGCCGGTGGCCATCAGCACCACCATGGTCTCGCCGATGGCGCGTCCTAGCGAAAGGATGACCGCGGCCACGATACCCGAGAAACTGGCGGGGATGATGACCCCACGAATCACTTCCCACTTGGTGGCGCCCATGGCCAGGGCCGCCTCACGCAGATTCTGCGGCACTGAGTTCATAGCATCCTCGGCCAGCGTCACAAGTATGGGGATCATCATGACGGCCAGCATGATGGCGCCGACCATGCCGTTCTTCCTCGAGACCGGATCGAACCAATCATAGACGAACTGGGTCAGGACCAGCACGGCGAAGAGACCGTAGATGATGGACGGGATGCCGGCCAATATCTCGATGGCCGGCTTGGCGATGGCGCGGATGCGGGGGTGCGCCATCTCCGCCAGATAGATCGTGCAGCCTATGCCGATCGGTATGGCGATGGCCGCCGCCGTCACCGTCACCAGTAGGGTGGATATCATCAGCGGCAGAATGCCGAAGGAAGGAGGGAACCCGCCGGGGTTCCAGTTGCTGCCGGACAGGAAATCCCAAATGCTGAGCTGCAGGAACGCTGGCGCGGCGTTGGTGATCAACAGAACGAAGATGATCACCAGGGCGGCGATGGAGATCAATGCGCACAACAGCAGGAAAGCACCGATGGCTTTCTCGCTGTAAGTGGTCCGCATCGCCCCGCTCATCTTCGTCTTGGTCGCCATTTCATGACCTCGTGTTGTGAAGGGAAAAAGGGAAAGGGTTTGATGCCTAGAGTTTAGCCCTCTGCAGCGCCAGCACATCGGCTGGAAGAGCATAGAAGCCCGATTGCTCAGCGATCGCCTGGCCGCTAGCGGTGGTCAGGATCCAGCTGATGTACCGCTTCATCTCGCCGGTCGGCTGGACGGCGGTGTAGAGGTACAGATAGCGGGCCAGGGTGTACTTGCCCTCGAGGACCGCGGTCTTGTTGGTCGGAGCGTAGGCGGTGGCGGTGCTGTTGGCCTTCAGATTCAGGATGGTGACCGAGGTTCCCGCATCCTTGGCGTAGCCGATGCCCACGTAGCCGATGGCGCCGGGGTCGTTCTTGACGTCATTGATGATCTGGGAATTCCCAGTCTCCTGGATCATGCTGCTGGAGTAACTTCCGGTCAGCAGGCAAACCTCCTGGAAGTACTGGTAGGTGCCGGAACTGGGCTGCCTGCCATAGATCTTGACGGCCAGGTTCGGACCGCCGACCTGGTTCCAGTTGGTGTAGGTACCGTTGTATATGCCACGCAGCTGCTCCATGGTGAGCTCGCTCACACCGGTCACGCTCGGGTGGGTGATCAGCGCGATGCCGTCGATGGCGACGGCGAACTCGACCGGGTTGAGGCCGGCCGCGATGGCCGCGTTCATCTCGGCCGATTTGATGGCCCGGGAGGACTGCGCGACGACGACCTGCTTATTGATCAAGGCGGTGATGCCGGTGCCGGAGCCGCCGCCGGAGACCTCGACATTGTCGAAGGTGTAGTTGGCATGGAACTCATCCGCCCATATCTGGCATAGCTCGAGCATGGTGTCCGAGCCCTTCTGCTTGATCTCCACGGAGGCCGGGGTCACGCCCAGCTTCACGAGGTTGTCGTTCTGCACTTCGCTCGGGATGGCGTAGAAGCCATTGTTCCTGGCGACCTGCTGGCCCTTGCTGTTGTCATTGAGCCAGAGGAAGTAGTTCTTCTCTGCCCCGGTCGGTACGCTGGCCGGATAGAGGAAGAGGTAGCGGGCCAGCGGGTACAGGCCACTGACCACGGCGGTCTCGTTCATGGGCGAGTAGGCGGTGGAAGTGGTGGTAGCCTTCAGCAGCTGGATGGTCACGGAGCTGCCGCCTTCCTTGGCGTAGCCGATGCCCACGTAGCCGATCGCACCAGCGTCGGCCTTGACATCATTCAGGATCTGCACGTTGCCGGTGTCCTGGATCATGTTGGTGGAGTAGTTGCCCTTCAGCAGCACGACCTCTTGGAAGTACTGGTAGGTGCCGGAGCTGGGCTGCCGACCATAGATCTTGACGGCGAGGTTGTTGCCACCCACCTGGTTCCAGTTGGTATAGGTGCCGTTGTAGAGGCCACGGAGCTGCTCCATGGTGAGGGTGCTGATACCAGTCACGCTCGGGTTAGTGATGATCGAGATGCCGTCGATGGCGACGGGGAACTCGATCGGGTTCAGTCCGGCCGCGATGGCCGTGGTCTTCTCGGCCGAGGTCATCGGCCTGGAGGACTGCGCGATGTCGGCCAGCTTGTTGATCAAGGCGGTGATGCCGACGCCGGAGCCGCCACCGGACACTTCGATGCTGGTGGTGGTCACATTCTCATGGTAGAGGTCGGACCAAACGGTCGCGAGCTCCAGCATGGTGTCGGAACCCTTCTGCTTCAAGGTGATGCTGACCGGGGTCTCTCCCAGTTTCACGAGGTTGGCGTTGTGCACATCCTGGGGGATAGCGTAGAACCCGTTGGCCTTAGCGACGGCCTGACCCTTGCTGTTGTCATTGAGCCAGAGGAAGTAGTTCTTCATGGCACCGGTCGGAATAGTGGCTGGGTAGAGATAGAGATACCGGGAAAGGGGATACTGGCCGCTTACGACCGCGTTCTCGTTCAGAGGCGAATAGGCGGTGGCAGTCGCATTTGCCTTCAACATTTGAATGTTGACAGCGGAGCCTCCCTCTTTGGCGTAGCCGATGCCCACGTAGCCGATGGCGCCGGGGTCGACCTTGACGTCATTCAGGATCTGCACGTTACCGGTGTCCTGCACCATACTGGCGGAGTAGTTACCCTTCAGCAGCACGACTTCCTGGAAATACTGGTAGGTGCCGGAGCTGGGCTGCCGGCCATACAGTTTGATGGCGAGGTTGTTGCCGCCGACCTGGTTCCAGTTGGTGATGGTACCGTTATAGATGCCGCGGAGCTGCTCCATGGTAAGGACGGTCACATTGGTGATGCCGGGGTTAGTGATTATGGCGATCCCGTCAATAGCCAATGGGAACTCGACCGGGTTCAGACCGGCCGCGATGGCCGAGGTCCTCTCGGCAGAGGTCATGGCCCTGGAGGATTGTGCGATGTCGACCAGCTTGTTGATCAAAGCGGTGATGCCGACGCCGGAGCCGCCGCCAGATACTTCGATGCTGGTAGTGGTGACGTTCTTGTGATAGTCATCGGACCATACGGTCGCTAGCTCAAGCATGGTGTCCGAACCCTTCTGCTTGAAGGTGACAGTCTCCGGCTTGGGGTTGTTCTGGGAAAGCCCCACAGCCAGAGCTGCTATGATAATGATCGCCACCACACCTACGGCGGCGAACATCTGTGTTCTCTTCTCCATATTGTTGATCCTCCTCAATGCAAGACAGGAAAGCCCCGCGCAGCGACGGAGAAGCGACCGACGGTATTGTTCTTCAGAAGAACGACCGGGTTTCCTCCAATACCTTTGCTTGACGCGAGCTCTACTTTCATGTACGATACTGCAGGAGTAAGGGGGGTGTCTATATACCGAATGGAAGTAGAATATAGTCTTGCATGTTGTATATGTTCGTACATATTCTCTATATATTGAATATACAATAGACAGAAGAACTGACTACTATGTCGAGAACCCGGAAGGAAATGGAAATCCGCAGGATACAGAAGACGGGGGCATCGACCATGACCGTGTCCTTGCCTAAGGATTGGGTCGACCAGAACAACCTCAAGGCCGGCGATCCAGTGGGCATGCACATCCTGCCGGATGGGACCATCAACGTGGACCCGAAGACGGACCGCAAGCGCGAGACGGCGCGGCGCCTGATCTGGGTGGACCGGGAGGAAAGCTCCGAGCACCTGACCCGGAAGCTCATCGGCGCTTATCTGGCGGGCTACAACATCCTGGAGATCCGCTCCAAGGACCGGCTTGACCATGATATCAAGCACACCATCAAGGAATTCGCCCGCCTGGTCATCGGTCCGGAGGTCATCGAGGAGACCTCGAACTCGGTGGTCCTGCACGACCTTTCCGACCCCGTGGAGCTGCCCCAGGAGAAGTGCGTGCGTCGCATGCATTTGATCGCGAGGAGCATGCACTCGGACGCCATGGAGGCGTTCGTGGATGGCGACGTGGACCTGGCACGCGATATAATCGAACGCGACGCCGACGTCGACCGGCTGTACTGGATGGCCGTGAAGCAGTACAATCTCATCCTCAAGGACCGCAAGCTGGCGGAGAAGATCGGCATCGACATCTACGAGGGAATGAACCTGGTGCTGGTCGCCAGGGTCATAGAGCGCATCGGCGATCATGCGGAGAAGATCGCGAAGAACGCCGAGGCCGCAGCGGAGCTGGGCGAGCACATCCAGGAGATCGAGCTGATGAAAACCTTCAGCAAGGAGTCCCTGGGAGTGCTGGAGAAAGCGATCGAAGCGTATTTCCTGAAGAACATCAAGAATGCCAATACGGTCATCGACAAGGGCGAGGACCTGGTCGGACGCTGCGAATCGCTCAGCGGCCGCCTGCGCTCGCAGCACGAACCTGCCGCCGTGGTGAGCACCTCCGTCCTGGACAGCATCATCAGGACGACCATGTACGCCATCGATGTCGCAGAAATTGCCATCAACGGCGCGATGAAGTTGGACGACTGAATCCAATATGATAGGATAGGGTGAGGGACGCCGTTCGGTTCTTCAGGAGTGGCATGCAGACACTCGGGGAAATCGTCATGCCAAATGGAATGACGCCCTCATGTTGCGGATTATTGCAATCAATCTTAAAGTTTAGGGCTGTGAAAAATACACAATTGGCACACTTGTGGTATGATTGGGCCAACCTTCCCTAATTAGGCTAAAGAAACGCATAGCTTCAGGAGAAGATTATTAGAGGCCCGGAACCGCCTCGTTGACAGATCCGGGTCCCTTTTCTTTCTCAGAGATTGAAGCCGCCGTTCTTCTTGAAATGTTCGGCCAGACCGCCATCGTTGAGGATCTTGACCATGACCGCCGGCAGCGGGACCGCCTTGATCTCAGTATTCTTGGTCAAGTTGCGGACGACGCCCTTCTCCAGGTCGACCTCGATCTGGTCGCCCTCCGCGATGGCGGAGGTGTCGCACTCCACCAGGGGCAGGCCGACATTGATGCTGTTGCGGTAGAAGATACGCGCGAAGGATTTCGCGAGGACGCACTGGATGCCGGCCGCCTCAATGACCAGGGGGGCCTGTTCGCGGCTCGAGCCCATGCCGAAGTTCTCTCCCGCTACGATGAAATCGCCCTGCTTCACTTCCTTGTAGAAGTCGGGGCGGATGTCCTCCATCAGATGCTTGGAGAGTTCCTTCATGTCGGCGCTCTTGAACTTGTATTTGCCGGCGATGATGTAGTCGGTGTTGATGTTCTTGCCGAAGACGTGGGCGCTGCCCTTCATGACGGACATCACAGCACCTCCCGGGGGTCGGCGATGCAGCCCTTGATGGCCGAGTACGCCGCGGTGGCCGGGCTGGCCAAATACACGTCGGCCTTGACGTTGCCCATGCGGCCCCGGAAGTTGCGGTTGGCCGTGGACAGCACTTTCTCCCCATCGGAGGGGACGCCGTTGCAGGTGCCCACGCAGGGTCCGCACGACGGGGTCATGACCGCGCCGCCGGCCTTGACGATCTTGTTGAAGTAACCAAGGCGGCTTGCTTTGAGATAGATCTCACGCGAGGCCGGAGCCACCAGGAGGCGCAGTCCGGGCTTGACCTGCTTTCCGTCCAAGATCTTGGCGGCGATCTCCAGATCCTCCAAGCGACCGTTGGTGCAGGTGCCGATGAAGACCTGGTCGAGCTCTAGTCCGGCGATCTTGTCGATGTCGACCACATTGTCGACGTCGGGCGGACAGGCGATCTGCGGAGGCAGCTTGCTGAGGTCCTCGACAATGGTCCTCTCATACTTCGCGTCCATGGTGGCGTAGACCGGCGTGTACTTGGCCTTGGTCCGTCCCTTGAGGTAGGCTTTGACCTTCTCATCGCAGTGCATGAGCCCGACCTTGGCGCCCGTTTCCACCGCGAGGTTAGATATGGTCATGCGCGCCTCGGCGCTCATGGCATCGATGACCTCACCGTAGATCTCCAGCGCCTTGTAGGTGGCGCCGTTGGAGGTGAGGCTGCCCACCATGTGCAGGGCGACGTCCTTCGAGTAGACACCGGTCTGCAGCCGCCCGTTGTAGACGAGCTTGATGGTCTCGGGCACCTTGAACCAGATCTTGCCGCTAATCAGCGCGCCGGCCAGGTCGGTGCTGCCGACCCCGGTGCCGAACGCGTTGAGCGCGCCATAGGTGCAGGTGTGCGAGTCGGCGCCGATGACGATGCTGCCCGGAAGGGCCTTGCCGCTCTCCGGTACCAGCACGTGACATACGCCGTCGCCGACGTCGTAGAGCTGGGCGCCATACTTGGCGGCGAACTCGCGCATCTGCTTGTGCAGATTGGACACGCCCTCCACGGGGGACGGCGCATTGTGATCGATGACGATCGCGTACTTCGACGGTTCGGCGATCTTGCTGCCGCCCATCTCTTCGAAGGCGCGGATGGTCAGGGGCGTGGTGCCGTCCTGGCTCATCATGTAGTCGACGGGTGTGACGATGATCTCGCCGGCCTGGACCTTGTGGCCGACGTGGTTGGAGAGAATCTCCTCTGCGATGGTGCCCATGGTATCACTCTTTGGTTCGGTCCATCATTCCCGACTGGTAGTCCTGGTAGATGTAGACCAATTCGTTCTCGGAAAGCGACCTCTTGAGAGCCACGGAGTTGGCCCTCACCTGCTCAAGGATGGCGCCGGCGGCGTCATCGTCTATCTCGAAGCCTTTGTTGGCCAGGATCTGCTTTATCGTATGGCGGCCGGAGTGCTTGCCGATGATGATCTTTCTTGTCAGCCCAACCTCTTCCGGAGTGTAGGGCTCGTAATTGCTGAGGTATTTGATCACGCCGTCGGTGTGGATGCCCGCCTCGTGGGCGAAGCAGTTGTCGCCGACGATCGGCTTCCACGAAGGGATGTTGCGGGCGGAGGCGCGGGCCACATACTCGGCCACCTCGCGGAATCGGCTGGTGTCGAAATTGACGTCCATCTTGTAGATGTGTCGGGCCGCCATGGCGACCTCCTCGAGGGGGGTGTTCCCGGTCCTCTCCCCTATTCCCATTACGGTGGTGGAGACGAACTTGGCGCCCGCCTGGACACCCGCCATGGCATTGGCCGTGGCCATGCCGAAGTCGTTGTGGGTATGCATCTCCACGTCGATCTTCGCTTCAGTAATGATCCTCTTGATATCGTCGTAGGTGCGGCGCGGCTCGCACATGCCGATGGTGTCGCAGTAGCGGAAACGGTCCGCACCGGCGTCCTTGGCGGCCTTGGCGAACTGAATGATGAAATCCTTGTCGGCGCGGGAGGCGTCCTCCGCGTTGGCGGAAATGTACAGCCCATGGTCGCGGGCGTACTCGATTGACGTTACGAGCTTGTCGAGCACCCATTCCCTGGACTTCATCAGCTTGTGCTGAATGTGGATGTCGGAGGAGGACATGGAGATGGCCACGGAGTCTACGTCGCAGTCGATGCTGTGCGCGATGTCGTCCGGATTGGCGCGGTTCCATCCCAGGATGGAAGCGTTCAGGCCTAGCCCGGCGATCATCTTGATTGCCTTCTTCTCGTCGCCGCCCATGGCCGGGATGCCTGCCTCTATCTGCTGCACGCCGATCTCGTCGAGGAGTTTGGCGATGCGCAGCTTCTCGAGGTTGGCGAACACTATGCCTGCTGCCTGCTCACCGTCCCTTAGGGTGGTGTCACAGATGACCAGCGGGTATTGGCTCAGCTTGGCGAGAACCTTGCTCTTGTCCTTCATCTACGTTCCTTCCTTTTTTGCGCCTGGCGGACCTGTTCCTATGAACACGGCGCCTAGAGCTGCGTCATATATGCCAAGTTCGACCCCTCGTCGACATCAACGCCTGAGCGTAGTCCGAATGCCGACAATCGGGTTAGGCATGCCATGTCCTGACACGCAGGAAGAACATCATAAAAGGTTCGATACAAAAGAGTTTCGCACCTGGGATATCGAGGGGTGAACCCAGGCCCTGCCTTCGACCGGTCCGAGGTCAATTCTTCGTCCTGAGGAGGGAACGACCCCGTTCCGCCTTCGATCGCAGCGCTCGGATCGCTCGCTCATCTCAATGGCAGTGCCCAGACCCATGGCATGCATCCTGCACGACCGCCTCCCGGAGGCCGTCCTGCAAGAAATTGGCAATGGCCTCATTGACCTTGCCGCTGGCTCCGACATAGACCCTGATGCCATGATTCTGGAACTCCACCAATGGCCTTCTGCCGATCCCTCCGATCAGCACCGCGTCGATCCCTGCGTCCGCCATCTTCTGTACGGGGGCCATGCAGTTGTGCTCCCCATCATTGTTAATGGTCCAGACCTTCGTGACCTGATCTCCCTCAATTTCCACTGCCGTGAACGTGTCACAGTGCCCAAAGTGAGCGGAGACATCTGCTTCCAATCCACCGGGGTTGTCGCTGGGTATGCTTATCTTCATTTGGTTCATCTCTGTCCTTTGACTACGTCATCAGATGGTCGGTCGGCAGGATCGAGGCGCTTCCCATCGCGCCTTGCTGGATGCCAGGCAACCAAACACTCGACCTATTCTTGGCCGTCGCGGAGACGGCCGCGACCGCACCTGGGACATTCGCTTCCGTCCCCATCCGGTTCGGACAGGTGCGGATTCGATCGGCATTCCTGGCATGTTCCGCCTGGTCGTTCGGCCAGAACATACTGACCACCGGCGATTTCTATGGCCATCCCATGGACCAGTGCATCCACGATCTTCCTTCGGGCATTCCTGAGGTCTGCCCAGAGGGCGCGCCGGGAAACGCCCATCATGTTGGCCGCCACTTGCTGTTCCATCCCCTCGAGATCGGTCAAGCGAACCGCCTCCAGCTCTTCCAGGGAAAGGGTGACGACCTTGAGGTCGCTCAGCGGGACCCCTCGTGGTTTGAAGTAGGTTACTGGCGGTTCCTCTTCGACCCGTCTCGGGCATTTTGGCCTACCGGGGCGCATTAATTCTCTCATTTGAGAGAAAATATATAAACATATCTACTAAAGCAGAGAAATTGGCGTTCCATTGAACGGAATCAACAGACTAGTGTGGTCACGAGGGAGAACATGAGGCGCAGGGCGGCCGCGCGTGAAGCCGACTCCGGATTCCCAACGTCGTTCACCCCGCCGGCGACTTTAATAACCTACGCGGGAAATGATTCACCAGAGGTAGGCCCATGCCCTGTGCCGAAGACGTGCATCTTAAGAAGCGACTCATCGACTGCCTGAGCGGGCACGATACGGACCGCGTCCCGTTCGTATGCCCGATGCAGACGGCCACCATCGACCTGATGAAGAAGAGCGGCAGTTTCTGGCCCGACGCCCACAAGGATGCCGGCAAGATGGCCGTGCTGGCCATCTCGGCCCACGAATTCGGAGGACTGGAGGCGGCGCGGGTTCCCTTTGAGAACACGGCGGAGATCTCGGCCTTCGGGGCGGAGACCGCGCACCGCACCCTGGTGCGCCAACCCCTGGTCCTCGGCCAAGTGATCACGAACGCGGATGACCTGGACCGCTTGGAGGTGCCCGATCCCACGCGTTCCGAGCGCTGCGCCGTGGTGCTGGAGGCGCTGCGGCGGATGGGGGATGCGAGGCCGGACCTGCCCCTCATCTGCGGCATAGCCTCCCCGGCGGCATTGGGCTTCCAGATGCTGGGAGAGCAGGATGCGCTAATGGATGTGAAGAAGGATCCGGCCCTGCTCCTGGGCGCCATCAACAAGGCGGAACTGTTCTGCGCCGACTATGCCCGGGCGGCGGTGGAGGCGGGGGCGGATGTCATCGCGCTCGTCGACCACGTGTCCAATTCCGATCTTCTGACGCCGCAAGAATTCGAGCGGCTCTCCCTGCCCAGCATGAGACGCGCGCTGAAAAGTGCGCACCAATCCGGCTGCCGCACCATCCTGCACCTCTGCGGCGACACCACGGAACTGCTCGAAATGTTGGTCACCTCCGGAGCCAACGGCATCAGCGTGGACCATCACGTAACGGTGGAGAAACTGGTGGCGGCAGCGCGCGGGCGAGTGGCCACCATCGGGAACCTGGACCCCAACCGTGCCCTCCGCTTTGGCACCGCCCAGGATGTGGAGGCGGAGGCCATCCGCTGCATCGAGAGGGGCATCAGCATGCTCTCGCCCGGATGCGGCTTCGCCATCGAGACGCCGCTGCCCAACATGGGCGCCATGGCCAAGGCGGCCCAGACCCATCCCCGTCTGCAGATCACCTGGAGGGAAGTCAGCGATGTCCGCTCCGACTGAGGGGAAGCTGCTGGTGATCATCGGCTGCGAAGTGCTGCAGGACGAGGTGGTGCATCTGCTCCACGACGACGTGGAGGTCGCCAGCATCATCATTCCACCAGGTCCGGGCGAAGAGGAGCTGCGCCACAAGCTGAGCGCCGCCGGCCTGGGCGGCAAGATCCGGGTCATGGCCCAGGCGCCTGCCAAGCAGGACCTGCCCCCAGGGATGTCGGTCCAGGTGCTGCTGAATACGATGGCGCACCATTCCAATCCCGATGAACTGCAGGCGGCGGTGCGCGCGGAGGTGAAGGAGGCCGACAAGGTGGCGGATTCGATACTGGTCTTCTACGGATTGTGCGGCAACGCTCTGATCAACATCGATGCGCTCTCGCAAAACTTCGAGGCGCCGGTGACGATCGTGCGCGACCGGCAGGGTAAGATCGCCGACGACTGCGTCGGCATGCTGATCGGCGATCGCAAGCGGTATCTGGAATTGCTGCGTTCATCCACTGGATCACTATATATGAGCCCCGCCTGGGCCGAACACTGGAGGAAGTTCATGATGGATATCCAGATGGTCCAGGACATCAACGATCTGGATGGCGCCAAGTTCGTCTTCCCGTATATGGGGTACAAGCGCGTGGTCATGCTGGAGACCGGTTTGGGCAATGAAGAAGAATTCAAACGCCAGGTGGACGAGGTGGCCGGCATTTTCGGCTTCTCGGTGGAGAGGGTGCATTGCAGCACGGCCCGCATCGATGCTGCTTACTCGACCGCCAAAGGATACCTCGCGGGGGATGGGTGACCTGAAACACGCCGGACGGGGCAAGGCAAGAAGCTCCGCCTCTGCCGCTGTGATTACTCCGGCATCTTGTAGCGCAGCAGCGCCGCCATGCCGCCCAGTGACATCAGCATCCTACCGCCCTCGTGGTGTTCGCTGACGACGGTGATCCGACCGCGGCCGCTGTCAACATCCTTCATGATGTCCTCGATGTCCTTCTCGCGCACCAGGCGCTCACTGACCAGGAGCATTTCCACCGCTCCGGACTGCGCCGCCTTGCGCACATGGGCCGGGCCGTAGGTCACGGGGCCGTCCTTGGAGATCTCCTCCAGCACCTTCTCCACCAAATTCACTTCTTCGGCCACGCGGCTGTCCTTGAGCACCTCTCCGCCCAGGCCGCGCTTCATCAGCTCGTGGATGCCGGTCATGCCCGCCTGCCCGGTGTGGTAGGAGAAAGCCTTCTTGAACAATTCCGGCTCACGCAGACGGCCCTGCTCCAGCAGATGTTCCTTGGCGAAGCCGGGACCGAGGATGACCACCGGGACGCCCACCTCTCCGATCTGCTTGACCTTGTCGATGACGTCCCCGTAGAAGTCCCCGTCCTCCTTGTGCTCGTACATCTTTCCGCCGGTGGGACCGGCGATGCACGCCACCAGCTTGATGCCGTACTGCCTCAGCACGGCGACCGTGGCCTCGTCCTGCTCGATGGCGACCAGCACGACCGACGGTCGGAGAGAATCTTCGACGGCATGGCGCGCCCGCTCCAGATCGGACGGCCGCCAATGCGTCTTGATGATGGAGAGCTGCTCCCCCACCTCCATATTGATGGTATGGTGCGCGCCCACGTCCTGCGGACCTTCCTCGATGATGCCCAGGATGCGCAGCCGGTTCTCGAACTCATGGAACTCCAGCTTCTCCACGCGGATGCCTAGGGTTACGCGCTTCTTCTCCCCCCGTTCGTTGCGGATCTTGTCCGCCTTGGCCTCCTCGCGGCGGTACGTGGACGCTATGATGAGGTCACCTGGAAGAATGAGATTGTAGAGGTGCCAGAGATCGTCGGGCACGTCGATGTGGACCTTGATCTCGCCGCGGAGGCGGTCCTGATGCAGAACTTTCATGTCAAAGAGGAGATGTCGTGCCTTGTCATAAGCTATGTGCTCGCCTGCTTTTGCGCTTATTTTGACCAAGAATGCTGGCTCCGCAAAGATGTCGGGCCTCGGACAAACTCTAGCATGCCTTGTCCGCTGGCATCTGACAATGATTAAGTACCCCCCGATTATAACATGAAATTCTGATGGTACAGTGCTTCCTTGTGCTTGAGGACGGGACTATTCTGGAGGGCACTGGTTTTGGCTTCACTGGCACGACCTATGGAGAGGTCGTCTTCAACACCGGCATGACCGGCTACCAGGAAAGCTTGACCGACGCCTCCTACATGGGTCAGATCCTCATCATGTCCTACCCCCTCATCGGCAACTACGGCGTCAACGCTCACGACGTCGAATCGGACCACGTCCAGGTGCGCGGCTTCGTCGTGCGCGAGGAATGCGCCGAGCCCTCGGACGGCTACGGCGGCGCGACGCTGGACCAATATCTCAAAGATAACAGGATCCCCGGCATCTGCGGCATCGATACCCGCTCCCTGATCATCAAGATCCGCGAGAAGGGAACGCCCCGCGGCGCCATCGTCTCCGGCCTCGACCCGGAGGACGTCATCAAGGAACTGCGCGCCATGCCCTATCCCTCCGAGGACAACCTGGTCGGACTCGCTAGCGTAAAAAAGCCCATCCACTTCGAGAAGAAGGGTGCCAAGAAGGTGGCGCTGATCGACTGCGGCGTCAAGGCCAACATCGTGCGCGAACTGCGCAAGCGCTTCGACCTGGTGCAGCTGCCCTACAATACTCCTAAGAAGTACTTCGCCGACAACGACATCGACGGCGTTTTCATCTCCAACGGACCGGGGGACCCAGGTCACGCGGAATTGCGCGGCAGCACCATCCGCACCATCCACGACATCGCGGAGGACTACCCTATCATGGGCATCTGCATGGGCAACCAGCTGCTGGCGCACGCCTTCGGCGGGGAGACCTACAAGATGAAGTTCGGACACCGGGGCGCCAATCAGCCGGTGAAGCGGGGCAACCAGGTCTTCATCACCTCGCAGAACCACGGCTACGCGGTCGACGAGAAATCGATCGAAGGCAGCGGCCTGGTGGTCGACCAGGTCAACGTCAACGACGGCACCGTGGAGGGCATGCGGCATACCGAACTGCCCATCGTTTCTTCACAGTATCACCCCGAGGCCTGTCCTGGCCCCAGGGACACGAGCTTCCTCTTTGACGACTTCGCCCGCATGCTGGAGGCGAAGAGATGAACACCTGCGAACCGAAGGGCAAGATCATGGTCGTAGGTTCGGGCCCCATCGTCATCGGACAGGCGGCCGAGTTCGACTTCAGCGGCAGTCAGGCCTGCCGCTCCCTCAAGGAGGAGGGCTACACCACCGTCCTCGTCAACAGCAACCCGGCCACGATCCAGACCGACCTGGAGATGGCGGACATCGTCTACATCGAACCGCTCAACGTGGAAACGTTGGCTAAGATCATCGAGAAGGAGCAGGTCATGGGCGTCCTCTCCGGCATGGGCGGGCAGACGGCGCTGAACCTCTGCTCCGAACTGGCGGAGAAGGGCTACCTGGAGAAGCTCAATTGCCGCCTGCTCGGCACCCAGCCGAAAGCGATCGCGCTGTCGGAGGACAGGGAGCTGTTCCGCCAGACCATGATCGATATCGGCGAACCGATCCCGCGCAGCGTTACCATTCACAACTTGGAAGAAGCGAAGGCCGCCATCAGCAAGGTCGGAGGCTACCCAGTCCTCATCCGCCCCGCCTATACGCTAGGAGGCACCGGCGGAGGCGTGGCCCACAATGGCGAGGAACTGGGGCCCATCGTCGGCCGGGGCCTCATCTACTCGCGCATCAAGCAGGTCCTGATCGAAGAGAGCGTGCTCGGCTGGAAGGAGTTCGAGTACGAGGTCATGCGCGACAAGAACGACAACTGCATCATCATCTGCAGCATGGAGAACCTGGACGCCATGGGCATCCACACCGGCGAGAGCATCGTCGTGGCCCCCGTGCAGACGCTCAACGATGAGGACCACCAGCGCTTCAGGACCGCGGCCATCAAGATCATCCGTGCGCTCGGCATCGAGGGCGGCTGCAATGTGCAGTTCGCCTTCAATCCCTCCACGCGGGAGTACCGCGTGATTGAAGTTAACCCGCGCGTCTCGCGCTCCTCCGCACTGGCCTCTAAGGCGACTGGATACCCCATCGCCCGGGTGGCCGCCAAGATCGCGGTCGGGAAGACCTTGGACGAGATCCAGAACCGCATCACCGGCAAGACCTTCGCCGCGTTCGAGCCGACGCTCGATTACTGCGTCATCAAGATACCAAGATGGCCGTTCGACAAGTTCCGCACCGTGGACAAGAGGATCGGAACGCAGATGAAGTCCACCGGCGAGGTCATGGCCATCGGCCGCACCATCGAGGAAGGTCTGATGAAGGCCATCCGCTCCACGGAAACGGACCGCATCGACCTGGAACGGGAGCCGTGGAAGCAGGAAGAGCTGTTGACGGAGCTCAGGGAGCCCACCGACCGGCGTTTGTACGCGATAGCCGAGGCGCTGCGCCGCGGCATGAGCGTCAAGGAGATCGCCGACATCACCAAGTGGGACGAGTTCTTCGTGCGCAAGGTCCGCAACCTGGTCGACATGGAGAAGCTGTTGGAGGCGGGCAAACTGTCGCCCGAAACGCTGCGCCGCGCCAAGCGCATGGGATATCCGGACGAGAGCATCGCGACCTTGAGCGGCCTGTCCGAACACAAGGTCGAGGAGATGCGCCGCCGCCACGACATCATGCCGACCTACAAGATGGTCGACACCTGCGCCGCCGAATTCGAGGCGGCCACCCCCTACTTCTATTCCACCTATGAGACGATGTGCGAAGCGAAGCGGTCCCAGCGCCGCAAGGTCGTCATCGTCGGGGCCGGACCGATACGCATCGGGCAGGGCATCGAGTTCGACTACTGCTGCGTGCACGGCGTCATGGCCTGCCAGGAAGAGGGCGTAGAGGCCATCGTGATCAACAACAACCCGGAGACCGTGTCCACGGACTACGACATCTCCGACCGCCTCTACTTTGAACCGCTCTGCCTTGAGGACGTGCTCAACGTCATCGAGAAGGAGGACGCCGACGGCGTCATCGTGCAGTTCGGAGGACAGACCTCCGTGAACCTGGCGGTGCCGCTGGAGAAGGCGTTGCAGAAGCGCAAGGCCAAGATCCTAGGCACGCCCCCGGACATGATCGACATCGCCGAGGACCGCAAGCGCTGGACCCAGCTGATGCGGGAGCTCAACATCAAGCAGCCGGATTCGGACACGGGGCATTCCTACGACGAGGTCAAGGTCGCGGCCGACCGCATCGGCTATCCCGTGCTGCTCCGCCCCTCCTACGTGCTCGGAGGCAGAGGGATGGAGATCATCTACGCCGAGGAGGAGCTGAAGACCTATGTGGCCACGGCCGTCAAGGTCTCCAAGTCCCATCCCGTTCTCATAGACAAGTATCTCAGCCATGCGGTCGAGATAGACGTCGACGTGGTCGCTGATGGCGTAGACGTTTACATCGGCGGGATCATGGAGCACATCGAGGAAGCGGGCGTCCATTCGGGCGACGCCACCATGGTGCTGCCGACGCAGACGATGCCACAGCATATCCTCGACCGCATCATCGAGATCAGCACCAAGGTCGCCAAGGCCCTGGAGATCAAGGGCCTCATGAATCTGCAGCTGGCCGTGAAGGACGGCGAAGTATACATGCTCGAGGCGAACCCGCGTGCCTCGCGCACCGTGCCCTTCGTCTCCAAGGCCATCGGCGTGCCGCTGGCCAAGATCGCCACCAAGGTCATGCTCGGCCGCAC
>CAZCNG010000027.1:0-19603 GCA_964500045.1 uncultured Methanomassiliicoccaceae archaeon
AGCGCCTTAAGGACCTCAAGACCCTCCTCAGCCTTGCCTTCCTCGATCATATCGATAGCCTCGGACAAGACATCCAGCATATCCTCGATCTCATACTCGATCTCGTCGAACATCTCAGTCATGACGACCATTTAATTCACCATACCTCAAACCGACTCGCCTATATTATTTATCTTGCCCTTACGCGCTGGGTGTAGGTCGCCGTGATGAGGGCGGATTGAAGAAGAACCAATGGGCATCCAGTCATTTCTCTTCCAATGCGCAAAAGGCCTAACTTTCAACTCGATTCCTGCAACCTCGAGGATGATTTGCCCTTAGCGGCATGTGGCCGTAGGAAGTCGGTTCATTCGGCCATACGACCCAGCATCTTGCTCCACGGCTTGATGCTGGCAATCTTGCTGATGATCCTGCTCGTCTCATGAACCCCAGCTCCGGTCATCATCGCCATTAGGATGGTGCCTATCCCCACGCCAGCTAGGTGGCCTAGGAATATCATTGGCAGTAGGATCGACAGGGACACGACCGAAATGTCGAACAGGGTCTTCATTCTCCTGAAGGTGACGTGGAAATGCCTCGATAGGTCAAACAGGAACGCTTCGTTGATCATCAATGGCACCTTGGATGCGACCATGAAGGATATCCCGAAGCAGCAGCACAGATACCCCAGGGCAAAATAGACAAATCTGCACCAGGGGTCCGATGGTAGGCCAACCAAAGCACTCATGAAGAAGCCCGCGATGTAGCCGAACGCCGTGGCGATGATCAAAGAGACCAGATATCTTGATTTGAACTTCCTGGTGATAGCCAGGAGAATTGCTAGGATGGATATCTGGAATATTATATTCCATGTGCCGAATGCAATATCGGGAAAGATAGTGGTAAGTGCAAAGGGCAGGGAGGCCAATATCGAAAGTCCGACATCCGCCCGCACCATCAGGGAAACGGCAAGAGAGATGAGAAGAATTCCTATCATCAGGGACAGCTCCCCGTAGATATTGATCTTCCTTCCCATGTTGCGCCTTCTTTGCCGCTCCTGGTTCTAGACGATGAGCGTTCGAGCAACGCGCCAGAACCATCAGGAGAATGCGAGAGCAACTGGCTGATTCTATATAAATGGCCGTCAATGAGAATCGTGCCTGATATCTGGCCTTCGCTCGAGGTCGAATCAGGAACAGAATTCTATCGGCCCTGGAGTTGTTCGGCAACAGAACGCCTCTTTTCGGCACACCTATATCCTGTAACATGCTCCACCAGCCCAGCCCCGGAAGGCATACCATGACAGGACATCGCTTCGAAGCATCCCACAAGAGCCGGTTGATGGGAGAAGAACGCCGCAGACTACAGCCAGCACAGGGCTTCGTCGACTTCGCCGCTCCGTCTCCAGGTGCCGTGGCGGCCGACCTGGGCTGCGGCAACGGATATGTGGCGGTGCCTCTGAGCGGGCGCGTCCTTCGGCTGTTCGCAGTGGATGCACAGAAGGAGATGCTGCAAGCCATCGAAGGCGGTTCGATGGACCTCGTCCAGGCGGATATGCAGGCATTGCCGTTCAAGGCGGGCGCTTTCGACCACGCCTTCATGGTCATGGTGGCGCATGAGTTCCAGGACCTTGGCGCCGTTCTCAAGAGGGTGCGCGATATCGTGGGACCGGGCGGACGCCTCACCATCGTAGAGCACCAGAAGAGGGAGACGCCCATTGGGCCTCCGCTGCAGGAGAGGATGGACCACGCCGAGGTCCTCAGCCATTGTCAGGGATGGAAGGAGCTGCGCTTCCTGGACGCAGAGACTCATTTCCAAATGGAAATGGAAGCCCTCTGATCAGCACTGGAACAGCACTTTTTTTCCGGACGCATGGAAGCTCTCCTGGATGGAGAAGATCAGGTCGGAGCGGTTGCGCCTCGACTTCATGACGTCCGATATCTTCACCCTCACCTCGTAGAGGATCGTGTTATTGATGAAATCCACTGCCAATATCTCCGGGACTATTTCCTTCATGACGCCGTCGACGCGGGCGATGGCGTCCTTGATGATCCGCTCCACCTCGGCGTGCGGGATGGAGTATTCCACCTGGAGGCGGACCGTGATGGCGTGGTTCACCGACCTGGAATAGTTGTAGATCTGTGATTCAATGACCTCGGTGTTGGGCACATCGACATAGTCGCCTTCGAGGGTACGCACCTCGGTGAACATGAGGTTCTTCTGAATGACGTCGCATTCCATGTTGCCGCTGATGTTGATGCGGTCGTTCACTTCGAACGGGGACGCATCCATCAGTGCCAGCCCGGCAAATATGTTCCGCAACGTTCCGTAGGAGAGGGCCAGCGCGGTGATGATGAAGACCAGGATGGTGATGATCAGTATGATGCCGATCAGTTCCAGCCCAAAGATGGTGAAGACGGAGAATAGGATGGTGAGCGTGGCGATGGTCCACAGCACCACCTTGATGGTGACGATGAAGAGGTCGATGACCGGGGGATTGAACTTCTTGGTGCGGTATTTCATGTCGTCCAAGATGCCTTCCAGGAAGCGGTTCGTGAAGTAGATGGCCAGAATGACGACCACGATGACGCCCAGTTCCGTCTCATGCGCGGTGAAGAACTGCGCCAGCAATGCCATGAGATCGAGGCCAGGGATCAACGAAGCCAGAATGAAGAGGATGATGACGCACGTGGCCGCGTAGACCACATAGCTGGCGACAAGGCTGCGCAATTCCAGGGCGCTGCGCTGCATCGTCCTCTCCTCCATGGCCGTCTTTCTCTCCGACCGTGCGATGCGGCGCAGCACCTGCACGATGATCATGGAAACGTAGACGATGAGGATGATCAGCAGGATATCCAGAAGATATGGCTCGACCGTGTTCCATACTGAGATCTTGAACTCAGGGGACACCTTCGAACCGACGAAAAGGGTTACCAACGCCAGCAAGATCAATATCGAGGACTTGATCATCTTCTCGATGTGATGGGCCACCTGGATGTCGATGTACTTCGACTCCACTTCCTCCATTTCTTCGAAAGCTTTGGAAAGGTAGGACCAGATATAGAGACAGACCACGTACATGCCGATGAGCATGAGCACGAGCCATCCATACTGATTCATCCATTCCGCGTCACCGGTGGCCAATGGGGACGCTAGGAAGCCTATGGACATGCCAGTTAATCCGTTCCCATTAATAAAGGGATTTGCCGACCTCACCGGTCCCAGAGGGCGAATCGGAAGAGGTAAAGGTCGGAAGTGGCGGAGGAGGAGCGCAGCTGCGAGGGTAGGAGCAGGCTGGAAATGCCAAAGAGACGGCAACTGCCTTCAATACGACCGGTACCGACCTCGTGACCAAGCGAGGAGGCGATGCAGGCCAGATTGCACCCGACCTCAACCCCCACCTTGACCGCGGCAGCTTTCAACCCAAGGAATCGGGGAAGCCCGGCCTGGACCACGATCCCACCGCGCAACCAAGACTGCTCCAGCAGGGTCTTCGCGTCGAATGGCAGACCGATGCCGTCCACGCTGAAACGGCCCAACAACTGATCGATCACATTCTCCACCCATTGCCGCAACGTTCGTATCAATTCTCCCGAGACGCTCAAGGAGATGCGCAGGACCACGGAGGCGGTCCCGGTGGCCGCCGCAACGCCCACCTCGAGGAAGATGCCGGCCTCGAGCACCGCCCCCTTCTCAAAGTTGGATAGAAGGGCCGACACGGTCCGCAGCACCACTGCACGGATGCTCCCGACCAGGTCGTGGGATTGATCCAGCACGATCTCTGAAGAGATATTGTCCATCGCCTGCCGCACCTGCGCGAGTCCCAAGGACTGGCCCACCAGACCCCCATTGGCCTTTCCTCGAGTGCCGGCGGCGAAGACCCAGCGCCCGGCGCCATCGTATTCGCGCTGCCAGGTGCGCCCATCATCGTGGGTGTCCTGTGCCCAGGGGGTCCTATCGACCACTCGGCCGTCCGGGGCGAGCAGCGACACCGACTCCATGCGAGGGAACTGCGCCTCGCCGTCATTGTCGAGGCATTGCCCTTCGAGCTGGTATACCTGACGTGAGTGCGCGGCGACATATCCAGGACCTAATCGCTCCAAGGCTTGACGCCCATGCTGCGTCTGCAGCTGGTAGCCGACGGTCGAGATTGCGCTGCCGGAGGGATTGAGGACCTCGACCCATTCGTGATCTGCATCAGTGCCGGAGGGGTTCTGCTCGAACTCATTGATGATGAGACCGCCGTTCGCCACATTGGAGCTGCGCACGAAGAGGCCCGCATCGAAGCTGCCCTTGAGACCAGGGATCGGCAGGGGAATGTTGGATATCGCCGCTCCCACGCCGGGAACGGAAGAGAGGCGTAGCTCGGTGACGCTGTCGCGGCATGCCTCCGGGAAGACGACCTCGAACGATTTGTCGCTGACGTGGCCGCGCACGGTGACCGCATGACCGAGCAAGGTCATCAGCGGGTCGATCGCCATCTGCACCGCCCAGCCCTTGGCCGACAGAGTGCAGTTACCGAGGAAATGATAGGAGGAGGCTGCGGAGACCAGGCGCAGGGTGACGCTGAGATGTGCCTTCGGCAACGGAAGGCCCAAGGTCAGGGCCACAATGGTCCTCCAGTCCGAGGAGGAAAGATCGTTGGGGAGGATGCTCAGCGTGATCTTCAAACCGAACAGGTCGAAGGTGCAATTGCGGCTGCCGGCGATGGACGCGATGGATTCCACCGCACGGCCAGCGGATTGAGCCGCGACCCCCTGGATGAGGGAGTAGAGCCCGTCCACCGCCTTGGCGAGGACCTCGGTCAGCGCCTGGACCGATTGCATCGAATAGGAAAGGAGGCGCTGCAAGACCCCATTCATGAAAGCCACCACCTTGCCGGCAGCCCCCGCGACCCAATTGAGCGCGTCACCCAGCCAGCGACATGCGTTCTGCCAGAGGCGGTACAGATCCCCGAGCAGGGAACGGGTGCTGCGGTATTCAACCCCGATGAGGGGCCAGCCGCTCTCCGCTGCGAGGCTGAGGTGTAGGTCCAACGACGCCATCCCAGGACAGCTCGCAGAGGAATTGGCCAAGGATGTCCAGGCCCCTTCCCCAACGAGCAGGAAGCGGATGCTGCCGTTGATCTTCACTTCCCAGACAGAAGTGTAGGGGGTCCATTCCAGCGCCAGCGGGTCCGTGTCATAGGTGTTGGCGGAGCTTTGCAAGGGAGAGATGATGTCTATCGAAAGTTCCTCCACCCAGCTGGGATCTTCCACCATTCGCAGGGATGGGCGGAGAGAGGATGCCTCCAGAGGCGCGGTCGCATAGGTCGAATTGGCGGCCCGCAGCGCTGCGGCCGTGGCAGCGGAACCGAGCATCTGCTGGACCGAGTACTCCATGAGCTCCTCGATCCCAGGGATCTCTGCAACGACGCCGGCGGCCAGCTCCAGGAAGCCGGAGATCAGCCCGCCGTCCTCCATCTCTTTCTCCGAGAACACCTCGTTGAAGAAAGCCAAGCGCTCGGCCACATCGGCATCGTAGTCGACACACATCGCTTTCAACATCTCTCCAGATGAGGCGAGCGCCGACTTCATCATGGCGAGACCGTCCTCCTCCAGCGATACGGGGGCCCCCTCCTGCCACAGACGCTGGAGCGCCTGTCTGCTGAGATCATCCATCCCCCGGTCGATGGAATCGTTGCGGTCGAAGATGACCGACCTCTCTCGCCCCATCGTCCCCAGGAAAGCGGCGGCCATCGGATCAGTGAGGCGGGGCTGCGGACCGCTCAGGATGGGGGTGAGCCAATCGCCCGCCTCGGCGAAGGCCTCCGTCACCATCTCCTGCGTGACCGACCAGAGGTCCGGAGCTTGCAACGGACGGGAGCAGACGTCGATGACCGGCAGGGAAGCATGTGCCGCTATCTGCAGCGAAAGGGCTCGCAGCATCTCCACCAGAGCCGTGGCCATTTCATTGGTGTTCCGCTTGTAGTCCTTGAAGAAAGAGGAGAGGAAGTTGCTGCCCAATAGATCAACAGTGGGCAGGTCGACGGCGAAACGGGCATCTAGGTTGAACCAATCCAGGGTGCCGTTCTCCAAAGGCAGGAGGACCTCTGCCTGCACGTCCACCGTGAAGTCTTCCGTCACCGCGTGGAAGAGGCGGTAGTCGGATTCGACCATTCCCCGGGAGGAGAACGCTTCGCTCAACCAGGAGCGCATGGTGGACTCCGCCAGATCGATGCCTAGGCAGGCATCCACGACCTCTGCCAAGAAGATCGAGGCCTCGTCCTGGATCCGTTCGCCCAAGGCAAGGAGGTCGATGACGTGGAAATAATCCAGCCAGCGCAGCGCCACCACTTCGGCCGAGGCATAGAGGCTCTGAGCCAGGACCATACGCAGGTCCAGGTCTCCCTCCCCATAGAGAGAAAGAAACAGCTTGGCCGGATCGACCTCGTGCGCTGTCGACCCCATCTCACGGAGCATGGCGCCGGCTTCCGGCAGCAGGGAGCCATCGGCCGGGAGGCAGAGCAGCCGCGACCGCTCCAGAAGATATGCTAGACAGATGGCGTTGCGCACATCCATGCCCGTGAGGATCGCGTCCAGGGAAGATCGGTTGTCCTGACCGCTCCCCTGACCGCGCAGGACGCGCATCTGCACCAGAGCCCCGAGCATGGCGCGCACCATCAGCTCCAGTTCGCTGTTCGATCCCTCCAGCCTTGCGGATAGAGCACCGGCGCGGTCCCGGAGGTAGGGCACCGAGACCGGAATGCCATCGTCCAAGGTAGTTTGGCGCTCCCGGAAACCGCCGCTGCAGGAGACGTTGACCATGATGTACCCGCAGACCACGAAGGCCACAGGCACCTGTGCGGTGCCGTCCTGCAACGCCATCTCCGGATAGGCGTCCCGCAGCGGCATGCGTTGGAAGGCGAGGAAGACGAAGGACAGGTTGACGGAGATGGAATAGGGGCCCCGCACCTGTGGGAATTGGGCGGCCGGACCGACCGCGACCGCGGCGCTGAATTCGCGGGCGAAACCAGCCTCGTCATCGGCTTCGCTCGAGGAGACACAGCCCAAGGCGGCCTGGTAGAGACTGAGCTCCAATTCCTGAGACACTCGAGAACCGACTCCGTCCATCTCGACATGGCGGGTCGCCGCCATTGAGCGTTCGCGCTCCTGCTCTTCGATGGCAGCAGCCAGCAAGGTGGAGGCAGAGACCAACAGCAGTATGATCACGGCTACCAGGGCGAAGGACATCTGAGCCATGTTATTCAAACGGCCGCGGCGGCCACGAACGGAGCGATGATGCATGCCACTGCGATGCCGTGGGGGAGATGCCCCACTGTCGCCTGCAGCTAGACTACGGCGACTTCTGCAAGGCCAATTGCATGAAGCTTTCCAGATGCCCGGCCAGGAAGGGGGAGTCGGAATAACCGCACATGTCCAGGTCCGGGGAGGCGATCAAGGCCTGTTCGCCGTCCACGATCATGTCGGTGGCCAGCAAACCGGTGCGGCGATGCACCTCCGCCGGGAAGGGGACCTTCACGCTCGGCTCCACCACGACATGGATCACCACGCCACGACTGACCGCGTCCTTGAAGCGTCGCGCGTGCACGGCGCGGATCTCCGGCAGAACCGCCGTGGAGATGATGACCGACTTCTTGCTCGCATCCAACATCTCGCCTATCTTGTCGAGCACTCTCTTCTTGCCGGCGATCGTGTAGATCAACTGCGGGTTACCTTTTTCGGAAAGTAGGCCGCGGACAGACGCCAGGCGGTCGAAGATCTCGTTGAATTCCGCGATCGCCCTCTCACGCACTTCTTCCAGCGGACGGGGATGATAGATCGTGGGTCGACCGCTGACGCTGGTGACGAATCCCTTAGCGACAAGCGAGTCCAAAGATTTGTAGGCAGACGTGCGTGGCAGCATGGCCAGCTCCGCCAACTCCTCGGCAGTGCCGTGGTTGCGGACGACGAGTGCGACAAAGAGCCGCGCCTCGTATTCGCTCATGCCTAGTCTCTCCAACGACGACGCGATGCGCCGATACTCCTTTTCTATGTCCCCGAGGTCCAGGCGTAGTAGGTCAATGATATTCATGGGCAATCTTGTAGCGAGATGGGCTACAATACTATTATATTATGCGACGGATTTTCGCTACTTGGGAGGCACTCAGGTGATAGCCAAAGAAAGCACGCTCCAAAAAGGACTTCCTAAGACGACCCAGTCCCTATGCCCGGAATGTAAGAAGATCATCACGGCCCGCATCTTTGAGAAGGATGGCAAGGTCATGATGGAGAAGAACTGCCTAGAACACGGCACCGTCACCGATGTATACTGGTCTGACGTGGAGCTGTACCTCAAGGCGGAGAAGTTCGCCTACGATGGCGTCGGCGTCAAAGATCCATTCATCCCCCATGCAAAGGTATGCCCCAACGAGTGCGGCCTATGTGACCTGCATCTCAGCCACACCTCGCTGGCGATCATCGATCTGACCAACCGCTGCAACCTCAAGTGCCCCATTTGTTTCGCTAACGCCAATGCAGCCGGTTACGTTTGGGAACCGAACTTCGACCAGATCGTGAAGATGCTGGAACTGCTCCGGGCACAGAAACCTGTGCCCACGCCGGCCGTGCAGTTCTCCGGCGGAGAACCTACCATCTACCCCCAGTTCGTCGAGGCCATCGCCAAGGCCAAGGAACTGGGCTTCTCGCAGATCCAGGCCGCCTCCAACGGGATCAAGTTCGCCGAGGACCTGAAGCTGCTCAAGGACGCCACCGCGGCGGGACTGCATACCATCTACCTGCAGTTCGACGGCATGCGCGACGAGATCTACATGGCCGCGCGCGGCAAGAACCTGATGGCGGTCAAGCAGAAGGTCATCGACAACGTTCGTTCCTTCAATCCTCACCCATCTATCGTCCTGGTGCCGACCATCGTCAACGGCATCAACAACGACCAGGTGGGCGCCATCTTCAACTTCGCCCTGGATAACATAGACGTGGTCAAGGGCATCAACTTCCAGCCGGTCGCCTTCTGTGGGAGGATCAAACAGGAGGACCGGATGGCACAGAGGTACACCCTGACCGACCTGGTGAAGGACCTCTCCGTCCAGACCAAGGGCCAGATCACCAAGGACGACTGGTACCCCGTACCGACGGTCGTTCCGGTGTCCACCCTGGCCTCCGCGCTACTGGGACAGGAGAAGGTCACCTTCACCGCCCACCCGCACTGCGGACTGGCCACCTACCTCTTCGTCAACGACAAGAAGGAGGTCGTGCCCCTCACCCGTTTCGTGGACGTGGAGCCGCTGTTCAAGGAGCTGTACGAGCTTTCCGTGAAGGCGGACAAGGCCAAGGTCAAGCTGCCCTCCAAGGTCAAGGCGTATACCACCCTGAAGAGGCACATCAACGAGGACAAGATGCCCGAGGGCCTGGACACCAAGCAGTTCCTGGGACTCCTGCAGTCGATGCTGGGAGATTCCTCCAAAGCGACACTGGCGAAGTTCTCCTGGGGCATGATGTTCGTCGGTGGAATGCACTTCCAGGACGCCTACAACTACGATGTGGAGCGGGTCAAGCGCTGCTGCATCCACTACGCCGTGCCGGACGGAAGGATCATCCCCTTCTGCGCCTACAATGGCGGACCGACCTACCGTGAGGAGGTCGAGAAGAAGTACGCCGTGCCGATCGAAGAGTGGAGAAAGACCCGCGGCAATCAGTATACCTGAGGTGTTTGAGAATGATCGTTTCCATTGAGAAGTGTATGCACTGCGGGGCCTGCGTCGGCAGCTGCCCCCAGAACGCCATCTATCTGAACGAGGTCGTGCTGGTCTTCAATGATCAGTGCAACCGCTGCGGCCGCTGCGTCAAGGCCTGTCCGGTCGGCGCCCTGACCATGGAGGCTAAGAAATGAAGACCGAATATGACGTCATAGTGGTCGGCGCTGGACCCGCAGGCAGTTTGACCGCATGGCATGCCGCCAAAGCGGGCGCAAGGGTCCTTATGGTCGAGAAGAAGCAGGAGATCGGTGCTCCGCTGCGCTGTGCCGAAGGTGTGTCCAAAAATGGATTGGACAAATGCGGCATCAAGCTGGACCGCAAGTGGGTCTCCGCTGAGATGGTCGGCGCCAAGGTCGTTTCCCCCGGCGGCAACATCTTCCGCCTCAACGAGAAGAGCGCTGGCAACGAAGTGGGATTCGTCCTGGAAAGGCACCTCTTCGACAAGGCCATGGCCTTCGAAGCGGTGAAGGCGGGCGCGGAGATCAAGCTGAAGACCTCCGTCACCGGGCTGCAGATGGATGGCAGCAAGATCACCGGCGTGCACATGGTGGACAATGGCGTGCACAAGGACGTCACTGCCCACTGCATCGTCGGCGCCGACGGGTACGAATCTCAGGTCGGAAGATGGGGCGGCATCGACACCACCCTCAAGCCTGGCGACATCACCACCTGCTACCAGTACCGTCTCGCCAACATCGACATCGAGCCGGACTATTGCGAGTTCATCATCGGATCGGCAGCTCCAGGCGGATACATATGGATCTTCCCCAAGGGGGAGGGCATCGCCAACGTCGGCATCGGCGTCCTGCTCAACAAGTTGAAACACCCCGGCGATGTGAAGATGTACCTGGACAAGTTCATCGCCAACGACAAGAGGTTGTGCAAGGGCCAGCCGGTCGAGGCCATCGCCGGTGCGGTGTCCGTCTCAGCTCCGCTGGACAAGGTCACCAGGGACAACATGCTCCTCGTCGGCGACGCAGCGCGCATCATCGACCCCATCACCGGGGGCGGCATCATCAACGGCTGCCAGTCCGGCATGTTCGCCGGCCGCGTGCTCGGCGAGTGCGCCAAGACCGGGGACTTCAGCGATGCGGCCTTGCAGCCCTATGAGAAGCTGTGGAGGGACGCCATGGAGGAACGCCTCTGGCGCAACTGGATGGCCAAGGAGAAATTCCTTACCCTGCAGGATAAGGTCCTCGACGGCATCGTGGAAACGCTGAACGAATCGGACATCGACAAGGTGACCGTGTTCAGTCTTCTGAAGGCGATCAAGGAGAAGCACCCCGAGGTCGTCAAAGAATTCGAAGACCTCATCTGAGCGTCAAACCCTTCCGAAAACCCTTTCAGAATTCTTCTTTTCTGACGCCAGGAACTCCTGCTTCCACAATATACGAAATACCGCCGCGTTGCCTGATCTCCTGCGCCACCTTCTGCGGGCGGTCGGTCAGGGCGATCATGCTGCCCCCTCCACCAGCGCCGGTCAGCTTGGCTCCGTAGGAATGGGGTAGAGCGGCGGCCACGAGCTTGTCCAATTGCACGCAGGAGACGCCCAAGATCGCCAAAAGACGGTGATCCCTCGTCATGAGCCGGCCCAGCGCCTCCTGGTCGCCGTTCTGCAGCAGCTTCCTCCCTTCGAGGGTGATGTCCCCGATCTCGTCGATGATCTCGCGGGCGAAGCCGCTCTTATCGTAGTAGCGCTTGACCTTGGCCACCAGCGGACCTGTCGGTGCGGAGATGCCGGTGTGGCCGATCACGAAATTCATGCGCGGTACGGTGCAGTCGTGCACATGCCAGAAGCGCTCGTCGCGGCGGATGGTCCAGAGCAGTCCATCCCCTTGGCGGGAATCGATGAAGAGGCCGCGGCCATGCGTCGAGGTGGAGGTGTCGATGGGCGAGGCCCGCCCCTGTGCTTCGGACTCGACGATGAACGCCTCGCGGGCCACCTTCTCTTCCTGAGGCGGATTTCCATGCAGCTGCGCCAATGTGTGCAGCGCCGCCACCGTGACCGCGGCCGAAGAACCCAAGCCGCTGCCCGAGGGCAGGTCCGAGGTGGTCTCGAAGGACAGCGGCCCGCCTTTCCAATTCCTCTCCAGGACATTCGATAGGTAGGAATGGATGCGCGGCGATAGCGGCGATCCGTTCAGTTCGAAAACGTTCGACCTCCTCGCGGTGAGGCGGAGGCGGAGGCCCACGGCCAAAGAGATGGCCGGCCTGCCGAAGACCACCGCGTGCTCGCCCAGCAGGATGATCTTGCCGGGTGCCGAGGAGGCGGCAGCTTGCATCATTTCAGATCGTACTTCTCCGCCATGCCGATGAGCGCTTGGTTGGGTGACTTCCCCTTGAGGTCCTTGCGCTTGCCATTCCACCATTCATCCTCGTACGCGGTGAGGGCGGCCATCAGCTGGTCCTCGTCCTCGAAGTCCGTGCCCTTGGAGGCCACGAAGTCATCGCGGAACATCTGCAGTAGATTGACCTTGTTCTCCTTGTTGACGATGGCGATGGCCAGGAAGTCGTCCATGTTCTCAGCGATGATCTTGGCGACCTCGCCGGGAACAATGTCGATCACCATGTCCAACAGGGAGTTGGTGAGGTTCAGAAAGAGGAATTCCTTCTTGTCCTTCTCCGAGATATCGGCCTTGTCCACGATCTTGGAGATATCGTCGAACCAGAGGTCGCGCAGCGCGGTGGAGCGGGCGGGGTTGCGGGCCAACAGACCCTCTTCGACGCACTCTTCGACCACTTCCGCCTCAGCGACCTCGATCGGCTCCTCTTTCTTTGGGGCCTTCTTCTTCGCCGCCGCCTTGCTCGGTGCCTTTCCGCCCTTGGTGACCATGTTGAACCCAGACCCGGCCATGCCATTCCGCCCGAAGCGGTGCTGGCCATGATTCCTGAGCATGCAGGAGGTATTAATTAGCTTTCCGCGAGCGGCGCACCAAGGCGGCGGCTTCGTCACCAGGTGAGGCCCCAGAGATTACCGACCGACTACTCCTTCTTTTTGACCAGCAGACAAAGCAGCGATCCAACGATCAGAAGCACGAGGCCCGATAGCATCTGAAGATAGAAGCCGGCGCTGTAGCTCAGGATGATGGATGAATCGTAGGATATCAGATCGTAGGCGGTGAAGAGAAGCATGATCAAGCTTAGAACGATCAACCAAACGCCCGTCCTCCTCGTCGTCTCATTGTCCTTCCAGGCCACTATGACGGCCAAGGCCGAGAACGAGATGATGAGGGTGACGATGCCATCAATATCGATGCCCGTGATGATGTAGCCAAAGATCGTCTTCCCCCAGGGCATGAAGGCCGCGATGATGCCTAGAACGGCGGCGACAACCCCGATGAGCTCCAGGTAGCTGAAACCAGCGAAATCCTTCTTCGGGCCTTGCATCACTTCGTCATCTTCCAGGCCACTATGACGGCCAAGGCCGAGAACGAGATGATGAGGGTGACGATGCCATCAATATCGATGCCCGTGATGATGTAGCCAAAGATCGTCTTCCCCCAGGGCATGAAGGCCGCGATGATGCCTAGAACGGCGGCGACAACCCCGATGAGCTCCAGGTAGCTGAAACCAGCGAAATCCTTCTTCGGGCCTTGCATCACTTCGTCATCGTCCATGTTCCGCATCCCCGCGCCCGGCATCGCCCATGGCTTGCCAGGCTGGCACACTATGTCATTGTTCCCTACATATGGCTTTGCCGACCGCCGCAAACCGTCGGGCGGCCACATTCGCAGACCGCTAGCACATCATTTGCTCAGCCGCAGGTACACTTTCAATGGCAGGTCGTTCCCCACCTCCACCGCCGCTCCGGCCAGCTCCAGGCGGCGTTTCAGGGCGCGGACCTTCTTATCTCCGAAGGTCTCCAGCGAAGCCATGTCGGAGCCGATGACAATGGAGCCGTCCTTGCAGACAATGGATACAGAGGTGGCGTCCCCTCCCACCAGGTCCAGCATCAGACCCGCCAGAGCGTCCTGGAAACGGTGCCGGTCGAGGAGGAACAGATCTCCCTCGACGCCTTCGAGGGTGATCGAGACATCATCGAAGAGGGGCAGATGCGCTATGCGCCGCGCCAGGAAGGACCGGTACTGCACGGGATCGTCCAAGCTGTCGAGGATGTCCTCGACGGGACCGCCCTTGAGGTCGCCCACCACTTCACTCAACAAGAGAAGGGGGTCCCAATGCTGCAGAGACGACTCCAACTCAATGCCTTTAACAGCTTTCATGAAATCGATCAGTAACCGGGTGGTGCCGGAGACTAGCGACCGGTCCAGTATGCCCTCCAGGTCGCTTCCCTTGAAGATCCCGTTGATGCTCTGCATGGTCGCCACCGCCTTAAGTGTGACCTGCAGCTCTAGCTTCTTCCCGGCGTGGAATTCCTCCACGAAGCGGTTGAAAGAGGTCAGCATCTCATCGATGCGGTCCGCTTCCAGCATCTTGATGTACTTGCGTGCCTCGTCGTCTTCCTCGAGGTCTTCGAGGTGGTAGGAAAGATAGTACAGTCTTCCCGCGATGATGGAGAAATTGTCATTCGCCTCTTCCAGCAGGTCCAGGGCGTATTCGGACGTGAAGCGGATGCGCTCGGCGTCCTTGGTCTGCAGTTCACCCAGACCGGCCAGTTCCTTCTCCATGCGACCCAGGATGCGGACGGCCGAATCGGCCGCAAGGCAGCGCCCGTGCCCGGGACAGCAGGTGACGATGCCCAGGTGGCTCAATATCCATGCGACGTGACGCACCGAGGTCAGCATCGCCACCTTGTCCCAACCGACCAGGCCGATGACGCCGCTGTCCATGGCATAGAGCAGATCTCCAGTGAAGAGCAGGTCCCCGAGCTGGTAGCAGACGCTGTCCGGTGAATGACCGGGGGTATGATAGGCGATGAGGGCGACCTCTCCCCCCAGCGGAATCCTCTGCGTCGACAGCGGCGGACATCCGTCCACGGCGAGTTTCTCCATCAACGTGGCCTGTTCCACCGTCCTCTTGACTTCGCTGGAGTCCAACAGGCCCCTCACGGCGACCTTGATCTCCAGCGGCGGGAAGTCCCAGCCCATGACACGGGCCTGTGTTACCTCCGTATCACGATGCAGGAGCGCGTGCGCCCCCTCGGCCTGGGCCATTACCACAATGTCCTCAGGCGTCCAATCGCCCATGCCGCTGAAGAGGAGGTAGCAGTGATCGACATGGCAATGCGTCAGATAGAAAGATGTGTGGCTCTTGCCCGAGGCCACCAGCTTGCGCAGTTGGGCAAAGATCTCGTCCATCTGCACGCGATCGGCGCCCGGGTCGATGACCAGGACCTGGTCCGGCGCATCGATGATGTAGGCATTGCTGCAGACGACATCAGGTTTGCGGATGAAAGCGAAGATGCGCGTACCCGGTGCTCCAGGCACGTCCTGCCAGGTCCGGTCCTCAAGGAGCATGAGGCGTCTTCTCCAGGTCCGCGATGGCCTCTTCCCGGCCAGCACGGATGTCGAAGATGGTGTTGAAGCCGGCCAGCTTGAACACCTTGCTGACGCTCGGGGCCAGGCCGCAAAGGCACATCTTGACCTCACGCTTCTTTGATTCCTTCAGCGTCAAGAGGAAGCTGCGCAGACCTCCGCTGCTGATGTACTCGACGCCGCCCATGTCGACCAATAGCGGCTTCGGACCCGAAGCTAGGGCCCGATGGAAGGCCTCGTCCATGGTCGCCACGGAGGACGAATCGATCCTTCCCTGCGGTTCGAGGACACATACGCCTCTGACCTCTACCGACTTCACAACCAATGCCTTCGCGTCCATAGCTCAAAGCCCCCCCGATTGCGACCAGATGACGTTCATGCTTTAATCTCCTTCCCCGGTAGGGCCAACACGACCCGGGTGACGTTCCGCCCCTTCTCCCGACGATACTCCATATGCGAGGCCAGGGAACTGACCAGCAGAATTCCCATCCGACCCACCGGACGGTCGGTCTCACCGCGCAGCGGCGTCTCCCTGACAGCGAGCGGGTCGAATGCCACGCCCTCGTCCTCGAAAAACAGTTCAACCGCGTCATCGAACATGTCAATGCGTACATTGTATCCGCCCCCGCCGCCAGGGTAGGCATACTTCTCGATGTTCGAGGCCATCTCATCCACGACAATGTACAGGTCGGCCAGCCATTCCTGCCCTTCGCCAATGGAGGCGAGGTGCTCGTCTATCAAATCGCGCAGACGCACGACCGAAGATGGGTGAGTGGTACAGTAGAGCGAAAATGATCGGTCCATTACAAGTCCCTCCTTATGACCATGAGCGTGATGTCGTCATACTGCGGTGCCTGACCGACAAATGCATCGATGGAGGCCAGCACACGGGGCATCGGATCTTCCAGGGACAGGTTGCCGGAGGTGGCGGCCTCTATCAGCCGTGCCTCTCCGAACTCTTCCCCCGCGACGTTCATCGCTTCGGTCGCGCCGTCGGTATAGAGGATGAGCAGGTCACCGGGACCTAGTCTAGAGGATCCCGTGATCGGAGCCGCATCCCCGTCCACACCCATGGCGACCCCACCTTCGGGCAGAATCTCGTTCGTGCCATCAGCACGGATGATCACCGGCGGGTTATGCCCGGCGTTGGCGAAGCGGAAGTGGCCATCCCCCTTCAGGAAGACGCCGAAGACCGTGACGAACATGCCAGAATCGGAGTCCTCGGACAGTATGCGATTCGCGGAACGCAGGAGCGCATCCGGCCCATCACTGACCGAAGCCACGGATTTTAGGACGGTGCGGGACACCGCCATGTAGATCGCGGCCGCCATGCCCTTGCCGGAAACATCGGCGATCAGCGCGGCGGCCTCCTCGCCCATCACGGGAGGGAAATCGTAGAAATCCCCGCCCACTTCCTTCGCCGGTCGACTGGATGCGGAAATGGTATAGCCAGGTACTGAGGGCACCATCCGGGGGAGCATGCTCTTCTGGATCTCCTGGGCCAGCGAAAGCTCCGCCTTCTCCCGCTCCAGTTCGCTGGTCAGGCGGTCCCGGTCCTCCTTGGTGGCTTCCTCCTTCATGTAATTGGAGATGATGAAAGCGAAAACAGCCATGCCCAGTGCGTTCGCGAAGATGATCGGGACGCCGATCGAGCTGACGATGGCCCACGCGGTCTGCCACGGCTGCACTATGATCAGATTGATGAGCATGTGCAGGCTCTCCATGAAGATGGCGAAGAGCACCGCCCCCTTGACGCCGATGAAGCGGCGCCGATTGGCAAGGTAGATTATGCCTCCCAGAAGACCGGCGATGATGGTGGCGATGGAGCAGGGAACGGCGGTGACACCGCCCATGGTGAGCCTCTGTAGCCCGCCGATCAGACCCGCCGCGATGCCGACGAATGGTCCGGCCAAAAGGCCAGCGATCATCGGACCCAGGTCACGGACGTTCACCTTGGCCCCCAATATGTCAAGCCCGGAGTAGGTCCCGAAGATCGACAACAGGCCGAAGAGAATCGCCAAGATGATACCGGAACGCAAGGTGACCTTGCCTTTGAGAACCTCACGGAAGAGAGCCGTTCGGGTCAGTAGGTAGGCCACCACGATGACGACGCAGATCATCTCGATCAGAACTACCAGCATCTCGATCGTCGTCATTCAATCACCCTTGGCAGGCAGGTCCCATCCTCAAGGCAGCGCCAATCTTCCAAAGATTCACGCGGTCCTGAGGACCCCCATGGGATCGAACCCATTCACGCGGAAAGGGATGTGTCGTACATATCGCTTTGCCGGCAGATGTGCTGGCATGATAAGGTGGGTCAAGACCGGGTGGCGTCCTATCGAGGCTTCCCGGAGGTCCTGGGTCCAGGAATGTACCGCTCGCATGATCTGGATGGGGGCAGCGCCACCCGTAGATCCGTGATCCCAAACCATTAGCAGCAGCGATTGTCTTTTAGTAGGTCGTCCCATATTTATCTGTCAAATGCCCCTGCCCCATCCTAGCCTGGTTGTTGATAGGATCCGGAACCAGAACAAGAAATCTGGACGGGTCAGCATATCCATGTCCGGACTGTTCCGGATATCCAGCGGCAGCACGAAATGGTGCGGTCCCAATGAGCCGGAAAGGTCCTTTTGCATGATCACTCATATCCCATGCGCTCCCCAAGGAAACACCTGCACCAACTGCGTGGTTTCCAGGATGTATTTCACCAAACACCCGGAGCTCATCGAGGACCTGCGATCCCTCGCCGACTCCCAAGCACCTGAGGATGATACCGAAGAAGGTGACGAGTGAACCGGGCGGTCCATTCATCCCTCTACTCCGGTCATTGAAATGATGCGAGGATCCGCCTGCGAGAGCAGAGACGATTGCCGCCAACGGCTACCGTTTCTCTCCCTACAACAGGATCATGGGCGCCTCCACTCCGAGGGAATGGAGGCAACCCTCTCCCGTCATTCTCTATTACCGTGCCTTCTTCTTAGGCGGTGCGGCCTTAGCAGCAATGGGCTTCTTGCCACCCAGCGGCGCTGCGCTGACAATGAATTGCCGCTTGCCTTCGATCTTATAGAACCATCCGTCCATCTTGATGGCCTTGGGCTTTCGGGCCGTGGGTCGGATAGGTCCTACGATCAAATAGGTGCCCTTGGGAGCGGTCGCAGAACCCGCTGGAACCTCACTCTTGCCCCGTAGTGCCCCGGTCACGATGCGGTCCGGCTTGTTCCTTACCTTGTTCAGTCTTCCGTCGAAGGCCCATATCTTCGGTTCGCCCTGGGCGTTCCCCAGTTGAACGACTGTGAAGAGTTCGACCTTCGCCGCCGCTTTTTCTTTCTTCTTCTCAATCTTCTTCTTTGCAGGCAACCCCTCAACCCCCTGCTACGGATATCAATTGACCCTGTTCGATATTTATTATCTCGCTATCCGAAGAAGCTCTGCCGTGATCCTTGACACAGGTCAAGAATGCCGTAATGGATTTCTACAATGTCGAGAAAAACCCAATGGGGAATACAAGGACCCTTTCTCGTGACGCATATAAAATGAACAAGTGGAATCGAGCATCATGACACGGTCCGATATCAGAATTGGTAAAGAATGAAGTGTCATCGACTGGTTGGAACGGTCACCCTCTCCTGGGTTCTCGGGGAAGAGCAACGGATGAAAAGATGGGAAGTGGTTTCGGCCTCCCGGTGGAGGCCCAAGAAGGTGGCTCACTGCGGCGGGGGCGCGGCCCGGTTCTTGTTGCTGTCGCGCACCTGCTGCGCCACCTTCTCGTCGGCCCGCATGGACACCTCTAGCTGGCGGAGATCGGCCCGGAGCTCCTCCGGCGTGGGGATCGGGCCGAGTATGTCCTCGGCCTTGCCCACATACTTCTCGATGTCCGCCATGTTGGAGATCTCCCTCTCCGGCACATTCTTGCCGCTGCCCAGGTATTCAGAGACCCCCTCGAGTACCTTGGTGATCTCGAAAGGTATGATCCACTTCGTGCTGGCCCCGGCGCCCAGGGCCTTCATCGTGTCCAACGAAAGCACCGTCAAGGCCTTGGAGTCCAGCGAGGTGGCGCCGACGGATAGGATGCGTAGCTTCTGCGCCTCACCCTGCGCCTGCAGGATGATGGCCATGCGCTCGCCTTCCGCCTCCAACACCTTTGACTGCCGTACGCCTTCGGCCTGCAAGATGCGCGATCTCTTCTCGCCTTCGGCGTTGAGGATGGCGGCGGTCTTGGAGCCGTCCGCCTTGAGGATGGCAGCGCGGCGGAGCCTCTCCGCGGAGGTCTGCTCCTCCATGGCCTGCTTGACCTTGGGGGCAGGATCCACTTCCCGGATCTCGACCGCCTCGATCTTGACGCCCCACTTATCGGTCGCCTCGTCCAGGATGTCCCTCAGGTGCAGGTTGATCTTCTCGCGGTTGGAGAGGATCTCGTCCAGCTCCATGTCGCCGATGA
>CAZCNG010000028.1:0-19329 GCA_964500045.1 uncultured Methanomassiliicoccaceae archaeon
TTGCCGTTGTCGGTGAGGAACGGCCTATCGCCGCCCTTCAGCGTCGGTTCGCAGCCTAGGCTGCGCAGCACTTCGCGCGTGCGGCGGTGACCGAAGACGGTCACTTCCACCGGCAGCGGCGACTTCGTGCCGAGGCGTTCCACCAACTTGGAATCGTCCACTATGATGACTTCCTGCTTGGAGTAGGAAGCTACCATCTTCTCCCGCAGCAGAGCTCCGCCCATGCCCTTCACCAGGTCCAAGGCGGGATCCACTTCGTCCGCGCCGTCGATGGTGACGTCCACGACCTCCGCGTCCGCGAGATCGACGACCTCGATCCCCGCCTTGGCCGCTTCCCGCTCGGTATTGAGCGAAGTCGCCACGGCACGGATATTCATTCCTGCGGCCACCTTGCGGCCGACCGCCTCGATGGCGTACTGTGCCGTGGAACCGGTGCCTAGTCCGACGACCATGCCGTCCTCGATCATCAAGACCGCTCGTTCTGCCGCTGCCCTCTTAGTATCACTCACTTCACTCACCGAACCGGTCCTCGATCATCTTCACCAGCTCCGTTATCACATGCTCGTTGACGATATTGCCCGCCTTGGCCGTGGCCCGAGAGGCATCGCCCACGAATCCCTGAGGATAGAGCTTCTCCGGATTGCGCAGCACCTCGCCGCCGCTGGAACCCGCGGTGCCGACCCCCCTCTTCCTCTTGACCAGGTCCGGTCGGATGTCCAGCACCCTGGATGTCTCCAGCGCCCCGCCATGGCCGTCCTTCATATCGTCGGTCGCCTCGGACAGCTTCGCCACCGCCAGATCGTAGTCGGCGATGAGCATGACGCGGATACCACCCTCCTGAGCTACTTCCTCCGCGGCCAGACGCAATGCGGCCATGTGCAATCCGCCGCAATGTCCGGCGAGGATGACCGCTTTGGTCAGCCCCTGGCGGCGCAGGGCGTGCAGGATGTCCCTCGCCAGCAGGTGCAACGTTTCAAAGGTGATGTCGATGGTGCCCGGCATGTTCCTGGTGCTAGAATGCTGCCCGTAGCGCACCGGCGGCGCCACCAGGCATTCCAGGCGCTCCGCCGCGGCCATGGCGATCGCTTCCGGCTGCACTGAATCGGTGCATAGTGGCAGGTGCGGACCGTGCGCCTCGGTGGCGCCAAAGGGAATTATGACCACTGGGTCGAGGCGTACCATCTGCGCGAATTCCTCCGAGGTCATCTCGTCGAGGAGCATCTCACTGCCTCCCCTGGGCCGCTACCAAAGGCGTCTGGCATACTGGGCACAGCCCCTTGCTCAGAGCATCGTTCTTGAACTTGCGCTGGAGTTCCGCGTTCAGCTCCTCCACGCGATCATCCTTGATGGTCTTGTTGCACTTGGGGCAGTACATGTTCCCCGCATCCTCCTCGGTCTAGATAATGCATGCCGGCAACAGCTTATCTAATCCATGGAGGATGCCAAAGGCATGCGCTTGGCCTCCCTCTACTCCGGCGGCAAGGATTCTACCTTCGCCTGCATGTTGATGCAGGGACAGGGCCATGAAGTGCCCGTTCTGATCACGATCAGGCCGGAGAACCCCGCCTCGCCGATCTTTCACGCCATCAACCTCGATATGGTGCCACTCCTCGCCGAGGCGATGGGCAAGGAGCTGCGCGTCATTCCCTCCCAGGGCGAAGAGGCGGAGGACCTGGAGGCGCTGCGTTTGGCGCTGGAGAACCTGGAGGTCGATGGCATCATCACCGGCGCCATCGCTTCCGATTACCAGTGGGACCGCATCAACGGCGTCTGTGAAAAGCTTGGCCTCCGGGTCTTCAGTCCTCTATGGAGGAAGGACCAGGCCCTGCTGCTCCGGGAAATGGTCGAGGCCCGCCTCAGCGCGATGCTCGTCGGCACCTTCGCCGAAGGGCTGGACAAGAGTTGGCTGGGCCGCGTCCTGGACGCCGCGGCGGTCGACGAGATGCTGCAGCTGACCGGCAGGTGGCGCCTGAATCCCTGCGGCGAGGGGGGAGAATATGAGACCCTGACTTTGGATTCGCCTCTGCACGAGAGGCCGCTGCGCATACTGGAGTCCAGGATGGTGGTCACGCGCGACACGGCGCGCCTAGAAGTGCTGCGGGCCGAGCTCGGACCTAGGCACGCTTGATCTTGAGGGCCGCGGCGAGCATCTCATCGTAATTAGGCTCGTAGGCGGGGTCCTCGGCGACCCACTTGTACTCTATGATGCCCGCCCCATCGACCAAGAACACCGCGCGGGTGGACCGGCCTTTGAGATACCCTTCTTCGCCGCTGAGGACACCATATAAGCTGGCCACCTTGCCCTCCACATCCGCCAGCAAGGGGAAGTTGATGTGTATGGCGTCCTTGAAGTAGCCGTGGGAATAGGTGGTGTTGGTGCTGATGGCGATCAGCTGCACCCCTGCGGCAGCGAACTGTTCCATCATCTCCTTGAAGGTGCGCATCACCACCGCGCACATCATGCCGAAGTCCGCCGGGTAGAACGTGACGAACAGATTACCCTTCTCGAGGGCATCCAGCATATGATAAGGGCGCATCATCTCATCAGGCGCGGTGAAGTCGGGGGCCTTGGTTCCGACTGCTGGCCCGATGTCTAGACCCATACCCCCGGATAGTCGAGGTCAGTTGATATTCTTTTTCGCGTTAAGCCTGAAAGAAGCGATGGGACGTCATCATCGAGTGGCTTTGAAGGCATCATAGCCTCCCTGCAGCACCAGAACGTCCTCGAACTTCTCTTTGTTGAGGATATCGGCGGCGCGTAGGCAACGTTTACCGGCCTTGCAGTAGAGGATCGTCTTCTTCTTGCGGTCCAGCGTCTCGATCCTCTTCTCTAGATCGTCGACCGGGATGTTCGTCGCGCCCTGGATGTGGCCGGCCGCGAATTCCTCCGGTTTGCGCACGTCGATGAAATTGAAGCGCCCCTGTTCCACCTCACTGGAGAGGCTCAATAGATCGGTCGCGGTCAGATAGCGCGGAGCCGCTGCGGACACGGGGGCATCTTCTTGCATCGGCCTTAGGAGGAAACTCTGGTTAATAATCCCTGCGCCTAAAGACGCATACTGACCACGGAAACGCTGCGGATACTTGTCCCGCCCATTATTTCCTTGTAGGAAGGCAGTCTGGTGATCAGTTCCACGCCAAAGCCGGCGGAGGCGGCGCAGGCACACGCCGCCTCATCCAAGGCGCGGCGTCTTCCTTCCAGTATTGGATTTTCGATGACCATGTGCAATATCCCGTTCTTCTCCAATACGCCGGCCGAGGTAGCCATCAGCCAGCCAAGCATGCGGCAATGCTGCATCAGTTCCCACGAAGGCTCTTCGACCCCCAGGCGGGCGACGATCTCGGCCCCCATGCCGTCGTCCCTCCAGCGCAGAGCCGGCCTCAGTCCCCTGGTGCCATCATAGCAGCCACTGTCGCCGGCCAAGGCCACGACCTCATGTTCCACCGCGTATTCTATGCCGCCATCCCAGCGGCCGAAGAACGGAGGCGAGGTGACGACCATGTCGAATTTGTTCTCCGGCATGCGCCGTAGCGCCGTGCGGCAATCTCCTTCCAACATCTTGCTTTCCGCGATGCCCGCGTAGGCGTCTACGGCCAATTGACCAAGCCGTTCACACACTTCTTCCATCGCCTCGACGGGGGTCGCGCGGAGTTCGACCGTCAGGGGCTCCTGGCGCCTCAGGACATCCAACGCGCACAAGGTCGCGAAAGCACAGGCCAAGCGTGCGTCCTCGTTGCCTGCCTGCGAAGCGTGGTGCATGGCGGCGAACAGCATCTCCGTCGGATCGCGTATCCCCTCCAGCGCCTCTGGCATTCCCGCCAGCGCCGCATCGGCCTCATAGCCCAGGGAATCTAGGGCGGTATAGGAGTCCACCAGGAAGCGCCCCAGCGGCATCATTTCCACCCCTGCTCCAGCCCATCCTGAGCGGGCCGCGGCCAATAAGGTCGTCCCCGCCCCGGCGAAGGGATCGAGAACGGTACCGCAGTGTTGCTCCATGGCCATGAAGGTCATCGGCAGGTTCTCCGAGAAACCCTCCGCCAGCGTATAGCGGCCCGTGCGGACCCTCCATCCAGGTATGGTGTAGCGCGCGGCATGCCGGCGCCAGCCAGGCAACTCGACGATATTGGCGGAATGGGAATTCATGCTTCCCCATATTGCGTCAGGCATATCAACCTGATTGCGGAACTGCAACTCCGCAGGATGGAGGTGGCAAAGGATTAAATCCAGCTAATCATGAATAGTACTGGATGAAGGAATGCGAAACCTGCGGTAACTCTCTCATTGATGCCTGGGATGTGGTCCTGTTCGCATTGGGCCCTCTCCAGTTCTTCTTCGGTCTATGGGTACTGTTCAATGGCGATCTCCTTGGGATCGCAAGCATTGTCGTGGCCCTACTCGCCACGTTGGGCCTGGTGGCACGGGTGCGCGTATGCTCGACCTGCAGGAGCAAGGGTCACGAAGAGCATGAGAGAAAGGTGGCCTGAGAGGCATGAAGATGGGGCTGCCCGAATTTGAATCGGGGTCTCGAGTTCCCAAAACTCGAAGGATGGACCAAGCTACCCTACAGCCCCACAGCGGCCTCTCAATCATGATACTATGGATAAATCTTACTGAGGGTGCGCCCATTCGGACCGTGAAGTTATGGTAGCAAAGCGACTTATCATCCTAGCGGCCGGCGTGGTCGTCTGCGTCGGCATCCTCCTGCTAGCAGGCACTCTGATCAGCGCCCTGCGCTCGGAGGTGCCTGGCTTCAACACAGCGGACCTCAAGGCACCGGTGGTCACCTACGCCGCCGAGATCGTGCCGGACCCGCATACTATGGTCGGCTATGGCCCCGGGTTCGCGCCGGAGCTGAATTGGACGCTATCGCCGATCTACGTCGGTTACGGAGGCGCGGTGCAGCTCAACATCACCAATGTGGGGGGCACCTATGCTTACATCTATGGCTATGGTCTCGCCTGGGTGGGTGGGGATGAATACTGGAGGAACTGTTCTGCCTATTTGCCGGCGGGCAGTAGCGCCTCGCTAGGGCTGCTCTTCTTCGGAGCGCCGGCGACGACGGGCACGCACATCTATACCATACTGCTCAAGGTGCAGACGGAGGCAGTGGTCGGTGCATGGAAGGACATCGGTACGATGCGCACCAATGCCAAGGATGCGGACGTGCTGGCAGACAACGGAGACATTGCCTATTCCTACACGCACAACATCCGCACCTACTACAACAAGGTGAACAATCTTGTTTCCTATGCTCAGGCGGCGGAGGTCGTCAATGCGGCCCAGGTCTCGGCCCCTGGAATGTACTCTTTGGAGCAGGTGCTCGATGCGTACGACTGGATCGCGACCCACATCTCCTACGTGGGCGATCCCAGCGACGTGTGGCAGACGCCGCAGACGACACTGTCGCTGCGCGGCGGGGACTGCGAGGACCACGCCATATTGCTGGCGTCCACGATCGGCGGCCTAGGAGGGAATGCCCGCATCAATCTCATCGAGGGCCACGCCTTCGCCACCGTGTTCGTCGGCCCGGCCTCCGGGATGGCCAGCATCACCAAATCGGTGCGCGCGCACTATGGCACAGAAGTATCTGTGCTCTTCCTGAGCGATCCGACCGGGCTGTGGATGGTGGTCGACACGGTCGGCATGCCCTATGGCGGCGGTCTGCCGGCCCTGACCGCTCCGGTCAGCGATTGGAGCTCTGGAGAATGGGGTCCGACCCGGGGCAACTTCCTCTACTCGTTGGACGCCACCGGCCGACCGGTCGGATGGCTTTCCATCTAGTGCTTGGAAGCGAGGATCTCCTTGACGGCCCTCTCGATCGCGGCGGCGCTGCCCAATGTGGGTTTCCAGCCCAAGGTCTTTAGCCTCTCCACCGAAAGGAGCATCAACTTGACATCTCCGATCCAGCCGCGGCCTCCCATGACGCCGCCGGTCCAGTCGTAGCGCACATGTTCCAGGTGCATCTGCCTTGTAACGATGTCGGCGATGCCCTGCACGTCCAGCCAATCCTCGGAGCCGATGTTGTAGATGTCCACGCCCTCCTTCACCTTGGACGCGGCCACTACCATTCCCTCCACGCAGTCGGAGACGTGCACATAGGACTTCCTCGTCCCCGGCGCCGCGCCCAGGATCTCCAGCTTGTTGCCGTCTTCGTTGAGCTTGCGGATGAAATCGTGGAGCACGTTGTGCGTAGAGCGACTACCTACCACATTGGCGAAGCGGTAGATGGCGGCAGAGAAACCGAAGGTGTGGCAATAGGAGGATATGAGCGCCTCCGAGGCCAGCTTGCTGGCGCCGTAGATGGATATCGGTTTCAGCGGTCCGAAGTCCTCGCGCGTCGGGATCTGGTCCACTTCACCATAAACGGTGGAGGTGGAGGGAAAGCAAATGCCCTTGACGTTGGCGGCACGCATCGCTTCCAGCACTTTGTACGTGACCTCTATGTTCTGGTCGAAGTGCACGCGAGTGTTGTTCGGCCCCTGCCGCACGTCCGGGTTAGCGGCAAAATGGAATACGGCCTCCGCGCCGCGCATATCGTCCACGTAATCATCACGCAGCAGGTCCTTGCGCACCAGGCGGAAGCGGCCAGTGGCGTTCGCAGTCCTCAGGAACTCCTCTCTTCCGGCGCTGAGGTTGTCGATGCCCACCACTTCATTGCCCATCTGCAACAGGCGGTCGGTGAGGTGGCTAGCGATGAAGCCGGCGGCGCCGGTGACGACGATCTTCTTGTTCTCCAGGATCATGACTTGAACCCCCTCGCTTCCAATTCGGCCAGCAGCAGGCGGATCGCCCTGCCGCGGTGCGAGATGGCGTTCTTCTCGCCCATCTCCATCTGCGCGAAAGTGATGTTCTTCTCTTCAGGAATGAAAACGGGGTCGAACCCGAAGCCGCCCTCTCCTTTCATGGCGGTGGCGATCGTCCCGTGGATGGTGCCGGTGACGACGATGTGCACGCCGTCGATGCTGGCGCCGATGCAGGAATCGAAGCGCGCGTTGCGGTCCGCCCTGCCATCCAGCAGACGCAGCAGCCCCTCGCATCCGAGCGTCTTTTGCGCATAGGCCGAGTAGACCCCGGGGAATCCATTGAGCGTTTCCACGAAGAGACCGGAATCGTCCAGGACCACGTCGCCCAATCTCTGCGCGTCCGCCTGGTGCAGGCAGTGACGCACGACCTCCTGCAAGGTGTCCGCCTGGATCTCCTCGATCTCCGCGGTCAGCTGACTCACTTCCACGCCGATGCTCGCCAGTTCGTGCCGGAATTCCTGCAGCTTGCCCTTGTTGCCGGTGAGGAGGGCCACTTGCTTCACGTGTATCTCCCCCGTGCCTCGATCTGATGGACCTTGGCCAGGACCTCACTGGCCCGGGGGAATGCGGATGAATAGGAACGAACTACCTCGTCGAACAGGTACATACGCGACGAGTGCGCCGATTGGAACGCTTCCCGCAGTAGATGCATGTCCACGCCCATCTCTTCCACGCCGGCTATCTTGGAGCCGAGCGAGATGTCGATCAAATAGACTCTTCCGTCATGCACGATCATGTTGCTGGTGGTGAGGTCCCCGTGCGTCATGCCGCCGGCGTGCAGCTTCGCCACCATCGTGCCGATCTTGCCGGCGATCTGGACCGCTTCCTCTTCCGGTGCACTTTCCAGCAGGTCCTTGGCCCTCGGTCCTTCGATGTACTGCATGACCATGGTGCCCTCGGCCAGGCATATGTCGAAGATGATCGGCGTCGGCACGCCGCGGCGCCGCGCCTCCTGCAACAGTTTGGCCTCGTTCTTGGTGCGGGACGCACGCAGCTGTTGGTCCAATTCCGGGTGGCGATATGGCTTCGGCAAACGACATTTGAATATCGCCGGACGCCCCATCCATCTGCCCAGGGAGATCTCCGCCTCTGCTCCGCGTCTTATGACCTGCACGATTGAGGATAAAGCACTCCGGCTTATGAAACCTTGACCTCCTCCGCCCCCTTTGCAAATGTTTCCGCTATCTCCGCGTTGAAGAATCGGTCCAGTTCCGCCCCGAGATCGAGGCTCGTGATCAAGGCCGCGTCATGTGGCAGCGCCCCCCGCAATCCGTTCCGCGCGAAACGGTCGTCCAGCAATAGGATCGCGGCGCGGTCCGTTTCGCTCCTGATGGCACGTCCGGCTGCCTGGAGCACCTTGGTGATGGCGGGATAGGTGGAAACCCGCAGGATGGCCTGCTGTCGACCCAATCTCCTCTCCAAGCGCGTCTGCATTTCCTCCGACTCCGGTGACGGCGGAGCGTAGGGCACCCCGGCCACGATGACCGCGGAGAGCAGGTTGTCCGAGAAATCTATCCCCTCTGCCAGGGAGCCGGTCACCGGTGCCAGGAGCAGAGCGTCCGTGCCGGACCGCAGGTCTGCCAAGATGGCTTCGCGTTCGTGCTTGCCGAATTCCCTCCTCTCCACCACCAGACGCTTTCCGCCCGGTGATGGCTCCATATTCTCCTGCACCGACCGCATCAGTTCGTAGGAGGGGAAGAAGGCGGCCACATTGCCAGGTATGTGGCGACAGGCCTCCGTGACGCGCGCCGCCATGGAGGCGAACATGGCCGGAGAGCGGCGGTCATAGCGTGTGGTCACTCCGCCCACCGCCAGCAGCAGCCGGTTCGCTTTGGGGAACGGGGAGGGATAGGCGCGGCAGCCGCAGCGGTCGCCTATGCCCAAGGTATCGGCGAAATGTTGCGGAGGATAGAGCGTGCCGCTCATCAAGAGACAGGCGCGCAGCCTGCCGATGACATCGGAGGCGACCAATCCCGGCGAAATGAAGCGGCAATGCAGCCCACCATAGCCGTCGGCGTAGCGCACGCTCTCCTCGCCGAAGCGGGTCCAGTTGCGCAATGCTAGCGTCAGTTCCATTAGGGCCGCGTCCCCGGTGATGGCAGCATGTTTCTCCATCGCGTTGACCACATCTACGAGCGGGTGATCACACTTTTCGAGCAGGTGGTCGCTCAGCCAGAAGCGATCGATCCGCCCCCTTTCCGCATTCTGTGCCAGACGCCCCAACGCTTCCAGCTCCGGACGGAAGCGGCGGGCGCGCAGGGAGCGCGAGCGACGCAGCAATTCCGTCGCGTCCAGGTCAGCGCTGCCCGCCTCCATGATCCGCTGCGGCAGATTGTGCGCCTCGTCGACGACCGCTATCGCCTGGGTCGGGTCCCTGCACGTTCTTGTCAGTATGTCATCGCTTTCCATGCTGAACAGTTGATTGTAGTCGCAGACCACCAGGTCCGCCTCCCTGGCCGCCTCCAGGGCAGCGTGGTAAGGGCAGGCACCGAGGCGCAGGCAGGTGCGCACGGCCTCCTGGGCATGCAGCGGGTATTGCAGCAGGCGTTTGGCCGCGTCGCCTATTCTCTTGCGGTCGCGGAAATAGCAGGTCTCGCCCCGTTGGCACGGCGTGCCCGCGTCCTTCCTCGTCGCCAGGCACATGTCCTCCCTGGCGATGAGGTCGACACCGCTCAGGTTCCTGCGGCGAATGATGGAGCGCATGGTCTCCACGACCGCCATGTGTTGCGATTGCCGCGCCGTCAGGTAGACGACGACGCCTTCGCCGCTCGTTTCCAGCGATGCCGTCAGCCCGACCGCTGTCTTCCCAAGTCCGGTGGGCGCGTGCGCCACCAGAGTGAGCGATGATGACAAAGTCTCCCGAGCATCGGCCAGGAATTCCCGCTGCCCATCCCTCACCTTGTTATAGGGGAAGAGGTCCCCCGTCGTCCCGCCTGCTTCCATGATGCTGTATCCCGGCGGGTACTATCCGCCGCATCGACTGCAGTAAGGCTACGGCGTCACAATTGGATCCTAGACGGAATAGGGTGGTGTCGGGTCTCCAGCGGATCTCTTGCCATAGGGCGTCATCCCGCAAAGTGATGCGACCCCATGGGGTTCTTCTCATGGCACTCACAGCCCTGGACCGCATCGCCGTGCTGCAGGCCGTGGCTTGGGGCGACAAGAGGTAGAAACACCCTAGATCCCATTCAATGACGTGTCGCAGGCGGACCAATGCGTCGATCGCATCCAGCGCCGGGTGTGTCGCAAACCTTATTGCACCTCAGGATGGTGCAGGGGTGTGGACCACATTGCCTTTGCGTGCGCATCCCTTGACTCCCTCTTGGAAGGAGGAGTGGAGACCGGCTGCGTGACGCTTGTTTATGGCGAGGCAGGCACCGGCAAGACCAATCTATGTCTGGTTCTGGCGCGCAATGTGGCCTTGGCGGGCAAGAAGGTCATCTACATCGATACCGAGGGCGTTTCCGACCGCCGCCTGGAACAGGTGTGCGGCGAGGAACTGGAAAAGGTTTCGAAGGCGATGCTCTTCAGCCAGGTGCATTCCTTTGCCGATCAGGACCTGATGATCGAGAAGGCGATCCGCCTGGCCGAAGGGAACCAGGATATTGGTCTCATCGTGGTCGACTCCATGACCATGTACTACCGTCTACAGGGCAAGGAAGAGGAGCGCCTGGAGCGCAGGGTCCTCGCCAACGAGAGCGCCCGTTTGCTCACGTTCACGCGCAAGGTCGGCGTGCCGGTGGTCATCACTTCCCAGGTCTACATGGACATAGACAAGGGAACGTCGGAGAGCCTCGGGGGCAATGTCATGCAGCACAACGCTAAGGTCATCTTGAAGCTGGACCGGGTCGGCGTCGGCAAGAGACGCGTTACGGTGATAAAGCACCGCCATGTGGCAGAAGGCCGCACCGCCGACTTCGCAATTGTGGAAGGCGGCATCTCCTGCTGAACCCCGAAAGGCGTTTCAGGATTCCCTGGCGACCGAGTATTCGGCCAGAGCGGCCAGCGCTCTCTTCTCGTCACTGTCCTGGAGGCAGGCGAGCTTTGCGTTGGCCTCCTTGGCCATCTTCTTCGCCAGGCTGGAGATATGATCGATGCTGCCCACATCCTTGAGCACCTGGATGGCCGCCTTGATCTCCTCGTCGGTGGCCTTCTGGTTGCCCAGCGCCTTCCTCAGTATCTCCCTCTGCTTGCCTTCGGGGAGGTGCTCCAGCGCGTGCACGACGATCAGAGTTCTCTTGCCATTGCGGACATCGTTGCCGACCGGTTTACCGACCTTCTTGGGGTCCCCGACCACGCCGAGCACATCGTCCCACATCTGGAAGGCGATGCCGAAGAGACGGGCATACTCCTTCATGTCCCGGACCTGTTTCTCGCTGCCGCCGCCGATGATGGCGCCGCCCTCGGCCGCGCAGCCGAAGAGCACCGCGGTCTTCTTCTCCACCATCTCCTCGTAGTCGGCGAGCGAGACGGTGGGCAGCTTCTCAAAATCTACATCCATCTGCTGACCTTCCGCTACGAGGAAGATCGCCTCGGAGGTGATGCGCAGCAGGCGGCGCAGATCCTTATCCGGAACGTCGGTGTCGGCCAGCACCTCATAGGCGCGGGCGAAGAGCGCGTCCCCGGCTATGATGGCCGTAGGTATGTCCCACTTGATGTGCACGGCCGGCTGACCGCGCCGCACCGGATCCTGGTCGATGACGTCATCGTGTACTAGTGTGAAGTTGTGGATGATCTCTAGGCAGCAGCCGAAAGGGATGGCCGCGTCTCCGCGTCCGCCCACGGCGTCGGCGACAAGCATCGCCAGCACCGGCCGCATCCTCTTGCCGCCGGCGGCGGGGTAGTGCAGCATGGCCTCGCGCATCTTCTTGTACTTGCCCTGGTCGATGTACTGCAGCAGGCGGGCGTCGACCTTTTTCGCTCTCCCTGCCAGCTCCGCTTGGAAATCGCTCATTATTGGCACAGCTCCCTGCCTTCCATCCATTCCTTGGTCCTACCGGTGATAATGAACTCTGACTTGCTCAGCTCAGCCACGCTCTTGCAGCCGGTGAGGAACATGGCCGCGGCCAGTTCCGCCCGGAAACGCTGCAGCCGCTCCTTGACCTTGTCGGCCGATTCCATCGCGTCCTTGAGCAGCGCCCGCGCCGAGCCGGCGCAGCTCGCTCCCATGGCTATGGTGCAGGCCGCCTGTCTTCCGTTCTCGATGCCACCGCTCGCTATGAGCGGCAGGCCGACCTGCGCTTCCAGCAGCGATATCGGCGCCGGAATGCCCCAGCCTGAGAACGTTTCTCCGACCGCCGCCAGACGGTGATCGCCCTTGCGACGGCTGCGGTGCATCTCCACCGCCGAGAAGCTTGTTCCGCCCATGCCGGCGATGTCCATGCCGAGGATGCCCGTTCCCTTTAGTCGCATCGCCGTATGTCGCGAAATGCCTGCCCCCGTCTCCTTGACGATGCAGGGGTATGCCCTCGCCACCTGTCGGATGGCGTCCAGGCATCCAACCGCACTGGTGTCGCCCTCTGGCTGTGCTGCTTCCTGCAGGAAGTTGAGATGGACCGCAAGCACGTGAGCGCCGATCATGTCCATGGCGGTGCCCAGCTGGTCCACGTTCACCGCCTTCCTGCGCTTCTGCGCGATCAGTTGCGGTGCGCCGATGTTGCCTATCTTGAGCGGAATGTCATGCTCCTTGAGCACCGTGTAGCTGGCGTCCTCGCCGTGCTCCAGCGCGGCCCGTTGGCTGCCGACGCCCAGGCCCACGCGCAATTCGGCGCAGGCCTCGGCGAGGTTGCGATTGATATCCTCGGCCTGTTTGAATCCGCCGGTGATGGCGGTGATGATCAGGGGCATACCCAGCTTGCGGCCGAAGAGCGTAATGGAAGTGTCGATGCTCTCCAGGTCTATCTCTGGTAGGGAGTCGTGCACCAGGTGCACGTCGTCCCAGTAGTGGTAACCCGAAATGACGTTCTCATTGAGCGCGATGTCGATGTGATCCGCCTTGCGCGACTGGATGATCCTCATCTATCTTCCCTCCGGACGCGCGAGGAGATGACCTTCTCTCCGCGCATGGCCTTGAGCAATCTACCCTGCTTCAGGCCGTTGACGACCACGCACTCCTCGGTCAACGAGGACATGCGTAGCATAAATTCGATCTTGCCGTAGATGCTACCGGTGACGTCGGCGCTGCGCGAGGTGCGCGGCAAGGTGGCCAAGGTCTTCTCATCTATCTCTGGTATGAGCTTCGCCGTCGGGTCCAGCATAGGGTCGGCGGTGCACACGCCGTCGACGTCGGCGCAGAATATGATGCGGTTGAATTCGAAATTCTGAGCCAGGCGCAGCATGAGCTCATCGCCCGAGCACACCGAGAATCCCAGTTCGCTGTCCAATGCCATATCGCCGTAGGTGACCGGGGTCAGCCCCAGGTCCAACGCGCGGCGGAAAAGTCCCAGGTCCATCATGTCCAGATGTCCGGAGCGCATGGTGACGCAGGCCGAGGGTGGTATCGGGAACGGCCGCAGTCCTTTCGCCTGCAGGTCGGCGCAGACCCTCTGATCGAGATCACGAACATCTCCCAGGCAGCGCACCAGGCCCGGTATCTGCCAGTCGCCCAGCTTTCCCTCGTTGAGGCGGAATTCCTTGGCTATGACGTGGCCATAGGAACCCGCACCGTGCACCAGCACCATGTCTTCGCCCGACGTGGCCATCTCACGGCACAGGCGTCGGGTGGTCGCGGAACGGTATCTTCGGTAGGAGGCCTTCTCCGTGATGATGCTCCCGCCCAGCTTGACCAGTATCATAGGAATGTTTGACTTGATGACCTGACTCGGATTAAATGTTTCCCTGGGAAGGAACGCTGGCACCGCAGGCATAGCAGGAGGTGGCGTCCGGCTTGAGCGCCGCGCCGCAGCCCGGACAGGGCCTGGTGTCCTTTAGCGTCTTGCCGCAGCGCCGGCAGAACTGGTCGTCCGGTTCCACTCGATCGCCGCAGCCCGGACAATCGTACGGTCTAGGTATCTTGGCGCCGCAGCGGCGGCAGAAATTGTCATCGGTGGAGAGGATGTTGCCGCAGCTGCATCTCCTCTCGGCCAACTGCTCCAGCAAATGTGGCTTCTCGGCGATGATGGTCCTCGTTTCCGTGGCCGCTTCCTTCGACGGCGCTTCCTCCGGCAGTTTCTGACCGATCCACTTCGACGAGTTGAGGGATTTCTTGAGGGCCATGGTGTAGTCTTCGGAGGCGAAGGCCGCGCGGGCCCCCTCGAGGAGTTTCGTCGCCTCGACCACGTCCCTGCCTTCCTTCTGCGCTTCGGCCACGTCATCCGCGGCCTTGGAGATCATGAACTTAGCTTCCAGGTAATCTTTGGGCAGCTTCTTGATGGCATGAACGGTCTCCTGCTCAGCTTCTGGCTCTTTTTCCCTCTCCCGCATTGGAGGTGGTGCGAGGAGCTTGTCGACCGATTGCGCCAGCGCATCCTTGGCCGCCTTTACCGTCTCCTCAGCTTTGACGTAGTCGCCGGACTTGAACTCGACCTCCGCGCGCAGCAGCAGAGCGTCAGCCTTGTAGGTGGCCTTCCCCTGCCTTGATACCGCCTCGGAGGCAGCTTTGGTCGCTAGGATGTGATTGTACGCCTCATCCTGTGCTACGTCCTCATCGAAGCCTTGGTTGCGTTTCCGACGCAAATATCGCAGTTCAAAGTAGACCACGACCACCAGGAGCACGATCAGGACTACGATGGTGAGAATGGTTCCATCATCGGCCATTGCAACGACTAGGTGATTGGTGCATAAATAACATGGCGATGGAAGAAATGAAGAAAGAAAAGCAGAAATGGCTGACAGCGTTCGAAGCTTCCCGAGGGCTCGCGCACCTCAGTACCACAGCGAACGCAGGCGGGCTTAGCTTCTGGGTTCGGATGAGACCAGGCGTATCCCCGCCGCTGTGGCCGTCATACCATTTCTAAAATCACCGAATATTGAAAGCATATTTATGTCTTTCTGTCATGTCTAGAGAACCGGTACTGCCCGCGGATCCATCGCGATGGCCGCGCCTTTGAAGAGAAGAGAGGAAAAGCAGAAATGGCTGACAGCGTTCGAAGCTTCCCGAGGGCTCGCGCACCTCAGTACCACAGCGAACGCAGGCGGGCTTAGCTTCTGGGTTCGGATGAGACCAGGCGTATCCCCGCCGCTGTGGCCGTCATACCATTTCTAAAACTACCGAATATGGAAACCGTATATATGCTTTTCTCTCAGGCCGAGAGAATCAGTATGGCCAGTCCGGTCAGGGTGCCTATGGTCATGGAGCTGATGTTGTTGGTAAGCTTGCTCATCATTCTCCACGTTTCCAGCGTGGCCCCGATGACGGAATCGACCATGCAGCCGAAGACCCCCATTGACATTGGGACCAGCACGCGCCAGTCCATGGGCGTGCCCGGGAGCACCAGCAGCCATCCCACCACGGCCACGAAGGCGGCGGCCAGCAGGGCGCACAGCGTGCCGTAGGTCGATATGCCACCATCCGTGCCGGCGGGCACCTTCCTGAGACTGGTGATCAGGTAGGCGTCCGGACTGAGCACGCCCAACTCGCTGGCGGTGGTATCCGCGGCCGCCACGGCCAGGGCGCAGAGGAAGAGCAGACTGGTGAGAACGCTGCCTTCCTGTCCCAAAAGGAAGGCGATGACGACGATCAGGGCGGGCACAAGGCCATTGGCGATTACGTTCCGGTGCGTCCGCTCCCCCCGCCTGCCCTCCTGAAGGCCCCTGGCCTTTTTGGCCTCGAAGCGCCACTTGGTGACCAGGAAGCCCATCAAAGCGAAGATCACTAAAAGCAACAGCATGCCGATGGAGCCGAAGATGCCGATGATGGCGCCCATGGCGAAGGACGCAGCGCTGCCGCTGGCCGTCAGGAGGCCGAATTTCAATGATATCAGTGAGAGGACCGTGCACAATGCGAGCACGATCGCGATCTCCATGATGCCGGGCATCAGGGTTCCATGACAGGGCGATATTAAAACCATGCCCTAATGCGGTCTTAGTAGGCTGAACAGCTCTGTGGCGATGCTGCGGGCCTCTTCCTTCTCTGGTGTGGGCTCGAAGAGCATGCGCCCGTTGCGGTAGATGGTGTGCTTGACGCCACTTCTTTCCGCGACCAGCAAGATATCTGAACGGAGCACGGTGAATCCGGCCGCGCGCAGCGCCTCCTCCGAAGCGGAAAGGTCGTAGTCCAGGATATCCTGCGGGACCACTGAATATCCCTCGCCCTTGCACAAACGGATCAATCTGAATTCCATGTTCACGCCTGGCGCACCAGCATTGTATAGAGGGATTCGGCCATGCCCTTCGCCTTTTCCAGGGGGGCTGGGTGGATGAGCACCTTGCCGGTGCGGTAGATGGTGTACTCCACTCCCTCCTTCTTGGCTATCAGCATCATCTCCCGGTTCTGCACTTCAAAGCCGCCTCCGCTGAGCTGCTCGGCGCTCATGGCCATATCCAGGTTGAAATGCTCCAGCGGGATGACGGTATTGGCCTCGGAGTTACAGATGCGGACGACCTTGAACCTCATGGCGACAGCGACCTCAGGATCTCTTGGCACTCGGATTTGAAGTCTTGCAACGAACCTTCATTCACTATCATGATGTCCGCGGTGGCGATGAGATCGCCAAGGCCCCAGCCCATCTCACGGCGGTCCCTCTCTTGGAACTCATCCCAGTTGGCCGGCGCATCGGAACGTCCTCTGGACACGAGGCGCGGATAGCGGGTGCGCGGCGAAGAATGCACGGCCAGCACCTGCAGCTCTTCACCCAGTTCGCGGCGGAAGGTGACCGCCTCCGCCTGGCTACGGCACCCGTCAATGACGGTGCGCGAGGCGTCCATGGCCTGCAGCGTCCGCTTCGCCCAAATGTCTGTCCCGTGCACCTGGCGCTGCTCGTGTGCGAACTGTCCGGTGCTGCGGGCGGTCGGAACGACCTGTCTTGTGGCCTCGGCACGGACGACGTCGCCCATGCGCACCACATTCCATTTCAGTCCCTGCGCTACCGCCACGAGCTCCTCTTTGCCTGCCCCGGGCATGCCGGCGATGATGAGCGCCCTCATTGATCTCCCAAGTCCCGTATGCGGTACGCTCTTTATCAATCCGTTCACGCATACGACCATGAGGTATCAAAATGGAGACCGCCACCATCTCATCCAGTCTAGAATCGCTCATCAAGGAGGTCTTTGCCGAGGCGGATAAGGTCGAGAGCGTCAGCATCTTCTCGCGCAGCGGCATCGTCATTGTGGCCGAAGCCAAGAAACTGCCCTGCCGCCCGGAGCTGTTGGGTTCCATGACCTCCGTGGCCTTTGCCGCCCTCGAGGACGCGATGGCCGGAGGCGAACAGCGCCTGCTGACGATCGTCGCCACTTATAATGAGAATGTGATGATCGTGCAACCGCTGAGTCCGACGATGCTGCAGGTGGCCTTCCTTGCCTCCCCTGACCATGTAGAAAATGCTTCGGCAGCAATGGCGAAGCTACGCCTGCGCGTCGGCTCGGAAATGTCCTGGCTCCGCTAGAGCAGGTTCTCGCAGATGTCTTCTACGATGCGGTCGCAGTAGACACAGCGCAGCACGGGCGGGTTCTTCGCTTCCACCGTGAACTCCGGCTCCACCGGTTCCTTCTGGTTGGTGATGCAGTTGGGGTTGGTGCAGCGAGCCTTGCCACGGACGACGTCCGGCAGCTTGACGCGGTACTTTTCGGCGACGTTGAAATCGCGGATGATGTTGATGGTGGCGCGCGGCGCGATCAGCGAGATCTTGTCTATCTCCCTCGGATCCAACTCCCTGTCCTCGACCTTGACCACGTCCTTCCAGCCGGACTTCTTCGATGGCACGTGCATAAGGACGCTCACCGGTGAGAGGACGCTTCCGCCATCTAATCCGATGATCCTGAGCACCTTGAGGGCACGGCCGCAGTCGATGTGGTCGATGACCGTGCCGTTCCTGATGGGCGTGACCTTGAACTCCTTCACGGGAACTCACCTCCGAGGACCATGTTCAGTAGAGCCATGCGCACCGGCACCCCGTTGAACGCCTGCTCGAAATAGCGGGCGTGCGGCGTGGCGTCCACTTCCGGCGCGATCTCGTCCACGCGTGGCAGCGGGTGCAGAATGATCAGATCGCTCTTCGCCTCCCGCAGCAATTCCATGTCCACGCGGTAGGTGCCTGCCACCTTCTGGTACTCGGCCATGTCTGGGAATCTCTCCTTCTGGATGCGCGTCACATACAGGACGTCGATGTCCTTGATGACCTCTTCCACCTTGGAACGCACCTTGGGCTTGCCACCCATCTTCTCCACCTGCTTGATGGTCTCCTTGGGCATCTGCAGGGATTGCGGCGCCACGAAACTGAGGTCGGCCCCGAACATGGTGAGCGCCTCGGCCAGGGAGTGCACCGTGCGACCGTACTTGAGGTCTCCGATCAGCGCCACCTTGATGCCGTCCAGTTTCTTCTTGGCGCGGCGGATGGTGAAGAGATCCAACAGTGTTTGCGTGGGATGCTGTCCGGCCCCATCGCCGGCGTTGATGACCGGCTTCCCGGAGAATCGCGCCGCCAGTCGCGCGGCGCCCTCCTGAGGGTGGCGCAGGACGATGGCGTCCGAGTAGGATTCCATCATGCGGATAGTGTCCGCCAGGGTCTCCCCCTTGCTTACCGAAGAGTAGGATACGGAACCCATATCGAGACACCTTCCACCCAGGCGCATCATCGCGCTTTCGAAGGACATGCGGGTGCGAGTGGAGGGTTCGAAGAACAGCGTGGACAGGATCTTTCCATCCAGGGCGCGGGATCGCTTTTCACCCCTGGCGACCGGGACCATTTCCTCAGAGAGGGCCATGATGGCCTCGATCTGCTCCACCGACAGATCTCGGATGGAGACGATGTCCAAGCCTTTGAAGTCCATGCTATCCACCGATAATACCCGTGGTCTTTATAAATTTTCGAGCCAGAAATCCTACTGTCTCGACCGTGGGGGGATTTGCTAGTGCCGCGGTGCATCTACTTGCAACACACTGGCGCGACAGTTGAGATAGAATATCGCGGCGAACGCCTAACTCCGCGAAGAGCAATGGGGGGCCGGCAGTTCAGATGCGCCCCGTGTGGGGTCCTGCTGGAAGCACGTCTGAATGCCTTGAGGGACCTAGCCACCTTCTCTAGGTGAGTGGTACGTCTCTCATCAAACAGACCGAATGTGGCGGATATTGAAGCCGAAGAGGTGGAATCCCGCTACCAACCCACGACTTTGGCCATGGGTGATCGACAAGACATTTCTGGGTTCCCGCCAATCAGTGCCCTTCGCCGAAACGCTCTAGTATCTCGTTCATACGGGCGTACCAATCGTCAACGCAGGAGCGCAGTTTGCGCTTGAGATCCTCCCTCGGTATCGCCCTGTAAACGTGAAAATAACCGCCCCGTTCGATGCTCTTCGTCTCGCGGTAACAGAGGCCACAGGACAGCATCTTCTGCAGGGAGCGGTACACGGTGCTGCGGTCCTTCTTCATCA
>CAZCNG010000029.1:0-18024 GCA_964500045.1 uncultured Methanomassiliicoccaceae archaeon
TTGATGTTGCCCTCTTTGGTGATGTGCCGCCGCACCTCGGCCAGCGCCTCGTCCCTCGTTAGCATCGTTATCCTGCAACAATCGTGTCCCTGGTAGTAATCCTTTCACTCCGATCCGCGACGCAGTTCGATGCGGAAGAACGCCCCCTGCGGGCGGTTGTCTTTGATCTCGATCCTACCCCCGTAGCTTTCCACCAGTTTGCGGGCGATGAACAAACCCATGAATGAATAGTGAAAAAAAAGGGGTTTGCTCGGCTACCGATATTTCCAGCTCTTCACTTCAGCATGCCCATGCGGAGCAATCCGGCGAACAGGCCCAGGAAGCCCCCGCCTACGGCAAGCTCGCCGTATCCCCATTGGCCATAGAAATTGCCGCCGAAAACCGCCGCTATGCCCCATATTGTAATGACGAGCGACAGGACCAGGACTAGAATTCCTCCTATGGCGCCCATCTTGGCATCCAAGGCCGGCATGACCAGCATTAGGAGCACCAGGAATCCTGCCAGCAACAATACTATCCCAAAGAGCAGGCATGAGATCGCGGGGCTGGGATATCGTATTACGAAGAGATTGCTGAATGCCGCGGCGATGGCTAGACCGACCATCCCTATCAGGAGAGCTTCTGTCAAATGCACTGGTTTGACGGTCGCCTTGCGTTCTACCTTAGGCGGCATGGGCTGGTAGTTCGGAGCATATTGTCCGGACGGCGGTTGCTGATACCCGCCCGGCGGTGGCTGTTGGTAGCCTCCAGGCGGCGGTTGCTGATACCCGCCTTGCGGTTGCTGGTATCCTTGCGGAGGCCCGAAAGGCATGCCACAGCGCGCGCAAGCCTGGGCGTTGTCGTAGTTATCCGTTCCACAGTTGCTGCATTTCACTATATCCACCCTTAGTGGAATAAATAGCGAGGGCCATGATAATAGTTACCACTGAGGAACGCCCGGAAATCTGAAATTGATAAATAGGCCGCCCTGCGTAGCTGCGCCTGATGGCGCCTGCACTTGATGATTTCACATCCATCGATACGAAGTGGCACGAGAACGCCAACAAGCGTTTTGCCAGTCCCTTCATGGGTACGAAGCACGACCGCATCAGCGTCGACCCGATGATGCTCTCGCATGCGGCGGTGGCCTGTGGCTATTCCATCAGCGACTTCTACGCGAGTCCCGAGCTGGGTTCACGTTGCGTGGCGGCCGCCTCGGAAATGTACGATCTGCTTCCAGTGACCCACTGGTACTTCTCGTTGCCCTGGGTGGCGGAGCTGGGCATCAAGATCCGTTTCATGGACCAGCTGCCTCCGGTGTCGGAGGGGCCGATCATCACAGATCCCAGCCTGGTCGATTCCATCGAGGTGCCCGATACCGCCGAGATCGAGAAAGGATGGACCGCGCAGCAGATATTCCGCGGTCACGACTACGTGCAGGAGCACCTTCCCAAGATGTTCCTGCCCATGACCTACACGTCAGACCTCACCGGCTCGGCGGCGCAATTGTGTGGCATCGAGAACTTTGTGATGTGGACCCTGGCCGAGCCGGACGCGGCGCATAAGTTAGTCCGCAAGTATACAGATACCGCGGTCAACGGCGCCGAGGTCATCGCCAACCGCTACGGGATGGCGATGATCGCCACTGGCTCCGTACTTGGCAACAACGATATATTCTCTGATACCGACGTGGATGCCTTCTCCGCCCGCTATCTGAACGATTTCGTCATGTCCTCGCTCCGCAAGGGCGCGGGACCGCAGGTGTTCTATCACCTATGCGGTAACCATGAGACCGATTACAAGATCTTCAAGGAGCGCATTGTCTACTCACCCTTCTCCATCGTGCATATCGGCTACATGGGCCGCGATGTTTTCCCCTCTGACCTGTTGGTCAAGGAGTTCGGAGGAATGGCCACCGTCATGGGATCGGTGGACACGAGGATCATGACCCTGCCCAACGCTCAAAAGGTCTACGAGCAGGCCCGGGATCAGATCATCAAAGGAAGAGATGCTCCCAATGGTTACATTCTCGGAACGGCGTGCGAGGTGCCTCCGTATGCTCCTCCAGTCAACGTGCATGCGCTCACCAAGGCGGCCAAGGACTTCGGCACCTACGGAACGTGGTAGCGGACAACGATTATCTACCGCGCACACCAAATCATAGTCCATGCCAAAGACGAAGACGATCCATCAGAAAGTGGTCATTCCAGCCACGCCGCGCCAGGTATACGATGCCTTCATGTCGGTTCACCTTCACGCGGAATTCACTGGCGACGTGGCGGAGGGCAGTGCGGCCGTGGGCGGTGAATTCCATGCCTATGGCGATTACATCACCGCCAAGAACGTGCAGCTGGTGCCCGGCGAGCTCATCGTACAGGAATGGACCACCAGTGAATGGCCCGAAGGCGCTCCGCCTTCCATACTGAAGCTGGAGTTGAATGTCGCGCCCTTGCGAGGCACGGAAATATTCCTAACGCAGACCTCGGTGCCGGCGGAACAAGCGGCCGATTATGAGGCGGGATGGAAGGAATTCTATTGGGATAAACTGGTGGCCTACTTTTCGAAGGGACCTGGGAAGTGAGCTATCCCAATATCCAATTATCAGCTTAATCAGAAATATCAGAATAGTCTAAATATTCCAATGGTGTTTCTCGGCTCGGCGAATACCTATGGTGCGCAAGAAGAATGCCGAGGAATGCTGCGAGGACAGCTCCGAGGAATATCGCGTCGAGGCCGTGGTAAGCATCGATGAAAGGGGCCAGATGGTACTGCCCAAAGACCTGCGCGAGTCTTTCGGCCTCAAGGCGGGCGATAAGCTGGCGCTCGTGGTCATGCACAAAGGTGGGCGGGCCTGCTGCATTCACATGTTCCGGGCCGGTGAATTCAACGCTGATGTAAAGCGTCTCCTGGGCAGCGGCAAGGGGGATTGAGCGTGGAGGTAATGCGCACCACCGGAGATCTTACGGCGAAGGACCGTCATGACCACCTTCTGACCCGGATGGGATACAAACGGATGCAGCACCGCGTCACTCCCGGTCTCTATTCCCTCGGCACGCCGAACCAGGACTCGTCGGTCCTGGTCACTGCCAACTATTCCCTCAGCTTTGATGCGCTGCGTTCGAACCTGATCGGAGTGGACGCTTTCATCATGGTCCTGGATACCAAAGGTATCAACGTCTGGTGCGCCGCCGGCAAAGGCACCTTCGGTACTGATGAGGTCGTGCGTAGAGTGGAAGAGACGGGGCTCGCTGGGGTGGTCTCCCACCGCAAGCTCATCCTTCCGCAGCTCGGAGCTCCGGGCGTGAACGCCCATGAGGTCAAGAAACGCACTGGCTTCCAGGTCGAATACGGACCGGTGCGCGCCGCGGACGTCAAGGAATACCTGCGGACCGGGGCCACGCCGGAGATGAGGCGCGTGCGTTTTCCGCTGTCCGATCGGGCCGTGCTCATTCCTGTGGAATTGAAGAACTATCTCCTTCCGCTGGTCGTGATCACGCTGGCCCTTGTCCTGTTTGGTCAGTTACTGGCGGCCGCGATGGTGCTAACGACGTTCCTGGCGGGGATCGTGCTTTTTCCGCTGCTGCTTCCCCTACTGCCTACCAATGAATTCTCCTCCAAGGGCATTATCTTGGGTATATTGGTGGCGCTGCCTTTCAGTGCCGTCCTGCTGCCCTCGACGGGCAACATATCCCTCGGAACGCTGCTCTATGCCATCGCTCCACCGTTGCTCATGTCCCCCTGGGTGGGATACATATCGCTTAACTTCACGGGCTGCAGCACCTACACTTCCCGCACTGGCGTGCGGCGCGAGATATTCCGCTACATTCCGGTGATGGCGATCCTGTTCGTTGCCGGGTCCGTCCTGACAATCCTGGTATGGGTCTCCTACGGGCAGGGGTGGCTAGCATGAGCGGTGTGGATATCCCCCTGATGGGTGAGGGCCCCGCCAACGGCAACGCGATCAATACTCTCTCGTTCCGCCCGCAGCGCTGCATGAACTGCGGTCGCTGCTCCGAGGTCTGTCCGCACGGTGTTTTCGAAGCGGGGGCGAAGAAAGCACGCATGGCGGCGCCGGAACGCTGCATGGAGTGCGGTGCTTGCATGGTCAACTGCCCCACGAAAGCGATAGCCGTCGACAGCGGCGTCGGTTGTGCTATGGCCATGATCAAGGCGGCCCTGCTGGGCAAAGACGAGGTCGTGTGCGGGGACGATTGTTGCCAGTGAGCGTTGCCGCGCAATGGGGTGCCACTCTTCCCTATGGCATGGCGCGGATGATGACCGCCTCGCCGCCAGCGGGATGAAGGCGGAATGTCAAGGGCATCCAACTTCCGTCCCTCCTTCTAATCTGCCCCTGCAAGGGCGTCGGAGGCACGAAGCCCTCCAGCGCATCTCTGAACACCTTATCTAGGGAGTTTCCGGCAGCGTCCCTTAGAGCGTGGTCTAGGTCCAGTTGGCCCACCTCGTCCAACACCGTGCCGGATAGATTCTTGTTGCAGCACAGGGGCCGTATCCCATCTGACTTCACTCTCCAGATGACGATCATTTCGTCGCTGCTGTCCATCACCGCCTCGAGGATGCGCAGCCTTCTTTCAGTGATCTCACGCTGCTCGGCCTCTAAGCTCTGAGCCTCGCGATACCTCGCTACGGCGATTGCTGAAGCGGCATGGCCCGCGAGGGACTCCACCAGCTTCAGGTCGTGCTCGGTGAAGTTGGCCAGACGACTGCTGTGGACCTGGATGACGCCCACCACCTGTTCTCGATATTTCAGAGGAACGATCAATGAAGATCTGGTGATCTCATCGCCTGGATTCTGTTCCTGCTCCTCACGGGTGAATATCTTGCCCTCTTCGTTGAAGTAGAATAGGGCGTTAGTATGGTGTAGAAGTTCCTGGTAATCTTCGATGAGCATCGATCTGCCACTGCGGATGGCCTGACTCTGTATGCCTTTGCCCTCCTCCTCCAGGGGAATGGGCGGGAAATTCCTGATATCCACTGGGACACCCCCATTCCAGCAGTAGGCGCAGCGGATGATCTTCTCCATTTCATCGTAGGAGGAAACGATGAGATCATCGGCTTGCATCAGATCCTGAGTGGCGTCGCCGATGACCTCATAGATCTTGCTCATGTCGTTCTCCCCGACCAGGCGGGAGCTGGCATCAAAAAGGATGGCCAGTTCCGAACTGCTGCGCATCAGGTCGCGCTCTGCCTTATTCCGCATGTACAGTTGACGGACCGAGTTGGCCAGTTCCCCGAACTGCGCCACCGGGTCACCTCCTTTCTGAAGATATAGATCCGCACCAGAATTGAGGGCCTCGATGACGATCTCCTCCCGACCTCGGCCGGTGAAGAGGATGAAAGGTGAGGTGATACCATTGGTGCGCAGCTGCTTCAGCAACTCGATACCATTCATCTCCGGCATTTGATAGTCGGAAATGATCACATCGTAGGGAGACTTGGGGTCGCAACATTTGCTTAAAGCAAGCTTCGGTGAGCATATGGTATCGACTTCGATGTCGCCGGATAGCAATAGGTATTCTCCCGCCAGTTCCGCGACATTCATCTCATCGTCAATGATGATGACCCTCATCCGGCTCCCCCGAGGCAATGATCACTACCTCAAGAGATTCGCCTCCCTTATGATTCTTCGCCCATGGTTATCGGCATCATTTTTCCAATCATTGCACCAGGGATCTTATTCACGCGCAATGCTCCTGCGGAGTGGCCTGTGAGATCGGTCCGAAGATGAAGGCCGGTTCGTGCCCCCACCATGGGAAAAGGGCTGCTTTTCGCGTGAGAACTGCTTCTGTGTCCTATGGGATCGCGCCGTTCATCCTGAAGTTAGATATTTCTTCGTCCGCTCGGATCCTATCTGCGCCAACACTGCCCCAGAGACCTTCTTCGCGGCGTTTCTGCCAGTGTATCTCTGGAAATCAGTGAAGGTGCGGGTCGTCGGAGGGTCGGGTCAATAGTTAAGTATGGTTTTTTCGTTCCCCGCCTCATCATGGATGCCTCTTCACCACATCCGATCATCATCACCGACGAATGCAAAGGCTGCGGCCGCTGCGTCGCCGCCTGCCCAAAGAAAGTGCTGCGGTCGTCCGGAAAAGTGAATCGCAAGGGCTACGTTGCCGTGGAGTATGCAGGGGAGGGCTGCAGTGGCTGTTTCATCTGCTTCTACAATTGTCCTGAACCCTATGCTCTCGAAGTCTTCCGTCCTGACAAGGAGGCCTGAACATGAGGAAGTTCATCAAAGGGAACGAGGCCGTGACCATTGGCGCCATTTACGCCGGGTGTGATCTCTATTTTGGCTATCCGATCACGCCGGCCAGCGACATCGCGCACGCCGCTGCTGAGTATTTCCCCCCGCTGGGCAAAGGGTATTTACAGGCAGAATGTGAGACTGGCGCCATCAACATGCTCTTCGGCGCTGCCGCCGCGGGCAAGATGACGATGACCGCCTCGTCCGGCCCGGGCATCAGTCTGATGCAGGAAGGAATGTCCTACCTGGCTGGCGCACAGTTGCCCGCCGTCATCGTCAACGTCATGCGCACCGGCCCCGGCCTTGGCAATATAGGTCCCGAGCAGGGCGATTACAACCAGGCCGTCAAGGGTGGAGGCCATGGCAACTATCACAGCATTGTGCTGGCGCCCGCGTCCGTCCAGGAGATGTGCGACCTGACCATGGCGGCTTTCGAGCTGGCCTTCAAGTATCGTAACCCCGCCATAGTCCTGGCCGATGCGGTCCTCGGACAAATGATGGAATTCCTCACCTTCCCGGAGGCGGTGGCGGCGCGGCCGCAGGTGCCCTGGACCGTGCAGGGGGACGCCGCGACCAGGAAGAACCTGGTGACGTCCATCTTCCTCGATATCGACAAGATGGAGGAGCACAATGTGCATTTGCAGGCCAAGTACGTCTCCATGCAGGTCGACGCCCGCGCCGAGTGCTACCGCACCGATGATGCGGAGATAATCCTTACTGGCTACGGCACCTGTGCCCGCATCGCCCGCACCGCGGTCGATCGCCTCCGTGCTCAAGGCGTCAAGGCTGGGCTCTTCCGTCCCATCACCCTGTTCCCATTCCCGCAAGCGCTGCTGAACCAGGCAGCAAGCGGAAAGAAGGTGCTGGTGGTGGAGCTGAGCAATGGTCAGTACCGCGACGATGTCCGTCTGCACCTCGATACCGCCGTGCCGGTCGGCCTCTGCAACCGCATGGGCGGCAATCTCATGCCGGTCGAGGACGTGGCCAAGGCCGCCCGTGCCTTGCTGGAGGAATGCTGATGATCAAGAAAGCGACCGGTTTCTATGAGACCTTTGACAGGAAAGATGGAGGCCGCACGACGCATTTCTGCCCTGGCTGCGGCCACGGCATCATCCACAAGTTGGTGGCGGAGGCGATGGCCGAACTGGGCATCCAGGACCGGACCATATTCGTCTCTCCGGTGGGCTGCGCCGCCTTCTGCTACTACTATTTCGACTGCGGCAACATCGCCGGACCGCACGGCCGGGCCTCGGCCGTGGCCACCGGTGTGACGCGTGCTCAACCCGGCAAGGTCGTCATCGCCTATCAGGGAGATGGCGACCTCGGGGCCATCGGTTTCAATAACGCCTTCCAGGCGGCCAACCGCGGTGAGCACTTCGCCGTCTTCTTCGTCAACAATTCCATCTACGCCATGACCGGCGGGCAGATGGCCCCGACCACCATGATCGGCCAAAAGACCGTCACCTCTCCCTATGGGAGGGACCCTGCTACGAGCGGCTATCCGCTGCAGGTATGCGAGGTCTTCGACCAGCTGCACGCCCCGGTATTCATCGAGAGGGTGTCGGTGGCGGATACGAAACGGATCATGCAGGCAAAGAAAGCTATCCGCAAGGCGCTGGAGATCCAGAGGGATGGCAAGGGATACGCCTTCGTGGAGATCCTTTCTCCATGCCCGACCAACTGGAAGATGGACCCGTTGAGATCGGCTGAATTCGTCACCAACGAGATGGAAAAGGCATTCCCGCTCAAATGCTTCCGCGACCGCAGCGCCGAAGCGGGCGCAAAGCCGATCGACATCGAACAGACCACCGTCCACCACCTCTTTGGCGAGGGCGACACGGGCGGCGTGGCCCGTCCCGATCTTCTTGTCAAGGAACGGAGCTACAAGTTCTCTGGGTTCGGCGGACAGGGGGTGCTCAGCCTCGGTCTGGTCGTGGCCGAAGCGGCCGGCAGGGCCGGCCGCTACGTCTCCTGGTTCCCCAGCTATGGTCCGGAGCAAAGGGGCGGTTCCGCCTCCTGTGCGGTCGTCATGTCCGGCCAGGAGGTCGGCTCACCGAGCGTCGATCATCCAGACGTGCTCGTCGCCATGAACCGCCCGGCCCTGGAGAAGTTCCTGGGCACGGTGGCGCAGGGTGGCACAGTTATGCTAGAGGCGTCGGTCCCGATCGACATCCCCGTGCCCGCGGGCGTCAAGCTGGTGGCATTCCCCGCGGCCGCGGTGGCGCAGGCCGCGGGCGTGCCCAAGGCGGCCAACACGGCCCTGCTGGGCGCCATGATGCAGCTGGGGCTGCTGGACATTCCCGAGCAGGATGTCTTGGCGGCACTGGATGCTTCCTTCGCCTCTAAGCCGGCGCTGGTGGAGAAGAACCGCAACGTCTACGCGACGGCGAGGGCCTGGGTGCGCGAGAACCTTTGAGCGATCCATCGCCGCCGAGGCCCTGGGGCCCGCCCCTCGGCGGCCACCATTCTCCCGGTGTGGAGTTCCCGCGGAGGAAACTTCATAAAACGAATTCCGTTACAGTAGGCAAGGCCAGGGAATATGGGGGATCGAGCACCCGCTTCCAGACTGGCCGGGAACGGGCATGCTATGACATCCGCAGACCTGCTGGGAAAGAGGGTACGCAGCTTCAGGGAGAGGCTAGGACTGAGCGTTGAGGACCTGGCCAAGAACGCGGGCATAGAGCCGGCGCTCGTGCATGGTATCGAGGAGGGGCATGTCTACCCAGCCATCGGCGTCCTGGTCAAGTTGTCCCGCGCCCTGGGCCAAAGGGTCGGTACCTTTGTGGACGACCATGCCGTCGACGATCCGCTGATCGTGCGCGCCCATGGCCGTCAGGAAGAGACGGCGCAGCACAAGGGCGGCGCCGCCGGACATTACCACTATTTCTCCCTCGGGAAGGGCAAGACGGACCGGCATATGGAGCCCTTTTTCATTAGTATCGAAGCGAGCGCCGATAAGGCGCTCTCCTCCCATGAAGGAGAGGAGCTGATCATCGTCGTCTCCGGCGAAGTGGAGCTCCTCTATGGTAGGGATGTGCAACGCCTTGGACCGGGCGACTCGGTCTACTACAATTCGATAGTGCCTCATCATGTGGGCGCCACCGGCGGCAAGGCGGAGATCTACGCCGTCATCTACACTCCCTTCTGAGGTCGGAACATGCCCAGGCAAGAATCTACCAGGGAAGCGACGTTGGGGCAACTCCTTGACGAGACGGCCGCCAAGTTCCCCGATATCGACGCGGTGGTCTACGCCGATCGGGACTATCGGCAGACGTGGAAGGAGTTCCGCCAGCAGGTCGACAAGGTGGCCAAAGGCCTCATGGCCATGGGCGTCAAGAAGGGCGACAAGGTGGCGGTGTGGGCCACGAACGTCCCGCACTGGGTCACCCTGCAGTTCGCCACCGCCAAGATCGGTGCCATCCTCCTCACCATCAACATCAACTACCGCACTTCGGAGATCGAGTATCTCCTGAAGCAGTCGGACACAGAGAACCTCTTTCTGATCGATGGCTTCCGTGACATCGACTACCTGGCCACCATCTACGAGCTCATCCCGGAGCTGCGCACCCAGCCGAGGGGCGAATTGCGCTCGGCCAAGTTCCCCTGCCTGCGTCGGGTCTTCTTCCTCGGTCCCGAGAAGCACCGCGGACTGTATACGATGCCGGAGCTGATGGCCATGGCCGCCCAGACCTCTGAAGCGGAGTATCTGGAAAGGCAATCCGCCCTGAGCACCTACGACGTGGTCAACATGCAGTACACCTCGGGGACGACCGGCTTTCCGAAGGGCGTCATGCTGACGCACCACAACATCAGCAACAACGGTTACTGGACGGGGGCGTACATGAACTTCACCGAGAAGGATCGCATCTGCCTACCGGTGCCGCTTTTCCATTGCTTCGGCTGCGTGTTGGGCGTCATGTCCTCCGTGAATCACGGTTCCACCATGGTCATCCTGGAGAAGTACGACCCTGTCAACGTGATGATGTCGGTGGAGAAGGAAAGGTGCACCGCTTTGTACGGCGTGCCGACCATGTTCATCGCCATCCTGGAGCACCCGCTGTTCGAGAAGTTCGACTTCTCCACGTTGCGCACGGGCATCATGGCCGGCGCCCCCTGCCCGGTCAAGACCATGAACCAGGCGGTCGAGAAGATGAACATGACCGAGGTCACCATCGTCTACGGGCTGACCGAGGCGTCCCCTAACATCACACAGACCAGATACGACGAGCCGTCTCTGGAGAAGAAGTGCACCACGGTCGGGCAGGTCTCCCCCGGCATAGAGGCGGCTATCTTCAACCCGGACACTGGAGAAAGGTGCGGGCCGGAAGAGCATGGCGAGATCTGCTGCCGCGGCTACAACGTTATGGAGGGATACTACAAGATGCCGGCGGAGACCGCGAAGGCCATCGACAAGGAGGGATGGCTCCATTCGGGGGACATCGCCAAGATGGACCAGGACGGCTACTACGCCATCACCGGGCGGCTCAAGGACATGATCATCCGCGGCGGCGAGAACATCTACCCCAAGGAAGTGGAGGATTTCATCTACAACATGGAAGGCATTTCCGATTGTCAGGTGGTGGGCGTACCCTCCAAGAAGTACGGCGAGCAGTGCGGTGCGTTCATAATCCTCAGGCCCGGTGCCAAGCTCACGCCGGAGGACGTGCAGGACTACTGCCGCGGCAAGATCTCCTGGTACAAGGTCCCCAAGTTCGTGCACTTCGTGGAATCGTACCCGATGACCGCCTCTGGCAAGATCATGAAATATAAACTGAGGGAACTGTCGTCGCAACTCTGGCCCGAGGCGTAGAACAACCCGTAAATAGAAAATCGCCGTAACCGGCCCGATGGCAAGCTCCTGCGTCAACGGGGTGCACATCCACCATGAGGTGGCAGGCCGCGGCGATCCCCTCGTACTGATCACGGGCCTGGGCGGAGACGTCTCCTTTTGGAAGCGGCATCTGCCTCCGCTCTCTGCGTCACATAAGGTCATCACCCTCGACAACCGCGGCTCCGGCCGTAGCGAGGTGGACGGCAACTTCACCATGGCGGACCTTGCGGACGATGTGGCCGGTCTGCTCGCCTCCCTGGGGATCGAGAAGGCGCACGTGGTCGGCTGGTCCATGGGTGGCAGCGTGGCGCAGGATGTGGCTCTGCGCCATCCTGACCTCGTGCAGGCGCTGGTGCTCATATCCTCTTTTACTCGGCGTCCGGAGCGTTCGTCCTACGCCATCGACAATATGGTCCGATCCGGTCTAGAAGGCGCCAGCTTCGACACGGTGATGGCGCAGATGCAGGCCTGGTGCATGACCGAGGCCGCGTTCGTAGGGCGGAGACATCGGAGCAGTAGGGCGGTGGTCGGTTCGCTGGTGGGATTCCAGAGGCAGAAGAGTGCCCTGGACGGATTCGATTCCCGCGGCCGCGTGCACGAGATCAAGGTGCCAACGCTCATCTTGCACGGCACGGAGGACATCATGGTCCCTCCCCACTTCGCCGAGGAGCTGCACCGTGGCATCCCCCGATCTGAACTGGGTTGGATAGACGGCGCCGGGCACATCATGGCGGCGGAGCCGTGCTGCACGCGCATCCTGGAGTTTCTAGCGCGGCACCCTATTCACTAGGCGCCGAAATGGAACGGCATGTCTTTCTCAGGAGACTGCCAGAACGAAGAAGAAGAACATCGCGACTACGCATAGCGTAACGAATGTGATCGCCCAGCGCGCCATGCGCTCCTTCTGCCGCCGCCTCTTGACTTCATGATCGTACATGGAACATCACTGAACCCGGGTATCGTGCCTATTTGATTTATTCCTGTCGCCTACTTCTCCGCGTCCACATCCAGGGAGTCGGACCCGGAGATCCATTCCATCTCCTCGGCCACCTCTTTGTTCTTGGCGGCGTTGAAGTCGGGGGACATGAGGTATATGGGCAGCAGGCCAAAAATATCCTGGCTGGTGATGCGGAAGATGCGCATGGCCAAGAACTTCTGCTTGAAGGTGGTCACCTTCTTCCGGCCGTCGGGCGTCACGCTCGGGAGGTCCAGGTCCTGCCAGCGCGGCAGTATCTCCTCCTTCAGCACCTTGATCCGGTTCTCCAGGACCACCTTGACCAGCTTGCGGCTCTCTATCCCTTCCAGCACGCGGATCAGGAGCACCTGCGATACGAAGATGACGATGGCGGGGAACAGGACGTTGACGAGCACATCCGATGTATCGCGGCGCAGCACATCGAGGGACATCCCCGGCAGAAGCAGGGTGTAGATCACCACCACCAACAGCACGCTGACGACCACCACCAGGCCGGCCAGGATCCTGAGCGACTGGAGCACGTTGTCCTTCCGCACATTCGCTTTGACGTGGCGGCCCAGCTGGCGCATCTCCTCAAGGAATCCCGCCGAGTAGGGGCGGAAGTAGAGGATGCAGATGTAGTAGCCGATGATCATGACCGACTGGATGAGCATGCCCTCCAGCACTTCGAACTGGATGGAGTGCTCCCACAGTGCGGAATAGAAGAGGAAGGGGAAGTTCATGGCGCACAGGAACATCATCCCGGCGGCCAGGGGTTCGCTGTTCACGAAGAACATATCCCAGAGCAACAGGACGAAGACGCTCTTGCGCATCTTTCCCTTCGACCCCATTTCCGGTGCCTTGCCCTGCCCGACATGCTTCTTCGTGGTCGGCAGGAAGAACAATATGAAGACGATGCTGCAGGTGAGCAGGGAGGACAGCACCCACAAAATGGCGTAGAACTGGACCGTGAAGAACATCACGAAATTGATGACCCCTAGGATGGCGAGGAGCACTATCCCGCGGTGCACCTCCTCCTTCCGCTTCTCCATAAGGTTGAGCACTTCCTGTGCGCTGGCGATCTCACCCTCCACCGCGGCCTTCGTGTCCATCTACCTATACCCCACGCGGGACGGGTACGAACCCGCCTCATGGGCGAGCATGCGCGAACCAGTCCATATTGCTTGCCCTCGTCCTAACCTGCTAGCGTGCTTCGTAGTGCATCTTCGCCCTCCTCAGTAACCTAATAATATCCCCCCCTCAGTAGCAATTCTGGTGTCAGAAATGGGCGATGCCAAGAATACTGAGAAGGCGACCTTCGCCGCCGGTTGTTTCTGGGGTGTGGAGGCCAAGTTCCGCTGCGTGCCCGGTGTGGTGGCCACTCAGGTCGGATACACGGGAGGTCATACGGAGCATCCCACTTACCGTGAGGTCTGCACTGACCGCACTGGCCACGCCGAGGCCGTCGAGGTTACCTACGACCCGGAGAAGGTCGACTACGACCACCTGCTCACCGTCTTCTGGACGATCCATGACCCCACGCTGAAGAACCGACAGGGTCCCGATGTCGGTTCGCAGTATCGTTCCGGCATATTCTACCACAGCGAGGCGCAGCGCAGCGCCGCCGAAAAGAGCAAGGAGCGGGTGAATCTGTCCGGCCGCTTTCGCGATCCAGTGATATCGGAGATCACGATGGCAGGTGCCTTCTGGAAGGCGGAGGAGTATCACCAGCAGTACCTGGAGAAACAGGGCCGGGCCAGCTGCCATATTTAACACGGGTGCAAGAGGATATGTAGCCACATCGTGGTCCATCTTGCATGAAGCTCGTCGGCCTTGGATTGGATCGGGATGGTCACATCCTCTTCCTGGGCCGCGCCCTCCGTCTCTTCTCGTACGGCTTCCTTTCGGTCGCACTGGTGCTCTATCTCGGCTCCATCGGACTGAGCGACGTGGAGGTCGGTCTCCTCCTGGCGCTGACGCTCGTCGGCGACATGGGCATCTCTCTGTTGCTCACCTCGCGCGCGGACCGCTGGGGTCGCCGCCGCACTCTCATCGTCGGCGCGCTGCTGATGCTGTTGGCGGGCATTGCTTTCTCCCTGACCAACAACTTCCTCTTCCTGGTGGTCGCCGCCACCATCGGCGTCATCAGCCCCAGCGGCAATGAGATAGGTCCGTTCCTAGCGGTGGAGCAGGCGGCTCTGGCCCAGGGCTGCTCCCCGCAAGGGAGGACGAAGATCTTCGCCTGGTACAACCTGCTCGGGTCCGTGGCCACCGCCTTCGGTTCTCTGGCGGCCGGCTTGGTGATCGGGCTGCAGGGAACAATGGGGTACTCCACCGTTGTCTATGGCTACGCGGCCGGCGGCGCTCTCCTTGCGGTCGTCTTCGTCTTCCTGGGTCGAGGCATCGAATGCCCCGAGGCGGCGCCGGCGGGCAAGCTCTTTGGCCTGCACAAATCGAAGCGCATCGTGGCCAAACTGTCCGGTCTTTTCGCGCTGGACGCCTTCGGGGGCGGATTCGTGGTCCAGAGCATGGTGGTCTACTGGTTCTTCATCCGCTACGGCGCCAGCGGGCCGGAGCTGGGGGTGCTGTTCTTCCTTGCCAATCTCCTGGCCGCCGCCTCTGCTTTGCTGGCCGTAAGGATCGCCGCACGCATCGGCCTCGTCCGCACGATGGTGTTTACGCATCTGCCCTCCAACATCCTCTTGATCCTCGTGCCGCTGATGCCCAATATGGAGCTGGCGATGCTGATGCTCCTGGCCCGCTATTCCATCTCGCAGATGGATGTCCCTACGCGGCAGGCCTATGTGGTCTCGGTGGTTGATGCGGACGAAAGGTCGGCCGCCTCCGGCGTGACGAATGTAGCTAGGACGGTGGGCCAGTCCGGGGCTCTGTTCTTGACCGGATTCATCATCGGCCTGGACACTGGCTCTGGCCTCATCTTCATACTGGCGGGGAGCATCAAAATACTCTACGATATCCTATTGTACCGTCAATTCAAACACATCGACACCAAGGCCTGAGGCACGATGGCTTAATTATCAATGACCGAGATTCGGCGCATAACAATCTAGGAGACATAATGATGCTCAAGAGGCTCAGAGATTCCCGCCATGCCGTTGCCACCATCGTAGCCATAGTTGCAGCGCTACTGATCATCTTCGCCGTCGTGGCCGTGATCGTGCTCGTGCCGGTCAAGACCTTGACCTATGATCAGACCAAGTCCGTGGAGAAGAAGGAGGGCGTCAACACCATGGAGCTGACCCTGAACGCCGATATCGCCGAGGTGCACCTCTACTATGAAGAGCTGCACAACTCTTCCATCGAGGTGCGCGTGCAGGCCAAAGCTCAGGTGGGCGTTCTCGACCAGAGCACTAACATCATGAAGTTCACCATGACCAGTAGTGTCTCTGGGAACAAGCTGCTCGTCAACGTGATCACCGATCTGGCAGACTGGCTCGCCCTGGGTCCCTGGACGACCGTGAACGTCACGGCGGTAATGGACAAGAGTCTGTACGACTACGCTTCGGTCAACACCGGCACCGGGTCCGTTTGGCTGACCGCGCATGAGGGGGCTCACGTCAACGCCACCAGTCTGCGCACTGCCACGGGAGATGCGACCGTCAAGCTGCACCCGGGCACCATACTCGGCGGTAGCATGGCCATCAGCACCACCACCGGAATGGTGACCTTGGTCAGCGATGATATCGAGGTCGCCACGAATGCGGTGATCTCCCTGCAGGATACGACCGGTGCGATCAACGCCGAGGTCATCCAGCTCGGCCACATGAGCCACAATCTGAGCGTCCAGATGACCACCGTTACCGGCTCCCTGACCTATATCGTGGAGATAGCGGGCACCAATGGCGGCTCGATATCTGCCTCTACCAACCTGGGGAAAGTGAATGTGGTCCGCAGTGAAGGCTTCGTTCCTGGAGCGAACAGCGGTTCGACCAACCTGCAGAGCATCTATTATCCAGGCACCGGCAACGTCATAGCGGTCCTGCAGACCAACTTGGGCACCGTCATCCTGAACGCCGCCTATGCGGCTACTGGGCCGTCAGCTGGTGGACCACCACCGCCTGAAGTAGTATAAACGCGGCCTGGCAGTGAAATGGCAACACATTGAAACGGGGGCAAGTCCCCCCTCTTCCATTTTTCTCCTTTCTCATAAGCGTTAAATCCCAGCCGTCCTAATCTTGACCCGGTGAACTATTGATCCTCGAACGCTTCGTCTCTGAGGGCCTGGCTCAGAACTCCTACTTCATTGGCTCCGGCGCCGAGGCGGCCGTGGTCGACCCACGCCGGGACATCGAAGAATATCTGCGACTCGCGGAGCGATCGCAGACCTCTATCCGCTACGTGCTGGAGACGCACAGGAATGAGGACTTCGTGGTCGGCTCCTTGGAGTTGGCGGCATTCACGGGAGCAGAGATCCTACACGGGGGCCAGCTTCCTTTCGCCTATGGGAGGGCCATCCGTCCATCGGAGGTGCTGGCGGTCGGTGGGCTGCAGATCAAGGCGCTGCCGACGCCTGGGCATACCGATGAGAGCCACAGCTTCGCTCTATACGATGCCAGCAGCAAGGGGAAGGCCTTCGCGGTCATGACCGGTGACGCGCTCTTCGTCGGGGACGTGGGCCGCACCGATTTCTATGGTGTTCCGGAGCGGGCCCGCCTGGCCGGGAATCTCTATGATAGTCTGCATAATGTGCTGCTGCCGCTGGGCGAAGGCACCCTGGTATTCCCAGCGCATGGGGCGGGATCCGCCTGTGGCGAATCCATCGGCGAAAGGGAGGTCAGCACCATTGGTCTGGAGAAGGAGACCAACCGGTGGCTGCAGCTCAGCAGGGAGGAGTTCATCGCCGAGAAGATGGAGGAGAGCATGGAACGGCCGCGCTACTTCCGTAGGATGGAGGTGCTGAATCTGAACGGTGCGCCGCTGCTCGGTCACCTACCGGTACCGAGACCGATGACCTCAAAGGAAGTGGAGGCGGCGCGCGACGAAGGGACCTACCTGCTCGACGTGCGCATGCCCTACAGCTTCGGCGGCGGGCACATCGCCGGCGCGATCAGCATTTGGCTGGATGGCCTGCCCGCGTATGGTGGTTGGGACATCCCCTATGATACGCCGATCCTCCTCATCCTTGAGACGCAAGATCAGCTCAACCGCGCATTGCGCATCCTGGTACGCCTCGGCTACGACAACGTGTGCGGCTACCTGCGCGTGGGCATGGACCAATATCTCCGGGAGGGAAGGGCCGTGGCCGGCGTGGACCAGGTGGCGCCGGCAGAGGCGCTGCAAATGCAGGAGGAGGGCGCTATGATGATGGACGTCAGGGACCATCGCGAGAAGCATTCTGGCTTCATTCCCGGGGCCCGGGAGATCCATATCGGGGAATTGGACGAAATGCTAGATGACATGGACTCGTCCCTGAGGTACATTCCCTTCTGCTCTTCCGGCTACCGCGGTAACATGGCCTGCAGCATGATGAAGCGCAAAGGCTTCGACAATGTCAGCAACCTGATGGGCGGATTCAACGGCTGGAAGAACGCGGGCATGCCGATACTGAGAGTTTAGGACCGTATGAATTTCATGTAGCGCACGCCGTCCATCTTCTCGAGCTGGTCGAGCACCAAGTTAAGCTCCTCGGCCTCGCCGCCCATGATGAGGACGTTCATGCAGGTATCCTTCCCCGTGTGATCGTGGATGTGGGTGCGGATCAGCTCCTGGTGTTCATGGTAGATCTCGTCGATGCCCTCGCTCTGGTGCATCTCGTTGACGATGACGAGGACCCCCTCCACATGCCCCACCAAGCGCTTGCGTTCGTTGCGTTCGGCCACGAGCATGCGCAACGCCGTGCGCACAGCTTCCGAACGACCGGAGAATCCCAATTCCTTCTGGATCTGGTCCAGGTCTTCGAGGTTCTGCTCGTTGAGAGAAATGCTGATGATGGCCATGTGCTCGGTGATGCACAGGTTATTAAGAATATATAATTAATAC
>CAZCNG010000030.1:0-17066 GCA_964500045.1 uncultured Methanomassiliicoccaceae archaeon
CGTTCATTCCGGTGGACATCTACATCCCCGGCTGCCCGCCCCGCCCCGAGGCCATGATCGACGGCTTCATGAAGCTCAACCGGAAGATCACCGCGGAACAGCGCGGTTGCTTCCTGGACGACTGAGGTGATAAAGTGAGCGAGAAACTTCCAATACCCTCCCAATTCACTGAGGAGAGCATCGCACAGGGGATCACCCAGAAGTTCGGGGACCAGGTCAAGGTCACCTCCACCAAGAAGCACCGGGTCTTCATGGTCGTGGACGCTTCCGCACTCCTCGCCCTATGCACGGAGATGCGGGACAATATGGAGTTCGAGCAGTGCTCCTGCGTCACGGCCGTGGATATGAAGGACCGCTTCCAGGTCGTCTACCACCTAACCTCTTACAGCAACAAGGTCACGGCGGAGATCGTCGTTGACAACATCGACCATAACAACCCCGAGGTCGACTCCATCTCCAACCTATGGGGCGGCGCCAACTGGCATGAGAGGGAACAGTACGATCTGATGGGTATCATTTTCAAGGGGCATCCGAAGCTGGAACGGCTGATGCTGCCTGAGGATTATCAGTTCTATCCACTTAGGAAGGACTTCGAAGTCGGGAGGCGGGTATAATGGCAGAAATGTGGATGAACATGGGTCCGCAGCACCCCATGACGCATGGGCTGTGGAACCTACGGATCAAGGTCGACGGCGAGAAGATCGTCGTGGCTGAGCCGATCATCGGCTACCTGCACCGCGGCTGGGAGAAGATGGTCGAGAACAGAACTTACGAACAGATCATCCCCCTCTCGGACCGCCTCTGCTACGGGTCCAGCATGAGCTGGGCGCACCTGTACACCGCCACCATCGAGGACCTCATGGATGTCGAGGTCCCTGAGCGCGCTCAATGGCTCCGCGTCATCGTCCTGGAAATGCAGAGGATCGCCTCCCACCTGATGTGGCTGGCGGCCGTCGGCACTGACCTGGGCAGCTACACAATTTTCCTTTACTGCATGAGGGAGAGGGAACTCTTCCTGGACCAGCTGATGAACCTCACCGGGGCGCGCATGACGTACAACTATCCGCGCATCGGCGGCGTCCGCAACGATATGCCCGCCAACTGGGAGAGGGACTCCCTGAAGGCGGTCACCTTGATGGAGGCGCGCCTGAAGGAGTATGAGCAGCTGATCGATGCGTGCGAATCATTCCGCCTCAGGATGGAAGGCGTGGGCATTTTGAAGCCGCGGGACACGATGAACCTGGGCATCACCGGTGCCAACATGAGGGGCAGTGGCATCGACTACGACATCCGCAGGGACGACCCGTACGAGACGTATGACCAGGTCGACTTCCGCGTCTGCGTCAGCGATGACTGCGACTCCTATGCCCGGTATCGCGTCCGCATGGAGGAGATGGAAGAGTCCTGCAAGATCATCCGCCAGGCGTTCGCGAAGATGAAGCCTGGCCCGGTCCGCATCAAGGCGCCCAAGAACGCGCCCAAGAAGACGGGCATGGCCCGCGTGGAAGATCCCCGCGGCGAGGGTCTGATGTACGCGGTCGGTGACGGAACGGGAAGTCCGTACCGTCTCAAGGTGCGCAGCCCGATATTCGTCTCCGTATCCGGCATGCCCGTCGCCCTCGTCGGCGAGAAGGTGGCCGACGTCCCGGCCATCATGGGTTCGATCGACATGTGCCTCGGCGAGACGGACAGGTGATCACATGATGGACCTCCCTATCATCGGCTATATCGACAACACCAACGTGTTCACGCTGTTCTACGGCCTTTCCAACTGGATCATGAACGTCATCGCCTGGTTGCTCAACTGGCTCTTCCAGGTGCCCCCGGGAACGAACGACTTCACCAACTGGTTGGTATCACCAGGCGTGGTGCAGCTCATCGACTATCTGATCGTCGCCATCGTCGTCTTCATCTGCGCCTTCTTCGCTGGCCTCACGGTCATCTGGATGGAAAGGAAGCTGCTCGGTAGGTTCATGGACCGCAGGGGCACCCAGGTCGGTGTGCTGGGCCTGTGCCAGAACTTCGCGGACGGCATCAAGACGCTGCTCAAGGAGATCATCATCCCCAAGGACGCCGATGGTAAGCTGTACACCTGGGCGGTCGTATTGATCATCGCCTGTTCGGCCATGCTCCTTGGCTGCGTGCCGTGGTCCGACCGCTTCTACGCCGTCAATGTCCCGCTCGCGCTGCTTCTCGGTCTTGCCGTCTTCTCCTTGGCCCCCTTGGCCATTCTGATGGGCGGCTGGTCGTCCAACAACAAGTACACCGTCATCGGCGGCATGAGGGGCGCGGCGCAGCTGATCGCCTACGAAGTGCCGCTGCTGCTGTGCGTCGTTTCCGTCGTCGTGATGACCGGAAGCCTCAACTTCAACGACATCGTCAATTTCCAGGAGGCCAATGGGTGGTTGATCGTGCCGCTCATCATAGGCGCCTTCGTATTCTTCGTGGCCGCCTTGGCCGAAGTGGAGAGGGTCCCGTTCGACCTTCCCGAGGCCGAGGCCGAGCTGGTCGAAGGCTGGCAGACCGAGTACGGTGGCTTCCGCTGGGGCCTCATCATGCTGTGCGACTATCTGCGCGCCTACATCGCGTCCGCCCTGTTCGCCCTCCTCTTCCTGGGAGGCTGGACGATGCCCTACAACTTCCTCGGTAACACCTTCATCTTCCCCGAGCTCTTCTTCATGCTGAAGACCCTCCTGGTGTTCTTCTTCATGGTGTGGGTGCGCGCGGCCATGGTCCGTATCCGTACCGACCAGATCCTGCACATCGGCTGGAGGCGCCTGCTTCCGCTGGGCGTCATCAATCTGTTCGTGGCCATCGCCTTCAAGATGTCGGGGGTGCTGTGATGGCAGAAAAGAAGAAGGACCTGCTGCGTCCGACCGGCTACATCTACAAGCCGATGAAGGTCGTCATCAAGACCCTCATCCGGACGACCATCAACCGTCCCAACACCATCCTCTATCCTTGGGAGAAGTTGCTCATGCCCGACTGCTTCCGTGGCAGACCGGGGATAGTGCTCTCCAAGTGCATCGAGTGCAAGCGCTGCGTGCGCATCTGCCCCAACAAGTGCATCGAGATGGTGGACGTGGAGCTGCCCGAACTGGGCAAGGTATCCCGCCCGCAGGTGAACGTTGCCCGCTGCATGATGTGCGGCTATTGTGCTGAGGTCTGCCCGACCGACGCCATGATAGTCACCCCTGAATTCGAGCTGGCCTCGTACACCCGCTCCGCACTCCTGTTCGACCCCATCAAGCTGCAGCACGAGTTCAAGCCCGGCTACGCCGTGCACTCGCCCATGATCACCCCCACCGATTTCAAGGCGGGGAAGACGGCCATGAGCGACAAGGGCAGCATGGACATCAAGGACACGGTTATGCTGGATGCGAAGAAGTGCATCTCCTGCTCCCGCTGCGAGAAGATATGCCCCGTCGGCGCGGCCAAGATGACCGAGACCGGCGAGGTGAACGAGAAGACCAAGAAACCCATCAAGAGGCCGGTCTTCGACAACGAGAAGTGCGTCTCCTGCGAGCAGTGTGTGGACGTGTGCCCCAAGTCCTGCCTTTCCATGAAGGAGGCTCTGTAATGAATTTCGACCTTTTCGACTTCGTGTTCATCGTCTTCGCGGCATTGACCGTGGGATTGGCCATCTCCGTGCTGGTGACCAAGGATCTGGCGCGCGCCGCCTTCTTCCTGGCCTTCTGCTTCATCGGCGTGGCGATAACCTATATCTTCCTCAATGCCGAGTTCATCGGGCTAATCCAGATCCTGGTGTATGTGGGCGCCATCAATGTCCTCATCCTCTTCGGTATCATGATAACCAAGACCAAGCTGAGGGGAGGTGGTTCCTGTGAGTAATGGCAACGTGACCTCCACCCGCCGCATCATCGGCATGGTGCTCATCGCCGCCCTGCTCCTGGCGTTGGTGCTCTATTCCCTGCTGACCGTTACCTGGCCGGCCGGTAGCATTCACCAGATCGCGACCGAGCAGTTCGGCCTGGACCTTTTCACCGATTACAGCTTCGTCGTCATCATGCTCGGCCTCGTGTTGTTCGGGGCCATGCTGGGCGGCGTGTTCATCGCCAAGGAGGATGATGAAGAATGATCCCGATCGAATACTTCCTGATCCTGGCCGCGTGTCTCTTCGTCATCGGCTTGGTGGGCGTGCTCACCAAGAGGAATGCCATCGTCGTGCTGATGTCCATCGAGATCATGCTCAACGCCGCCAACATCAACTTCGTGGCCTTCTCCACCTACTACGGTGACGACAAGGGCTGGATGTTCGCCCTGTTCTCCATGGGCATCGCCGCGGCAGAAGTCGCCGTCGGTCTCGCCATCCTGCTCAACCTCAACCGGCTGAAGGACACTGTGGACGTGAACGATATATCCGTCCTGAGGTGGTAAGATGACCTCCATCTTTGAGTACGCCTGGCTGATCCCGGTCTTCCCGTTGGCGGCCTTCTTCATCATCGGCTTCCTGGGGAAGAAGATGAAGGACAAGGGCGCGACCATCGCCGTGGTCGGTGTTGCCGTCGCGATGATGATGTCGCTGCTGGTCGCCTACCAGGCGTTGGCGGTGCCGTCGCAACTGGGCGGTCTACCCTATCACGCCGGCCTTCCTGAGGGAATGAATCCCTACTATTACCTCAGCGAGAGCCTCTGGGTCAATTTGGGTGGTGGCTATCAGGTCGACTTCGGCATCTACATCGACAGCATCACCGCGTTGATGCTGATCGTGGTCAGCTTCGTAGCGTGCCTCGTCGTCATCTACTCCGTCGGCTACATGCACGCCGAGGGTGAGAGGCGCCGCCGCTACTTCACCGAGATCACCCTCTTCGTTGGCGTGATGCTCGGACTGGTGCTCGCCTCCAACTTCCTGCAGCTGTTCGTGTTCTGGGAATTGGTGGGTGTTTGCTCCTATCTGCTCATAGGCTTCTGGTTCGAGAAGCCCGCGGCCGCGTCGGCGGCCAAGAAGGCGTTCCTGGTGACGAGGATCGGCGACGTGATGTTCATGATCGGCCTCATGATCCTCTTCACGAGCTTCGGGACCCTGTCCTTCCAATCTCTATTCGCCGCGTCCTACGAGCCCATGACGGCGGCTCAGACCTCGATGATGGCCTGGGGTGTCTTCTTCATGTTCGGCGGTGCGGTCGGAAAGAGCGCGCAGTTCCCGCTCCATGACTGGTTGCCGGATGCAATGGAAGGACCGACCACGGTTTCCGCGCTCATCCACGCGGCCACCATGGTCAAGGCGGGGGTCTACCTCGTGGCGAGGATGTTCCCGATGCTCATCAACGCCCCTAATGTGTTGCTGCTCATTGCGATCATCGGCGCTGTGACGGCGTTCATGGCGGCCACCATGGCGTTGAACAACCCGAACATAAAGCGTGTGCTGGCCTATTCCACCATCTCTCAGCTCGGATACATGTTCCTGGCATTGGGCGCAGGCGGCTACATGTTCGCCATGGGATTGAAGGCGGAAGGTTCCGCTGGATTCTCGGCCGGCATGTTCCAGCTGATGAACCATGCGTTCTTCAAAGCGCTGCTCTTCCTTTCCGCAGGGGCGGTGATACACTTTGTACATACGGAAGACATCAAGAAGATGGGCGGGCTCAGTAAAAAGATGAAGATCACCTCGCTGGTGATGCTCATAGGCGCCCTGTCCATCGCTGGAATTCCACCGCTCAGTGGCTTCTGGAGCAAAGATGAGGTCCTTGCCAGCGTCTACAATGCTGGTGAGGTCAACGCCATCTTCACCGTGCTTTGGGTGCTGGCAATCGCCACGGCCTTCATGACCGCCTTCTACATGTTCCGCATGTGGTTCAAGGTGTTCAAAGGACCCGAAGGAGAGGCCACCAAGAACGCCGGGCACCACGAGGCGCACGGCGATTCCCACGGTAACCACGACCACGGCGACCACAGCCACGGCAAGGCGCACAAGGAGAGGGAGGCCCCGCTCGTCATGCTGGTGCCGCTCATCATCCTGGCGGTCCTCGCCGCCTGTTCCGGTCTCTGCGTCTTCATCGGCGGCGGCTTCGGTTCGGCCATCTACTTCGAGGAAGCGGAACCGTTCAACTTCGGCGCCGTGTTCAGCTCGGTGCTTACCTATATCAGCATCATCGTGGCGGTCCTCGGCATTGTCCTCGCGTACTTCACCTTCTACAAGCAGAAGGTGTCCGCCGAGAAGATCATGGCCCGCCCCTGGGTCAACACCATGAGCAAGGTGCTGCTGTCGCGCTACGGCTTCAGCAAGGGCTACAATTGGGTCGGAGAGAGGGCCGTGTATGGCTTCTCCCTCGCCCTGGACATCTTCGACCGCAAGGTCATTGACGGTATTGTGAACGCCATCGCCCACGGCATCTACGGCGCCGGTAAGGGAATGCGCAGGGCTCAGACGGGCTTCGTGCAGACCTATTCCGCGCTGGTGGTCGCCGGAGTGGCGGTGCTAATCATCCTGCTCTATGTCGTGGGAGCGTTGAGGTGATCCAAATGTTTGAAGGCATACCCATACTCACCCTCCTGATCCTGTTCCCGCTGGTAGGAGCAATCATAACCTTCTTCACCAAGAAGGGCAAGACCGCTAAGATCGTCGCCCTGGCATTCGCGGCGGTCCCCATGGTCCTCTCCTTGCTGATGCTCTTCGGCTTCAATCTGAACAGCTATTCGTTCCAGTACACCGAGAGCTATACTTGGATCCAGACCCTGGGCATCTCCTACGATCTGGGGGTCGATGGGATATCATTGCCGATGGTCTTCCTGACCACCCTGCTGTGTTTCCTCGCCATACTCTTCTCGTGGGATGTGGAGACCCGCACCAACCAATACATGGGCCTGATGCTAATACTGGAGGTCGGTGTCCTGGGCGTGTTCATGTCCCTGGATTACTTCCTGTTCTACGTCTTCTGGGAGGTCGTGCTGATCCCGATGTACTTCCTCATCGCCATATGGGGCGGACCGAGGCGTGAGTACGCGTCGATCAAGTTCTTCATCTATACCCATATCGCCTCACTGGTGATGCTGCTCGGCATCCTGGCCCTATACTTCCAGGCCGCTCCGAAGCTTGGGTTCTATTCCTTCGGCATGATAGACATCGCCATGGTAAGTGGCTCTTTCTCGGCCTACTTCCAGATGGTGGTGTTCGGGGCGCTCTTCTTCGGCTTCATTGTGAAGATGCCGATGGTGCCCTTCCATACCTGGTTGCCGGACGCGCACGTCGAAGCGCCGACCGCGGGCAGTGTCCTGCTGGCGGCCCTGTTGCTCAAGATGGGCAGCTACGGTATCATCAGGATATGTCTGCCCACCCTTCCCGATGGGGCGGTGCAATGGCAGGTAGTGATGATCATACTGGGCATAGTCTCCATCCTCTATGGCGCCTTCATGTGCCTGGCACAGAAGGATCTCAAGAAGATGGTGGCGTATTCGTCCATCAGTCACATGGGGCTTGTGATGCTGGGGATCGCCACGCTAGGCGAACTGGGTGTCGTGGCCGCGGTCTTCCAGATGTTCGCGCACGGCCTCATCACGGCAGTCCTCTTCATGATGTGCGGCATCATGCAGCACAAGGTCGGCACAAGAAGCATCCCGCGGCTTGGCGGTCTGGCCGCTAAGATGCCCATTGCAGCGACCTTCATGATGATCGGTTTCATGGCCTCGCTCGGCCTGCCGGGCATGGTCGGATTCGTCGCGGAGTTCGCCATCTTCACGGCAACGTTCGAAGCATGGGGCTGGCTACTGCTGCTCCCGGTCATCAGCGTCGCCATCACCGCGGCGTACTACATCTGGGCCATGCAGCGCGTCCTCTTCGGGCCGCTCACCAAGGACGTGGACATGGAGCATGTCCATGACGTCTCCTGGTACGAGGGCATACCGCTGAGCGTGCTCGCGGTGCTGATAGTGCTGTTCGGCATACTGCCGGGACTGATCCTGCAGTACATCGTGCCTGCAGTGCATGTGATACCAAAACTGTTCACTGGAGGGATCTAAGATGATCGACTTCTCTGCAATTCTGCCTGAGATCATCCTGGTGCTGGTGGCCATCCTGCTGCCGGCGATCGGCTTCGCCACCAAATCCAGCAAGGTGCTGGCCGGCGTCTCGCTGGTCGGCATCGCCGGTGCGATGCTCGTCCTGATCAACTTCCTGTGGAACATCAACACCACTCCGTCGATCAGCTTCATGAACGGCTCGTTGGTGCTGAACGCCTTCTCGGCGCTCTTCGGCCTGGTATTCCTCGGCGTGGCGTTCTTCGTCATCCTGGCCTCGGTCAAGTACGTCGAGAACGACCGCAACAAGCCCGAGTACTTCAGCCTCATCCTGTTCGCCACGCTGGGTATGCTGTTCGTGTCCATGGCGACCGATCTGCTGTCCTTGTTCGTGGGCATTGAGATGACGAGCATAGTCTCCTACATCTTGGTGGCCTACCGTAAGAAGGACCCCAAGGCGTCCGAGGCGGCGACCAAGTACTTCATCATCGGCGGCATGTCGACCGGGTTCACGCTCTTCGGCATATCCCTGCTCTACGGCGTCACTGGAGAGATCAGCTTCACCGCCATCAACGCCGCTTTGGTGGGTCTCACCGGATTCAACCCGGTTCTCTACCTCGCCATCATCATGACCATCGCTGGTTTCGGCTTCAAGGTCGCCCTGGTGCCGTTCCATGCCTGGGCCCCTGATGTGTACGAGGGTGCTCCGACCACCATCACCGCGATGCTCGCTGCGGGCAGCAAGAAGATGGGTTTCATCGCCCTCTTCAAACTGTTCCTTATCGGCCTCATCGCCCTCAAGGCAGACTGGAGTGTCGTCGTGGCCATCATCGCCATCGCCACCATGACCGTGGGCAACCTCATGGCCCTGAGCCAGACCAACATCAAGAGGATGCTCGCGTACTCTTCGATCGCCCAGGCCGGTTACATCCTCATCGCGATACCCGTCGCTACTCAGTACGCCCTCGCCGGCGGCATCTTCCAGATCATGACCCACGCGTTCATGAAGGGAGGCGCCTTCATCGCCGTGGCCACGCTGGCCACGGTGGCTATCGGTGAGACGATCACGGAGTACAAGGGATTGGCCAAGCGGTCGGCCTTCATGGCCTTCGCCATAGCGATATTCCTGTTCGCGCTCGCGGGTATTCCGCCGCTGTCTGGATTCGCCTCCAAGTTCGTGCTGTTCTCTGCGCCCATCTCCGCAGCGGTGGCCGGCTCGGAGTGGCTCCTGTGGCTTGCGGTGGCCGGCATCATCAACAGCGCCATCTCTCTGTTCTACTATGTGCGCATCGTCAAGTACATGTATGTCGACAGGGGGGCCAGCGAAGAGAAGCTCAAGCTGCCCACCAGTATGGTGGCCGCGGTCGCGATCTGCCTCGCCATGACCATCATCATGGGTATCTGGCCCGAGCCGTTCATCAATGCGGCGCAATCCGCCGCCCGCACCTTCGTCCTCCCCTGGGGCGGTTGAAGGCTCAATTTCTTTCCTAAACATTTTATAATTTTAATTTTTTATTTATACCCGTTCCAGTAAGCGTTAAGTATATTCTCATCATATCGCACCGCAATGGCCGAAGCCTGGGACTCCACTATCAAAGAGGAGATCCGTCTGGTCGAGGAGGAAATGCGCCGCAGCGTTTCCTCAGAGCAACCGCTGCTCACGGAGATATCATTGTACGTAATCGGCGCCGGGGGCAAGAGAATGCGGCCCGGTGTCACCATCCTTTCCTTCAAGGCAACGGGCGGCGGCACGCCGGAGAAGGCCATCCGCATGGCCTCCGCCTTTGAGATGATCCATTCTGCCACTCTCATTCACGACGACATCAACGACGAGGGCGAATTCCGCCGTGGACGGGTGGCCGCGTACCGCAAGTACGGCACGCAGCGCGCGCTGATCGCCGGCGACTTCCTCTTCGTGCAGAGCTTCCGCTTGGGCGGCATTTTCGATGAGACCGTCGTGGAAATGATCGCTTCCGCCTGCACCGCCATCGCGGAGAGCGAGATGCTGCAATCGTTCTATGAGTTCGATCCCGAGACGCCCATCGAGGCGTACATCAAGATCGTCGAGGGCAAGACGGCCAAGCCCATCGAGGCGGGGGCCCGCGTCGGTGCCTACCTTTCCAAATCCACGCCGGAGGTGATGGAGGCCATGGGTCGCTACGGCCTCAATATGGGCATAGCTTTCCAGATCGTGGACGATATCATGGATATCGAAGGCAACCAGGAGACGATGGGCAAGCCGCATGGGATCGACTTCCTGGACGGGAAGCCCACGCTGCCGATGCTCATCGCCATGAAGGACCCGCACAAGGGTGCGCAGATCCGTGAGCTGTTCATGCGCAAGAGCCGCAACCTGGCCGAGCTGGACCAGGCTCTCGCGCTCATCAAGTCCACCGATGCCGTCGACAGGGCGCGCGCCGAGGCCAAGCGCTATGTCGAACTGGCCAAGAAGGAACTGTCCGTCCTCCCGCCCTCCCACTACAAGGACGGCATGCTCTGCCTGGCCAACGTGGTCGTGGAAAGGAACGCCTGAGGTGCTCCGGTGGAGAAGATCAAGACCGACATCCTAGTGGTGGGCGCTGGCCCCGCTGGCACCACCACCGCCGAGCATGCGGCGCTTGGGGGTGCCGAGGTCCTCGTCCTGGAACGCAGACCGGTCATCGGCCAGCCCGTCCGATGCGGTGAGTTCATGCCCGACCCCGAGGAGCTGGTGCAGATATTCCCGCAGGCGGAGAACGTCACCCGACTCTTCGAGCTCCCCTCTTCTTTGCACGTTCTAGATACGGACATCATCCGCATCTTCTCTCCGAAGATGCACAGTTGGGACGTCAAGTTCAGCGGCTATACGACGGATCGAGACCGCTTCGACCAGCACCTTGCCGCCAAAGCGGTCAGCGCCGGTGCCAAGATCATGACCGGCCAGCGCGTCGTGGAAGTGCGCAAGGGCTACGTCCGCACCGATTCGCTCGAGATAGAGGCGAAGCTCATCGTCGGAGCGGACGGTCCGCTCTCGCTCGTCGGCAAGAGCTTCGGGCTGGAGCGGTCCACCGACCTCTGCCCCGCCGTTACGGTGCAGGCGAAGGGCGATTTCGAGCCGGTGGCGGAGATGTATTTTGGTTCCGTGGCCCCGGGCGGCTATGCCTGGATCATCCCCAAGGTCGGCAGCGCCAACGTCGGTCTGGGCGTCGCGCGCAGGTTCTCCCACATGGACTTGGGCGAGTACTTTGATAAGTTCACCGCCCTCAAGAAGATCGACGCGCCACGGCCGGCCGGCAAGGTCGTGCCCATGAGCGGCCCCATTCGGAAGGCCACCGCGGACGGATGCCTGCTCGTCGGCGACGCCGCTGGACAGGTCATGGCCGTGAACGGCGGGGGTATCCCCATCGCCCTGCTGTGCGGCCGCTTCGCCGGTCAAATAGCAGCGAAACATGTCAAGTCCGGCGCTCCCTTGCAAGAGTATGAGTCCTTGTGCCGCAAGCAGGTGTACCCACCGCTGCGCACCGCCGTCCGGACGAAGCATTTGGCCAACACCTGTTTCGGCAGCACATGGCGTCTGGAGACGGCCATGAGCATCCTTGGCCTGCGCCGCATCAACAAGCTGATCCGCTGCAAGCCTGTGCTTCCCTAGGGGGCCTCGATTCAGTCGCGCATGTGCTTCAGCAGCCCCAACAATGCACGAGGCCCGCTGCGCATGACGCTCTTGCTGCCCCACTCCAGGTCTTTCTTGCGGCAGATGGTCGACTCCATCAACTCGTGCGCATCCTGTTTGATGCGCGTCAGTTCTTCCCTCCTCTCCCTCTCGGCCAGCTTGATGGCTTGGTCGATCCTCGCCATCAGCTCGCGCGCTCCCTTGGAGCGGCAGGCCCGCGCCTCCATCTCTTCCTGATCTATCTGGTGGTGCTCGAAGCGGACGCGGTTGAGGATATCCGCCACGTCGTAGGAGGCGGCGGCGATGTCGTCGCGGCTCAGCCACTTCGTCTCGTAGGACAGGACGTACTTCCAGGAAGGTTGGTTAAGGCGCACGCGATGCTCTTCCAGGGTCTTCGCCAATTTGCGGTACCCGAACTTGTTCGGGTTCTCGAAGGCGGCGCTGCCCGGGTCCAGGAACGGCGCCAGTGGGCTCATGTAGACGAAGAGTCGTTTGTCGTCCTTGACGAGGTCGTAGAGGCGCGCAGCATACTCCCCGCTCTGCAATACCGAATGTCGGTCCTGCTCCGGCAGACCGATCATAAAGAACATGTCGAAGCGATTGGCGCCGTTGGCGAGCGCCGCCTGCACCGACTCCTCCATGCCCGGTGTATCGAAGTTGCGGCCTAGCGCACGGCGCACCTTCTCATCGTGCGAATCCGGCGAGAACTCGATGGAATAGCGACCCAGACTTTCCTGCGCCTGCTGGAAGAAATCTGCTTTGGCCGGAGAGAACAACTCCAGAACGATCTCGTTGTCCACTCCGAGCTTCTTCGCTTCTGCGAAGAAACGGTCCGCATAGTCCTTGCCATGTTGGCGCACATCGCCGACGACGAACGTAGGTGCTTTCAGATAATCCTGGATGTTGCGGATGTCCTGCGCCACCTTCTCTGGTGAACGGAACGCAGGCTTCTGCCGGTTGAGGAAGTTGCGCATTGCCGGGCAGGAACCGCCGCACACGGAGCACTGAATGCTGCAGCCACGCACTGTGAACACCGCGGTCAGCGGGTAGCGGTCCCAGTCCTTGAAGGGCTTGAATCCCTCCAGATCTCGGTACCTGAGCACGGAACGGACCAGCCATCCGTAATCCACTTCGATGCCGTCCAAATCGTCCGGAACGTGGGTGATCCTATTGATGCGGACCCGTCCTCCTTCCTCCTTGTAGGTGAGGTTCTGCACCCGCTCCAATGTTCCCCGGTGCCCCAGATGGTGCATCAGCTCGATCATCGGCGCTTCCGTGGAATCTCCTTTCATGACGAGGTCGACCTGCGGATAACGGATCAGCTCTTCGTGATAGTAAGTGGAAGAGAACCCTCCCATCAGCACCTTCGCTTCCGGGTGGTGCTTCTTGACGATCGCGGCGATGGCGAGCGCGCCATGCGCATGCGGCAGCCAGTGCAGGTCGATGCCGAAGACGTTCGCGTCCATGCGGGCAATGAGCTTCTCCACATCGAGCTTCGCGTCATTGAGCATCATGCTGGCGATATTGTAAATGCGCACCCGGTAACCCTCTTGATGCAGGGCGGTGCCCATCGTAGTGAAGCCGAAGGGGTACATCTCGAAGACCGGAGTAGAAGGCACGAGATCGCTGACCGGTCCGTAGAAGAGCGACTCTTTTCTGAAGTCATACACGCTGGGCGCGTGCAGGAAGATGATGTCCGTCCTGGCCATGAGCTGACGCTGGCGCAACGAGACTGAGGCTATTTATCACTTGCCGAAACGCCGCTTCCTCATCTGGTACGTTCTGATCGCCCGGAGGAAATCCACCTTCCTGAACCCAGGCCAGTACACATCGGTGAAGTACAGTTCGCTGTAGGCCATCTGCCACAATAGGAAGTTGGAGACGCGCTCTTCACCGCTGGTGCGCAGTACGAGATCCGGGTCGGGGAAGTCCTTGGTGTAGAGGAATCCGGAGAACACCTTCTCGTCAATATCGTCCACCTCCAGTTCCCCGTCCTTAACCTTCTGGGCGACCTGTCGGATGGCCTGAACGATCTCCTGCCGGCTCCCGTAGGCCAGAGCGATGTTGTAGAAGTATTTCTCATAGCCGACGGTGGCTTGTTCGGCCGCAGCGATCGCTTCCTGGACCCTCTCCGGCAGTAGCTCCCTCTGCCCCATGACGGTGAGGTGGATGCGGTTCTTGTGGACCCTCTCATCCTTCGCCAGCTTGTGGAAGTTCTCGGTGAACAGGTCCATCAGACATGCGACCTCTTCCTCATTCCGGGTAAGGTTCTCGGTGCTGAAGGCGTATACGGTGAGGATGTTGATGCCCAGCTCCATACCCCATTCCATGACCTCCTCAAGTTTATCCTTGCCTTTGATGTGTCCTTCCATCGGCTCTAGTCCTATCTCCTGCGCGAAGCGGCGGTTGCCGTCCATGATGATCGCGATGTGGTGCGGCATTGGTGATTCCAGGACCTCGCGCTGCAAACGCCTCTCGTAGGTCTGGTACGCCGTATTGGCTATAGCTTTGGAGATCTCGTCCTTCACCATCTTGCCTACACCTCATCCTCTGGCAGCGCCGCGGCCCGCAGGCCCAGATCGAAGCAACCAAGACCGGCGACGGCGCCGATGGTGCCTCTCGGTCCAGTTATCTCGATGATGCTGGCACCCCCCTCCCTGGCGGCGGTCCGAGCGATCTCCACCGTGAGGATGTCCTTCTTTGCCCTGAGCCCATAGTCCACAAGGGGCTGCGGCACCTTCAATCCTTGGTAGATCACGATGGCCGTGTTCTTGGAGAAGCTCTCGCGGCGCACCGCGTTCACGAAGTACTCGATCAGCGCCGGCGCGTCCTCTTCGCGGATGGCGAAGGAAACGCCGGTGCTGGAGCAGTTGGTGGTCTTCTCCGGCACATTCGGATTGAGCTGGATGATCTTATGCTCCAGGAGATGCCCGAGGGGGCACTCGCGTGCCACTCTGAGCACGGAGGCCCAGGTGGCACCCCTTTCCTTGGTGTCCGTGTCGTCCACGGCGATGATGACCCGCACCAGTTTGGGCGACGTGACCGTCACTTCGATGCGATGCGCCCCACCGATCTGCGCGTCGTCAGGATACTCGGCGCAGATGGTGCCCGGCCCCTGCGGCATGCACGCGCCTATACCGACGCTGGCTCCCGCAAGGCCGACCCAGGTGGTCTTGACCACATCGCCCTCTACGCGCACTGCCTTCAGGCCCTGGCCGCCCGTTTCCTTGGAAGCAGGTCCGAAGTTCACTTCCCGCTCACCCAGGATGGTGTCCATGATGATGGTGGTGCCTTCCACGCGGATCTTCTCGACCGCTCCACCAGCACGTCGGCGGTTCACCGCATCCCATTCGACCGGGCCTTTGGCGCTGCATTCTTCTATGATTTGCGCCAGACCGGCCTTCTCGTCCACGAGCGTGTAGAAACCCTTGCAGAAGAGCCTGCCGTAGCGCTTGGTGATCTCTTCCGGCTTCAAGGTAACGCTCATGAAATCCGTTCCTTTCGCACTTTGAAGGCGTGGATGGTATTAACCCTTCGCCCTGGGCTGGCGCAGAAAATGGGACGGCAGCGAGGAGGCCTGCAGGACGAGCGAGCCTCCGCCGGGGTCGCGGTACGCCATCAATTTACCTTTGATGCCGATTATCTCGCCCACGTGTCTACCAGTCACGTGGCGCCGCGACAGGTGACCCATCTCTCCCAGCAGTGGATAGCGGTCCAGGAGCGCGAGCGGTTCCGGCTGCAGGCCCAAGGTCGAATGCAGCACATCCGCTCTCTCCCCATAGAGGTGGCAGAGCGCCGCACCGTCCGGATGTCGGGTCATGGCCTTGACCGCCTCGTCCACGCGCATGATCTGCGGGAGCTTCAGCAGCCTTGAGATGGTGTTCTCTAGCTCTCGCCCCTGCTTCCGGTTGCAAGCCGTGGCCAGCCTGCCGATGGCGTCCGCACCCTGTTCGGTGCCCCTCTCCCGTAGGCGCGCCGAGGTCGTCATGCCGATCTTCGCCTTGGCGCCGAAGAAGGCCATGTAGATGGTGTGCTCCTTGCGGCAGATGGCGCTCTCGCACCGCTCGCCGTCGCACTGCGGCTCGAAGACGCACTCCTGCACGCCGATCCAGGAGGAAGAACACCGCCTGCATTGGTCGAAGGACGAGACGGGCAGGGAGCGCGGGCAAGGTTGATAGTCGCCGTCGGGGAAGGAACCGGTGCACACCTTATCCTCCGACAGTTTCCAGTCTATCTTCTGCCCTACCGTGAGCTCCAACTTGGACAATTCTCTGCTCTCTTGGTCGAAGATGAGCAGTTCGGGCTGGAATCCATCCCAATCGTAGGATACGATATGGACGCCCATCCATTTCCTGCCCTCCTTACCGAGCAGCGTGTCGGCCGTCTGGAACATTCCATCCTCGATTCCCAGGCCTACCTAATCAACTTTTGGAAGAGCCACTTTAGGTTCTCAGTTGTCGAGTGACCCCGCCTCGTCGTCCTGGTTGAGATGACAATATCTTTATACTGACATTGTTCTAGTAGCCTTCGGTAATTTAATGTTCTTCGAAATGTCGATAGCTGCGGCCACAACTCTGTCATCTACTAGTTCGAGTGCGGTAGCCTTGACGGGTACTATCATGGGCGGTGTAGGCGGCGCTTTGATCGCCATCCTGTTGGTCTCGCTGCTATCGTCGAGGGAACTGATCACCGCCTCTTCGAAGCGGTCGAAGAAGGCACTCGCGGCCATGGATGCGGCCATCCTGCCGTTGTTGGTCGTCTTCTCTCTGACCATCGTCTTCCAGGTCCTGCAGATAGTCTCCCCCCTCGCTTAGGCGAATGGGGCGGGCCTCAAACTCCTTCATGTTCTCAATTCTACCTCCTTTGCAGGGATTCTCCATCGATCCAAGGAGAAATGCCGCTTTGCGGTGAATAGGATGCTTACTGTAGAAATGACCGCGGGTCCGAACCACACCATGTCCGAAGATGAACGCCGCCGTCCGCTGTGATCGCCGCGGCCCCTATTGTATCTCTTCTTCTTCGATGACCGGTGCCTCGGCGCGCATGAGGAAATTGCACGGTATCTCCGGTGCCAGGTAAACGGTGCGGCCGGCCTGTTGGATGACGATACCGCTGTCCATGGCCGCCTGGGCGTCGATCTCCAAGATGATAGGGGACTCGGTGCGCACCTTGCCGGCGTTGAGCGCGTCCTGGTACGTCTTTGACAAATGCACCAGTTTGCGGTCGGACGGCTTGAGGCCGGTCTCCAGGACGATGTCCGCCTCTTCCGGCGTCGTCGGATAATAGAGCTTGCCCGGAATGTTGTCCGTCGGCAGGCGCAGGTTGAGTTCGATCGAATGGCCGTAGGTGGCGCGGATCATGTCGTTGCTGACCTGATAGCGGCCCTTCGCGTCCGTCTCGATGATGGCGATGATGTGATGCGGGCGGATCCAGTGGTTGCGGC
>CAZCNG010000031.1:0-16994 GCA_964500045.1 uncultured Methanomassiliicoccaceae archaeon
GCCCCTCTCCAACCTTCTCAATGCGATGCCGTACACCATCGCCGGCGCGCCGGCGCTCGTTTCCGCTACCGGTGGCCTTAACAGCGCATTACTGGTCTGGACGGCGCCCGCCAACGATGGCGGCGCGTCGATCCTAGGCTACAAGGTGTTCTTCGGATTGAGCGAACCGAACACGCAGTTCGGAACTGTGCTGTCCGCGGCGACGCTCTCGATCAACGTGACAGAGCTGGGCGCCGGTTCGAGGTACTACTTCGCCGTTCGCGCGGTGAACGCCGCGGGAGAATCCGCTGCATCCAATGTGCTCAACGCTACGGCCATGACCGGACCCGGTGCGCCCACCGGTCTGACGGCCACGCCCAGCGATGGCAAGATAATCTTGTCCTGGCAGGCACCAGCCTACAGCGGAGGCAGCGCCATCACCAGCTACACGGTGTACCGCGCCGTGGGCGGCGTCGCCACGTTGCTGGCGAATGTGGGCGCGGCCATGCTCAACTACACGGATAGCACGGCCAGCGTCGGCGCCACCTACACCTACTACGTCATGGCGTCGAATTCCGTCGGCATCGGGTCCAGCTCGGTACCGGTCAGCGGATCCGTGCCGAACCCGCCGGCGGACAATACGCTGCTCTTCGTTGGCCTAGCCATCACGGCCATCGCCGCTATCGCCCTCGGGGCAGTGCTGTGGAAGCGGAAGAATTAGTTCTAGCGGTCAGAGCGTCGTTGACCCGTCGTGGGCCGGTTGGTCAGCGATCGCTCTATATTAATTCCGTAGGTAAAGATCCAGCTAAGGCTCGCTCAAACCTTCCTTCTCAAGGTGTTGAACAGGAGCGACGATGGCCTTGCAGTCTTTATTGCCTAGAAGACCCAGGCCATGGATGATGTGCTCAATGATCTTGGCCGCTGCTTCCTATCGATGAGAGCTCACCAGTGATGGGCCTATCCATATCTAATCCATGGTCACTTTTGCGGTCGTGCTCATCATAGATCAGAAGGAGTGTGGCCTGGTCTTGATTCCTTCACTGGAGCTTCGCCGAGATGACATACTTGTGACCCTTGGGGGCTTTTGTCTCGCTCGACGCTTCGTAGACCAGCTCGACCTGCTTATTCTGATGCATAGCTGAGAGCCAGAGGCAGCACAGGCCAATGCCGACGTTGGTCTGGTTCATTTGATCGGTGAGCATCGATTTTGCATAGTACGCGTCTATCTTGCCCGCGTCCCCGCGATAGTACCAGGACTGGTTATTGATGCCCGAGGGCGCGGTGCGCACCGCTTCCAGCAGCTCGTCCGCTCCCTTGACGTCAGATATCTCCGCCAGCGGTTTCCTCTTGAACTCCGCCGCGCTCTTGCGCTGCAACTCCTCCGTCGGTTTGCCGAAGGCGAGCATGATCACGTACTCCAATCCATCGACCGGCGCGGCCTTCTTGTTCGGCTTGGACCCGCCCAGCCAGCAACAGCCGATGCCCATGGCGCTGAAGAAGAGGTCCATCTGCTCCAAGAGAAAGCCGGCGTTGGCGGCGAAGCCCGGCTTCTCCTCTGAGTAGATGGCTAGATAGTGTGGTGCTTCCGCCTTGAACATACCCTTCACGTCCTCCGTGCCCAGGTATCTGAACTCGGTCTTGATCTCCGGGATCATTGGTTTGAGCGCAGCGACTTCGGAACGCACCCTCTCCATGGTCTTCTCATCGAGGGGAGCGCTGTCGTACTTTCTTATCGACTTGCGCTTGAAGATCGTTTGATAGAGTATCTCGCTATCCAAGGTAAGCATCCTCACTACCGTTCATCGAGCTAGGCCAAATGGTGCGCCCCTGCGATATATAGTCATTGGGACGGCGATTGAATGCATCTGGGCTCGTCCGATCCCCCATCCGGTAGCAAGAGACTAAGAGGGAGAGACACTCCTCTTGGCCTTGAGATTTTCATGAAACTTCCAAAGGATTCCCCGGCCGCTGTGGTCGCTAAAGAAAGTAGCGCATCGGTTGTTGAGCTGTATCCCCCGATGGTGGACGCGGCGAATTCGCCGGCGCCCAAGGCCGCGGAGCCGCTAGCGGTGACCCCCACGGTTGATCTGGAGGGCAAGGGCGATGCCAAGGAAAAGTGCGCCACTTCCAAACCGGCCCGGAAGAAGACCAAGGCCCCGCAGTCGGCTTCGGAAGCTCCGCCCCGGGTCGAAGTTCAAACGGCCAAGCATGCCTGTGCATTCGGTTGGGTCGAACTGAACGGCACAAAGTATGATTTCGATGTCATCGTGCACGTGGACGGTACCGTCACTCAAAGGGACAAATCTCTCTCCCGGAAGAAGAAGCAGAAGTATGGCCACACTCCGCTGACCGGCAAAGAGCTCTTGCTGCTGAAGTCCGAGTCTCCGGAGATGATCATCATCGGCACCGGACACAGCAATGCCATGCCCCTCACGCCCAAGGCCGAGAAGATGCTGGATGAGCATGAGTTCTTCGTCGGCAGCACACCACGCGCGCTGATAGAACTGACCGCCTCCACAAAGAAGACGGTGGCCTTGCTGCACGTTACTTGCTGAGATCTTCACCTTCCACCTTGCGACGTGGTCGTTGCTGCAGAACGTAGCTGCCGTGGAAGTGATGCTGGAGAATCAAAGGACGCCAGGTGGCAGGGTCCGGACAGGGACATGAAAGCCGGTGAGGCGCGATCATGCCTTTTGCCGAGAGCTCTCTTTCCTGGCGCCCTCTATGGTATGATGTTGCCGGGTGGGGTCAAGATAGTATCGTTTCAATTATCAATTGCCGCTATTGATGGGAATGCACGTTTCCCTCGTGAACGGGCAGCCACCGGGATCGTCGCGCTCTCCGCACCCCGATAACGTTGCTGAGCGGGATGGGCCGGGGCTCCACGTTCCCGCTGCGATGGATGAGCATCCGCCGCGTTTCTTCTTAGGTTCCAACGCCAACTTTGCGACAAGGCCATATAGAGAACTGTCGATTCTCGCGCATCGTTCTGAACGGTGAAGAGATGAGACGCGGAGAGGGCGGTTCGACCGGCAAGGCGCCGGAGCAGGCGAAGATGGGCGCGGTCATGAAGACCACTGACAATTGGCACGCCCTGCCCAAGGGATTCGAGGGCGACTTCGACGCCGTCCTCAATGGTGGCGGCCCCTTCACCGGTGCCTGCTACATCTTCAAGGGCGACTCCTACGTCAAATACGACTGGAACACCGACCAGGCCGTGGCCGGCTACCCGAAGAAGATCGCCGGCAACTGGCCTGGTCTGCCGTCTCTCTTCTTCTCCGATATCGATGCGGCCATCAATGGCGAGGGCGCCTTCGCTGGCAACTGCTATTTCTTCAAGGGCGATTCCTACGTCAAATTCGATTGGGTCAAGGACCACGCCGTGTACGACGCACCGAAGAAGATCGCCGGCAACTGGCCCGGGCTCCCCGCTGGCTTTGAAGGCGACTTCGACGCCGCCGGCAACGGGCGCGGACAGTTCGCTGGCAAGGCCTACTTCTTCAAGGGCGATTCCTACGTTCGTTTCGACTGGAAGAACGACCATGCGGACGCCGGCTATCCGAAGAAGATCGCGGACGGCTGGAATATGCTGCCGAGCGGGTTCCAGAAGGACCGTTGCGCCACGCTCGAGGGCTTCGGCGCCTTCGTCAGTAAGGCCTATCTTTTCAAAGGGAACGACTACCTCAGATATGACTGGGCGCTGGACCGGGCTGACGGCTGAGATCGTCCGCCAAACCCTCTGCTATGCGTCCGTTCGCTGCCGGCGCTCAATTCGTCCTGGGATTGCGGACCACCAGCACGGGACATTCGGATAGGCGTACGACCTTGTCCGCCACGCTGCCCAGCAGGAGCTTGGACACGCCGGAGCGGCCCAGCGTCCCCATGACGATCAGATCGTAGTTTCGGGACATATCGTTGATGGCCTTGGCCGGATGCCCGTGCTCGATCTTCGTAATCACTTTGATATTGAGCTTCTCCCCCTCGAGGCGCACCATCTCCACGGCCTTCTTGCCCTCCTCTTCCAACACCTGGGCCAGATCTGGCGCTGCCGAAGGCAGGATGCTGGTCCAGGTCTGATTCATGTAGGCCGAGTCATCGACCACGAACAACGCGGTCACTTCGGCGCCACTGTTCTTCGCCAGGGCGAGACCGTGCATCGTGGCGGCCCTGGTGTTCTCACTGCCGTCGGTGGGGATAAGGATGCGGTGGTAGAGCTCCATTCTCTCACTGGATCATCATTCGTTCCAGGAGTATTTGCTATGCATCGCTCCAATTGCCCGGCCTTCAAAATGCTGGGAAAATGGGCACTGTCAGCGCGCGCAGGTGAAGAACCGCAGGAACGTCGCGCGTCGTCGCCTCGCAATGCCTCTATCCTATGGGCACTTCCTGCGGCCCCTCAAAGATCGTCAGCCCAGGTCCGCTGCGCAGATGCCAATGGATCTCAGGAAAGAAAAGAAGCAGAGCGGATGGGCGAACGGCTCAATCCTCGACATAGCGAGGCCCTTTCTTTCTGAGGCCCGTGATCAGCTCCACCCCACCGGCCATCAGCAAGCGCATCATGTGCGGCTGCTTCCTGAGCCCGCGGTTGGAGGCGAGCATCTTCCCCAGGATACGGAGGCTGTCGAGGGGATTGATGCTAGAACCCTCGCTGAACTCGAAATCGCCGATGTCCATGGTGACGCTGACGGTGTTCCCGTCCGTCTTCCCCGGAATGACCTTGATGTACTCCACTCCGGCCGGTGACGCCTTCAGGACCCAGCTGGTGATCGGTACGCCCTGGTTCTGGACCGTGAGCTGCACCGTCTGGTCGCCCAATACCCGCAAAGGCGCGGACATCTCGATGAGGTTGTGCACGCCCATCTTTCTCGTGTACTCTTCCACGTGCGGGTCCGCCGAAGCCTCGATCACGGAGAGCACGTGTTTGCCGAGATTCTTATCTTGCAGCTGCGAGCCGATATCCAGTGAGAAGCTCAGCTCCTGCATCTTCTCCTTGATGAAGGAGGCCAGCGAGCGCTTGGAGGAATGTCTGATGAGGTGCATGCGTTCCTTCTCCAGGAAGGTGTCCACCGTCCAGAATCTAGCCATGCAGATGGAGGCCAGCTCTTCGATCCTGGCGCCGGTGACGTGCTTGGAGGTGAAGATGGAATGCATTTCATCGTAGCGGTTCCAATCCTTCTCGGAGATAAGGCCCTGGGCGTTCAGGTCCTCGTAGAAGCGCGTGCCCGGGAAGGGGGTGGCGATGCCGTAGGCCGTGCTGGTGAGCCCGATCTTCTTCGCGTAGGCGGGGAACTGCAGTATCTGCTCTTCCGTCTGCTCCGGGAGACCGATGACAAAGGTACCGCCGGCGTTGCCTCCGTACCTCTTGATGTTCTCCACGGCCTGGATGTGCACATCCGTGTTCAATCCCTTGGAGACCGATTTGATATCGTCCATGTTCGGTGATTCGATGCCCATCTCGAATCCTTCCAGGCCCACGGCGATCATCTTGCGCACGATCTCCGGGTGCTTGGCCACCGAGTCGGCCCTCACCTTGATGCCGAATCGTATGTCCAGCTTCTGCGTTGCCAACAGGTCACAGAGCTTCTCCACCCGCTCCGGCCGCCCCAGGAAATTAGGGTCGGTGACGTCTATGCTCAGCGGCCGGTGCTGATGATAGGCGTCGATGGCGAGGATCTCCTCCAGCACGTTCTGCGGAGAACGGAAACGCTGGTGGCCCCGGCTCATGGTCGGCTCGCAGCAGAAGGTGCACTGGCCAAAGCAGCCCCTGGATGTCGTCAGCACATCGTATTCCCGCTCCTTGAGCAGCCGGGTGCCGTAGGCGTACTTCCTCAGATGCCTGGCAGGGAATTTGATGCCGTCGAGGTCATCGATGAAGGCGCGGTCCTGATTGTGGACCACGCGGCCCTCCTCCTTGAAGGAGATGCCGTCCACTCCCTGGGGGCCACCTTTCAGCACCAGTTCGCGCAGGGTCCTCTCGCCCTCTCCCCGGACCACCATATCCACCTGCGCATGCGTCAGCAGCTCGCCGGGAATGGCCGATGGATGGTATCCCCCGAGGATGGTCATCGCCCCCTGGGTCTTGGCCAGGCGTGCGATCTCTAGGCCCTCGCTGTGGTCCGTCGCGGACATGGTTATGCCCACGAGATCGGGGCGCAACACCACCAAGGCATCCTGGACCGCTTTCTGGAACGGCTTATGTTCCATCTCCAGGTCCAAGACCGTAATGCTGTCAACGACATCTTCCACGGCGGCGGCCATGTACTCAAGTGCTGTGGGGATCAGATCGAACGCATAGGAAAGGCCGTGTCTGCCCGAGGGTTTGACCAGAAGGATTCTCGTGAACGCCATAATAACCTGCGATGAACGACCCTACGAGCAACTCCTATTAAAACCAGGCCAATTTGACCCAAGAAGAAATGCGGTTCTTAATGGAGGCTCCAAACGGTCCCTTCCGGTCAGGAATGTCGTTCAACGATCAAGTCAAGCGATCCCGCCGCAAGGCATGACTCCCGTGTTCGCTAGTCGCGGCCTTCGTCCATCGCCTTTGCCGGTACTGGTGCCGCGGCGCTGCGAACCTCCGGGTCCGTCCGGCGCATCAGGTCGTGCAGCGGCTTGAGCGAGATATTGTTGACCGAGTCCGCCTTGGCGGCGTAGTTGAACGGATTGTCCAGTTCCTTGATGAGCAGGATCATGTAGAGCACCAGGAAAGAGACCAGGCCGGCGATGAACATCGCCTCGTACACCGGTTCCATCTTCAGCATCAGGAGGCCGACGATGAGCAGGGCCGCCAAGGCCTCCACGATGGCATAACCTGACTGTATGAAGCTGGTCTCGCGGATGGTGTGGATCCGGGTGATGGTCTTGCGGATGCTGTTCTGCTCCTGCTTCAGGCGGACGATGAAATTGGCCTGCGTCAACGGCTCGAAGCGGTAGAAGAACTCGTTCATCTCGCTGAGCTTCATCATCAGGTTCTGCGTCCTCTCCTTGCGGTAGAACCAGGATTCGATCGACACCAGCAGACCAGAATAGAAGATCATGAACTCCTCGGTGGCGGCGCAGCGCTTGTGCGCCTGCAGGATGCTCACCTCGTCGTAAATGGTCTCTAGACTGCAGGCCAGTTCGCCCGGGATCTTCTCGCTCTCCTTGTAGTCGGAGATGACGCCGGCGATCAGGAAGCCTAGCAGGAAGGTGGTGGCCGCCACGATGCTCGTAAATAGCGCATTGAGGGAGATGATCTCCCAGTCCATGACATGGAATATATATTTCAAGAAAAGGATGGAGATCAACACGGGCAGCAGATAGATGAGCAGCTGCCACTTGCGCTTCAGGTCCCGGAACTTGACCATCATGCTCGGAACGAGAGTGCGGATAAAAGGCTGTCGCTCGTCGATGCAATACGAAGGAAGCACCGGGGGTACAAGAGGCCGTGCTGAATGTCGGAATCTGCGACCCAAATCCAATCCAATAAGTACTCTGCAAATGGGTTGAATGGGCAGTAAGATGACGCCGCCCTTGATCCATGTGCTAGCCGTAGACGACGAGCCTGAGATCTGTGCTCTCACCAAGGAGTTCCTGGAGCTCGCCGGGGACCTGGTGGTCGACACGGTCACCTCCGCCGTGGAGGCGAGAAAGGCCGTTTCCAGGGAGCGCTACCAGGTCATCATCTCCGACTATCAGATGCCCACCGAGGATGGCATCCAGCTGCTGAAACAGCTGCGCGCCAGCGGCAACATGACGCCGTTCATCCTCTTCACCGGCCGCGGCCGCGAGGAGGTCGTCATCGAGGCCATAGACAACGGCGCCTATGCGTACATACAGAAGGGTGGCGCGCCCGATGCCCTGTACACGGAATTGGCGCACAACATCCGCAACGCCGTCCTGGGCCGCCGCGTGGAGCTATCGCTGCTCTCCTCGGCGGACGACCTGCAGATGGCCGCGTCGCGCTACGAAGCCCTCATCGCCGCCTCCAACACCGGGGCGTGGGAGTATCACCTCGACAGTGGACGCCTGTGGTGCAGTCCTGAGTATTTCTCCATGCTCGGAAGGGACCTGCGCGAATACGAAGGCGGAGGCCCCCTGGACCTGGAGGGGGCTTGGAAGGCCCTCCTCCATCCCGACGATCGGGAAGCGGCGAGCAGGAATTTCGAGGAGTACCTGCGGCAGCCGCAGGGCATTTACCAACAATACTTCCGCATGCTGCATAGGAATGGCAGCTGGATATGGATCTGGTCGCGCGGCAAGTTCCTCCCCTCCACCCACAGTGCCGACCGCGCGGTGGTAGGTTCTCACATCGATGTTTCGGAACGCCGCAAGGCCGAAGAGAGCTTGATAGAAAGCGAGAACCGCTATCGGACGCTGGTGGAACTTGCTCCCATGGCCGTTCTTGTCAATCGCAACGAACGGGTCGTTCTTGTCAACCAGGCATGTTTGCAGCTCTTTGGCGCCAGCACTGCAAATCAGCTGCTAGGTCGGTCCATCTACGAACTCTTCCATCCGGACTATCATGACAAGGTGAGGGGCCGCATCCACGAATTGCGGGATCTGAGCAAGGCGGTGCCTGGCATCGAAGAGAAGATCATCCGCCTCGATGGAAAGGTCGTGGACGTGGAAGTGTCCGCGGTGCCGTTCAAGGACCAGGGGGTCAACGCCATCCACGTCGTGCTCCGGGACATCACCGAGCGCAAGCTCGCCGAGGAATCCTCCAAGGCGAACCACCTCAAGATCGCCATGGCCATGGAGCTGACCGGCATGGCGCAATGGGAGATGGACATGGCGACGGGAATGTTCACCTTCAACGATCAGTTCTATGCTCTCTACGCCACCACGGCTGAGAGAGAAGGCGGAAACCTGATGCGACCGGAGCGGTACCTCAGGGAGTTCGTCCATCCTGAGGACGTGCCGAAGGTGCAGGAGGTCATGCAGACCAACCTAACTTCGCTCCACTCCCCCCATTATGCGGAGATCGAACACCGCATCATCCGCAGGGACGGCGAAGTGCGTCACTTCCTCATCCGTATCGGCTCCATCGTGGAGGGCGGCCGCGTGGTCAAACTGTACGGCGCCAACCAGGATGTCACCGAGCGCCGCCGCACTGAGGGAGCGCTGCGCGAGAGCGAGGAAAGGTTCCACATGCTGGCGGACATGCTGCCCGAGGCCATTTATGAAGTGGACCTGAGCGGCCGGTTCACCTATTGCAACGAACGCGCCCTGGAAGCTTTTGGCCTGACGCAGGACGACCTCGCTGGCGGCCTGCACGTCATCGACTTCATCATGCCCGAGGACCGGGCCCGAGCCGGCGCCAACGTGCAAAGGATCATGCGCGGAGAGCGTATCGGCCAGGGCGAATACTCGGCGCGGCGCAAGGACGGAACTTCTTTCTCCGTGTTGATCAGTTCTGCCCCAGTGCTCCATCAGGGCCGGCCGGTCGGCATGCGCGGGATCTTGATCGATGTCAGCGAGAACAAGCGCGTCCAGCATGCGCTGAAGGAGGCGAACCGGAAGCTGAATCTCCTGTCCAGCATCACCAGGCACGACATCAACAATCAGGTGCTCGGGCTGGAGGGTAATCTCTTGCTGCTCAAGAATAGGTACCCGGAGGTCGCCAAGGACGATCTCCTGCACAACGCCGAGCGTTACGCAAGGCGGATATCCTCCATCATCCAGTTCACCAAGAGCTACGAGGACATCGGGGTCAAGGAACCCCTGTGGCAGGAAGTGCACCGTCTGGTCAAGGCCGGCGCCCAGGAGATCTCCTTGGGAAGCCTGCAGCTGATCGACGACACGCCCGATGGTATGGAGGTCTTCGCCGATCCGCTCATCGTGAAGGTGTTCCATAACCTGATCGACAACGCGCTGCGCCACGCTGCGGGAGCCAGCTATGTACGGTTCTCGGTCGAGGCGCAAGGTGGGCGTCAGATGATCGTGTGCCAGGACAATGGCCGCGGCATAGCGCCTGAGATGAGGGAGCAGCTGTTCGCGCGCGGCTTCGGCAAGAACCACGGACTGGGACTCTTCCTTTCGAAGGAGATCCTTTCCATCACTGGGATCACCATGGATGAGAATGGCATCCCCGGCGAGGGTGCGCGCTTCACCCTGACCGTTCCCGAGCTGGCCCTCAGGCGGCGGGCTTGAGGCAACTGGCCCCGCCCGATCCACCTTCTATGGGAAATGCTATTGTTCGGACACGCCATCTCTATGGTTTAAATAGTCTTCCCGACTAAAGGGTGATTCACAGGTGTTCGCATGCAGCACGGGAAGTTGTCCGCCAAGATAGGCAAGAAGATCGCCGAGTCGATCCGAGCAGCGCAGCGCAACGACCTGACCGTATTCTATAACTCCGGGGAGAAGAACGAGGGCACCAAACTGCCCCTCTACTTCGGGAAGCCAGAAGGATTCTCGGCCGATACCACGCTCACAGATTTCGACATCATAGTGGCCGATACCTACAGCGGTCGCATCTTCATCATGTGCCATTTTGGCCAGGAAGGGGCGGAACCGTTCTCCGTGCTGGGAGATATCGCCACGGTCATGGCGGCGGAGAAGGTGCGCATCCGGGGCCGCGACTTCTACATGGACAACGCCCGCTGCCTCCTCGGCTACCGCGTCGAGGAGAACAAGCAGGAGGCGTTCGGCATGGCGCAGAAACGCATCGAATCGTTGGGCTACCTGTTCACGCCCATGCTGCGCGAGGAGCGTCGCCGCGGCATAGATTTCACTCTCATCGCCAGAAAGGATTACGAAAAGATCTTCGAGGAGATGCAGCGCGTCATCTGCCGCCACCTCGATATCGAGCCGACCTAGGGCTGAGATATCATTTTTGCGTCGACGCCGGGCGACGGTCGCCACGGTGGCGATGGCGAACGATGCCAGCCACCAGACGGACCGTCTCTCCTTCGATCGCGATGACCGACACCATTATGCCGCTCGATGACGGATGGCGGACCATCTCTTGGTGTTCGGATGAAGGGTATCGTAGCCTACGACAGTGAGCATGGGAGCACCAAGATGGTGGCCGAAGCGGTCGCCGAGCAGATCCGCAGCGAAGGTCATGAGGCCGAGATCATCAATGTGAAGGAGGATAGGGCCGCGCAGCCCAAGGGCGATTTCCTCTTCATCGGTTCGCCCACTCGTGCTGGCAGAATGACCGGCCCCACCAAGAGATTCCTGGAGGATCTGAAGGTGGCCGATTGGAATGGCAAGCCGGTGGTCGTCTTCGATACCTGGGGGCCGGTGGCGAACGATGCGGAGAAGCTGAGGAAGTACGAGGAAAGAATGAAGGACGATCCCAAGGGCGCCGCCCCGAGGCTGAAGGAGATCGCCCAGGAGAGGGGACTTTCCGTCCGCCCGGAGATGCTGCGCCTTAATGTCACGGGCATGTGGGGGCCGCTCGCCGCCGACGGCCCGCAGAGGGCCAAGGAGTTCACGCGCAAGTTCCTAGCTTCACTAAAGTGATCAGAAAATGATGCTCTAGGTCCGGAGCTCCGCCTGCTCCTGCGTCTCGATGTGGATGTTGACCTCGATCTCGGGGATCTCCTTGCGCAGTTCCGACGTCACCAGGTCCGTCAGCTCGTGCGCCTCGGCGACGGTCGATGCGCCATCGACGCACAGGTGGCATTCCAGGAATATGCGGTTGCCGGAGCGCCTCGTCTTCAGCTCGTGGCAGTCCAAGACCCCGGCGGTGCGCAGGATGACGGCGCGGATGATGACCTCCTCTTCAGGGTAGGCCGCATCCATCAGGTCCTTGCTGGTCTTGCGCAGGACGCCTATGCCCATGTAGATGAGCAGGAAGGCCACGGCCAGGGCGATGAGCGGGTCCAGTATGAACCAGCCCGTGAGGCTGGCCACGAAGAGGCCGGCCACGACGCCGACCGAGGACATGACGTCGGAGAAGAGGTGCTTGGCATCTCCTTCCAAGGCCATGGAGCGGCTCTTCTTGGCCGCCCGGAACATGATGACGCCCATGAGGCCGTTGATCGACGTGGCCGCCAGCGAGATGAGCAGAGCGGCGTCGACGTTCTCCAGCGGAACGGGGCTCATGAGGCGGCCGATGGATGCTTCGATGATCAGTACCGCGGCGATGATGATCAGAAGACCTTCCACCAGGGCGGAGATGTTCTCCGCCTTCTCGTGGCCGTAGCGATGGCTTTCGTCGGCCGGCCGCGCCGCGATGATGATGGCGGCAAGAAGCATGATGCTGGCCACGATGTTGATGATGGACTCCATGGCGTCCGAGAGCAGGGCCATGGACCCCGAGATCAGGTAAGCTATGAGCTTGAGGATGAATATGAAGATACCACCGACGATGGCCATCGCCGCGATCTGCTTCTTGTTCACGTCCTTCTGAATCACCCGCCCCTATTAGGGAATTGTGGAAATGGAGCATGCAGCCACCGCCATTCGGATGCGGGCACGCGATAGCTTATTGTGCGATTCTTCCCATCTCCTTCCATCGCCCGCGTCTGTCCGCAAGCAGCTCGGGCCGTTGGTGTTCACCATGCAAGATTACCATGTTCCCGAAGCGCTCGGTGCCCTGCGGGCCAAGCGCCCCCTGGTCCATCACATCACCAATTACGTCACCGCCAACGATTGCGCCAACGTCACGATGTGCATCGGCGCCGCCCCGGTCATGGCCGAGGCCAAGGAAGAGGTGGAGGACATGGTGGAGCTGGCTAGTGCCCTCGTCCTTAACATTGGCACGCTGCGCCCCGAGCAGGTGGAAGCGATGCTGTTGGCCGGGCGCAGAGCGAATCATCTCAGCATCCCCGTCGTCCTCGACCCAGTGGGGGCCGGGGCCACCCCCTATCGCACCCGTACGGCGCTGATGCTGATGGAGAAGCTCCACATTGACGTCCTGAAGGGCAACGCCGGAGAGATAGGCGTCCTCAATGGCAGCGGCGGCAAGGTGGTGGGCGTCGATTCTCGAGGCATCCGGGGCGACCCGATCGTGGTGGCCGCGGAGTTCGCGCGGAATCGGGGCGGGTTGGTGGTCATCAGCGGTGCCACGGACATCGTTTCCGATGGCCGCAGAACGCTGCTGGTCGATAACGGCCATCCCCTGATGGGGAAGGTAAGCGGCACCGGCTGCATGGCCACCTCCATCCTCGCCTCCTACTTGGGAACGCTGCAGGACCCCCTGCTGGCCTCGGTCGCCGCGCTCTCCTCCTTCGGTGTGGCCGGCGAAGATGCCGCCCTGCACGCCAAGCGCCCCGCCTCCTTCAAGATCGGCCTCCTGGACGCCGTGGCGGCCCTCAGCCCGGAGCACCTGACCGGTCGGATCAAGGTCCGGGTGGTCTGAGATGGGCTACGACCTCTACGTGGTCACGGACGACCGGTTATCCAACGGCCTCGGCCATGTGGAGGTGGCCCGGCGCGCCCTCCGGGGCGGCGCAGATGTCATCCAGCTCCGGGACAAGGAGATGTGCTCCCGCGACCTCTATCACATCGCCCTGGAGATCCGGGAGCTAACGCTGGCCGCCGAGGCTCTGTTCATCGTCAACGACCGGTTGGACATTGCCCTGGCGGCCGAGGCGGACGGCGTGCACCTGGGACAGGCGGACCTGCCGTTGCCGGCGGTGCGCCTGCTGGTGCCGCCCTGGTTCGTGATAGGCGTATCCGCTTCGACCCTGGAAGAAGGATTGCAGGCGGCCCAGGGCGGCGCCCACTACGTCGGTCTGGGACCGATGTTCGCGACCAATTCCAAGGCGGATGCGGCCCCGGCCTGCGGCCTGAAGCTGCTCATGGAGCTGCGGCACCGCACGCGCACACCCCTAGTGGCCATCGGCGGCATCTCGCTTGACAACGCCAGCGCTGTCATCGCGGCCGGTGCTGACGGGGTCGCGGTCATCGCGGCGGTGGTGGGCCAGCCGGACATCACGGCCGCGGCAAGGGAGTTGCGTCTCCGCGTGACCGCCGCCAAGGGATCCAAACCGTAGCAGCGATGCAACTGGATAATATCAACAGGGATCAACGGCACTACGGTCAATAAATAGACGCCAAGATATCATAATAACAATAAGGACAGCTCCAATGCTGCAGGTGTCTGGAAATGGCCAGGTTACTAGGTATGAGCCCCGTTAGGGTCACGAAGCAGGACCAGGGCATCCTGGCGCTCATTGCCATTTCTACCGCGGCCATCTTCATCTTGGACATCAGCACCAAGGTAGGGATGGCGATCGGACTTCTCTACGTGCTACCTATTCTGCTCACGCTCTGGCTGAGCAACTGGAGGATACCTGCCACCATCACCGTGATCATGGTGGTGATCGCCATCGCTGGCTTCTTCATGAAACCGGAAGGCGACTGGTCGTTCGGCCTGGTCAACCGGCCGTTGATCGTCCTCGTCGTCGGTATGACCGGCGTTCTGTGCGCGAGGCAGGTGTGGAGCCGCATCCGCCTGCACGAAAGCAACGCTTTCAACACCAGGCTGCTCACGGAATCTGACCAAATAGTGATCAAGATGGATATTGGAGGAAATGTGGTGCTCTTCAATCGGGGCGCCGTGGAATTCACCGGTCTTTCGGTCGAGGAGGTCCTCGGCAAGAACTTGGTGGAGATACTAGCCCAAGGCAATTCCTCCATGAACGCCGTCTGGACGGCGGCCAGTAATGCTCTAGGAACGGCGGTCGAGATACCTCTCAAGACCAAGGATGGGAGCATCCGGCACCTGAGCTTCCGCCTCCTGACCATGGAGGCCGACAACGAGGTGGGCATGCTTCTCCTGGGGCAGGACATAACCGCGCGGGCCAAGGCTGAGATAGAACTGAGCGACGGCAAGCGTTTCCTCGAACGCATGCTAGGTGCCTCCCCCTCTGAGGTCACCATCTACGAGATCGGGAGCGGTCATATCCTCTATCAGAACCGTGCCCTGGCCTCGGTCCTGGGGTATCCGCTCGAACAGGTCCAGGCCATGGGTGAAGCGGCCCTGACCCAGACGGTCTTCCCGGATGATGCGTTGTTGCTGCAGGAACAATGCCAACGGTTGCTGCGGGCTCAGGACGGCGAGGTCCTGGAGGTCGACTACCGTCTGCGGGCCTTCAACGGAGCAACGCACTGGTTCCACAGCAACTGCCTGGTCTTCACCAGGGACGTGGACCACAGGCCGCTCCTGGCGATGCGGGTGGCCTACGATATCACGGAGATGCGTCTGATCCAGGAGCGGCTCAGCGAGGAAGTTAGGGACCGCATCTTCGCGCAGAATGAATTGATCGAGGAGAAGGAAAGGCTGGCCGTCACCCTGCGCAGCATTGGCGACGGGGTCATCGCCACCGATGCGGATGGGAAGATAGTCATCATGAACCCGATGGCCGAGGAGCTGTGCGCCTGGACCGAAAAGGAGGCGTTCGGGCAGCCGCTGATGCACGTCTTCGACATCTTCAACGAGGCGACCAACATCGCCTGCGAGAACCCGGTGGAGAAAGTGCTGCGCACCGGTAAGGTGGTCGGCCTGGCCAACCACACCCTCCTGCGCTCTCGCGACGGTAGGTTGCGCAGCATCGCCGAAAGCGGGGCACCGATACGTGGGAAGGAAGGTGCCATCACCGGCATGATCTTGGTCTTCAGGGATGTGACCGCGCAGAGGATGGTGGAGGAAGAGCTGACCAAGGCCGCGCGGCTCGAATCCGTCGGCCTGCTGGCCGGCGGCATCGCCCATGACTTCAATAACAGCCTGTCAGGGATATTGGGCAACATCTCCCTGGCCATGGCCTATACCAACGAGGCGCGCGTCCAGGAACGCCTCCTGGAAGCGGAGGACGCGGTGGACCAGGCACGGCGTTTGGCGCAGCAGCTGCTGACCTTCTCGCGCGGAGGCCTTCCGGTCAAGAAGTTGGTCGCCCTCGCCCCCCTGGTGGAGCAGTCCATCGCCCTCGCCCTCTCCGGCTCCAACGTGGCGGCCGACCTGTGGATCGCTCCGGACCTGTGCCAGGTGGAGGTGGACGAGATGCAGGTGGTGCAAGCGTTGAACAACATCCTCATCAACGCTAAGGAGGCCATGCCCTTTGGAGGCAAGGTGGAGATCGCGGTGGAGAATGTCACCCCCAGTGCAGACCTATCCGTGATACTGCCTCAACCCCTCTATGCCAGCATCTCGGTGCGCGACCATGGCAAGGGCATTCCGGCACAGAATCTGAAGCACATCTTCGAACCCTATTTCACCACCAAGCAGCGCGGCCAGGGCCTTGGCCTCACGGTGGCCTATTCCATCCTGGACCGCCATGAGGGCCACATTGTCGTGGAAACTGAGATCGGCCAGGGCTCCTGCTTCACGATCTACCTGCCCGCCAGCCATGCGGTGGAAGAGGCGCCGTTGCGGCCGGAGGAGAGCGATGTCCCGCTGACCGGCCGGGTCCTCGTCATGGACGACCAGGAGTTCATCCTGGAGGTGGCCGGTGAGATGCTGATGGACATGGGCTTCGAAGTGGAGGTGACCACGGACGGGCAGAAGGCCGTCAACCTCTATAGGTTGGCCATGGAGGAGGGAAGAAGGTTTGACGCGGTCATCATGGACCTCACCATCCCGGGCGGCATGGGCGGCAAGGAAGCCGTCCGCGAGATATTGGTACTGGACCCGCTGGCCCGGGTGCTGGTATCGAGCGGCTACAGCAACGATCCGGTGATGTCGGCGCCAGGTAGCTACGGTTTCAAGGGAATGGTCCCCAAGCCGTACACCATGAGACAGCTCCGCGCGGAGATGCAGAAGCTCCTGGTGGACTGAGGCCTCAATCCGACCGCCGCCATCACCGGTGCGAACCATTCCTATCGGTCTTGGAAGGTAAGTGCTCCTAGCGGCGTCATCAACCCACGGATGAATCCGTGGGCTTGCCATTCCAGTTTCATGCGGAACCTTCCGCAGGACGGACGACCATAGGCTGGATGATGGCAGCCCTGTTGCGGATGTTCTTGGCGGCGTTGAGGTCGGCGTTCTCGCTGTGTCCGCAACAGACGCAGCGGAAGTCCGATCGCGTGGGCCGGTTCTTCACATCGATGTGCCCGCAGGTATTGCACTGACGACTGGTGTT
>CAZCNG010000032.1:0-16464 GCA_964500045.1 uncultured Methanomassiliicoccaceae archaeon
TCTTCACCGTGATCTACACCGCCACGGACAATGATATCCTCAACATCACCATGTTTCGCTCAGAGACCTATGGATTCACCTTCGTCTCCTGCAGTCCAGTATTGCCGCTGACAATACCCCTGCATCCGAACCAGGTCAATGTCGAGATGCACTTCTCCGCCCCTTCGACCTTCTATTCCGGCAATTTCACCTTCACGGTGTTCTTGGAGCAGTACTCGCAACCGTCTTGAGCCAATCATCTAGAAGCTGAGGCCCCAAGACCCTTTCTCTTTCTTCTCAAGTAGGATGAACGCAGCGTCCCGATATCTAGTGAAAGCAGATCATGCCTAGGATTTCTCAAACAAATGAACTGGGCATAGAATTAAGCCACCTCACAAAGGTTGCCTTTTCAGCATGTCAATAGACCCCAATCTGGGCCCTCGCAGATACTATGGCAATGAGACCCTCTCAGATGCCAAGAGGGCGGAGATGGAGGCATCCATGCGGAACCGTGGGCCTCCTCCAAAGAGCGATCCGAAAGGCCGCAAACGGGATTTCATCATCACCACGGTCGTGGCAGTGGTTGCCGTAGCCTTCATCGCTCTCTTCTTCAGCGGATTCTTCGGACCGCAACACGATATCACGGCTGTGCGGCAGACCACGATCACCACCGTCCACGACGCCTCGGGGGTCCATGTGGAGACCTGGACCGCAGAGATATCGGGAGTCGCTGGAAATCGACCCGCGAGCTGGGGCATCGAGATCACGAGGGAGTACACGGCCACCAATGGCAGCCTCACGATCACCGGGATCAACAGTGGCACCCCTGGCTTCACCCTGATGAGGATGCAGGTGCCCCTGCCGATCACCATGGAGAATGGTACCTCGCGTGCCTTGATCATGAAATTCCAGGGCCCGGAGGGCAACTGGACCGGTTCATTCGAGTATGTCGTTCTGATGGTCGAGTATCGCAACGGGTCGGCGGAGAACGCCTAACCCTGCAATCCTCCATACCATGCTCAGCCCGTGCGGCGGCACAATCATTAATACCTCTACGGGTCGAATCAGGAGTCCATGCAAGACCCGCGCCTGAAGAAGCTGGCTGCCGTATTGGTTGACCATTCCATCACGCTGAAGAAGGGCGAGGTGGTCTACATCGAGGCCTTTGACATTCCTTCGGAGATGCTCGAGGCCCTCCTGGACAAGATCTACTCGGTCGGTGGTGTGCCACTGGTTTCGCAGAAGGACGGGCGCGTGCAGCGCAAGTTCCGCAAGGGCGCGGACGAAGCGACGATGAAGCTCACGGGTGAGATCGAGCTGGCCAAGATGAAGAGGGCCCAGGCCTACATTGGCATGCGCGGGTCAAACAACGTAACGGAGCTTTCCGATGTTCCGCCGGAGAAGCTGGACCTCTACCGCAAGTTCTGGTCGCAGCCAGTGCATACAGAATGGAGGGTCCCCAAGACCAAGTGGGTCGTACTGCGCTGGCCCACAGGTTCGATGGCACAACAGGCCCAGATGTCCACGGAAGCGTTCGAGGACTTCTATTTCAACACCTGCACCCTCGATTACAAGCGGATGTCCAAGGCCATGGACCCGCTGGTGGCGATGATGCAGAAGACGGATAGAGTGCGGCTCACGGCCCCAGGCACGGACCTCCACTTCTCCATCAAAGGCATCCCGATCATGAAGTGCGACGGTGAGAAGAACATCCCCGACGGAGAGGTGTACACCGCGCCAGTGCGCGATTCCATCAACGGCACCATCGCCTACAACACCAAGACATTGTACGAAGGTCGTGTCTTCGAGAACATCAAGTTCCGCTTCAAGAACGGCAAGATCGTAGAGGCCACCGGCTCCGACACCAAGGACATCAATCGCATCCTGGACGCAGATGAGGGGGCACGATACGTCGGCGAATTCGCCATCGGCGTCAACCCCTTCGTGCACAGCCCGATGCTTGACACGCTCTTCGACGAGAAGATCACAGGAAGTTTCCACTTCACGCCCGGCAACGCCTACGATGATGCGTTCAACGGCAACCGTTCCTCGGTGCACTGGGATCTGGTGCTCATTCAGAGAAAGGAGTGGGGTGGGGGCGAGATGTACTTCGACGATGTGCTGGTGCGCAAGGACGGCATCTTCGTGGTGGACGAGTTGAAGGGACTCAACCCGGAGAATCTGAAATAGGGCGACCTCGGGCGAGATGTGACGTCTCGCTGCGGGCGAGAATCCCCCTGACCGAGGGCTCGTCAGCCATCTTCATCGCCTTCCTTCGGTATCGCGGCCCATATCCCGGATATCAAGAGGGCGAAGCTGACCACCCAGGTGCCGAAGACGAGATAGACGAAATTCTTGAATTCCTCGGCATCGAAGGGTAGGGACGGATCGAAATACAATATGCCCATTCCAGAAGTGACCAATCCTGAGAAGACCACGACCAGCTGGACCGTCAGGAACGCCTCTCTCATCGTCCTGCGATGCCCGGGTGGCTGCTTCAGCAGGATCGAGGGTATGGTCACGGAGATCGCCACCAGGAGAGTGGCGTTGACACCGGCCGCGGCGAAGAAGAAGTTGGACGCGGTGGCTGGACTTACCTGGATGGGGACTATCCTGCCGATCATGAACATCGTCAGCAATCCCACTATGGTCCCTACAGTGATGCCCAACACGTATCTTCTGCTTAACCTAGGACGCTTGAATGAAGTCGGAACGACCATCTTGTCCCCCGGGCAAATCATCTCTCTACACATGCATAATGATTGGTCAACCACCAATACTGGAACGTTAAACTGCATGACCTAACCTTTCAGCGGATAGCGGGTTCCATCGCAACAACCCGTCAGACAATTAGCAGACGAACTGTTATCTAATGCCTATTCGCCTTGTATGGTTTCACCAGCCTAGGCTGGAAGAAGGGAGGGATGGGTGGTGAAGTGCGCAAAACGCAGGAAAAGGCGGAGTCGAAGGCTAGATGGCCCAAGGCCCTATTGTTCGTCTTCCTGCTGGGGATCGTCAGCCTTTTGGCTGACATGGCGAACGAGGGATCTCGGAGCATAATCGGACCGTACCTAGCGTTGCTGGGAGCGAGCGCCGTCGCCGTCAGCCTGGTGGCCGGGCTGAGTGAGTTGATCGGCTACACCCTGCGCGTCCCCTTCGGGTGGCTGGCAGATCGCACCGGCAGATACTGGACGATGACCTTCATCGGTTATGGCATCAACCTGGTGGCAGTGCCCGCTCTCGCCCTCGCCGGTGACTGGACCATGGCCGTCGGTCTCATCGTGGTGGAAAAGATAGGCCGCGCCATCCGAGGCCCAGCGCGGGACGCCATGCTCTCCCACGCGGGTGCAGAGATAGGGAGGGGTTGGGCCTATGGTGTACAGGAGGCACTATCCTCCGTCGGCGGAATGCTGGGCCCAATGATGGTAGTTCTGGTCCTGCTGCTCAAGGGAAGCTACCCATTAGGCTTGGCCCTCCTGACGCTGCCAGCCCTGGCAGCGGTCATGGTGTTGATCATGGCCTATCGGCTCAACCCCCACCCCCGGGACATGGAGGGGGCATGCACCCTCACGGAGGTGGCACGGCCTCTCCCCACCACCTATTGGTGGTTCGTAGCTGCGGGGGCCCTCATTGCCGCGGGCTATGTGGATTTCCCCCTGGTATCATTCCACGTCAGCAGCGCCACGTCCTTGGATGGGGAGCTGGTACCGCTGCTCTATGCATTGGCCATGGCGGCGGATGCATTATCTGCGCTGGCCTTCGGCAGGCTCTATGACAAGCACGGCATGGGCGTCCTGCTCTTGGCCGGAGCAGTGGTGCCTCTCTTCATACCACTGGTGTTCTCATCCGATCCCAACTGGATCATTGTGGGAATGGTCCTGTACGGCGTCGGTTTCGGAGCGCAGGAGTCGATCATGCGGGCCATCGTGGCCGATATCGTACCCCATTGCCGTCGGGGTGCGGCATTCGGCTATTATAACGCCATCTTCGGCATCTCCTGGTTCGCAGGAAGCCTGGCCATCGGTCTGCTTTATGGCGCCTCACTTCCAGCCATGATGATATTCTCCATGGTAATGATGTGGTCGGCGCTTCCGGTGCTTTGGATCATCATGAAGACAAGGAAAGGTCTGGCAAACGCGGAGGCGCCATGAACAGGGCGGTCTCGTAGGCATCTAGCGGGCCCGGGCGATGGCGAATATGCCGGCCACCTTCCCAGCCCCGTCTAGATAGGGTCGGGCACTGAAGGAGAGGGACACCACTTGACCATCTTCCCTCCTCAATTCCAGGTCGAAATCGCGCACGATACCCTCCTTCAGGGTCTGCCTGACCCCCTGTTCGGCCCGGTCCGGATCTGTGAAATGGGAACCGAAACTGCTGCCGACCAGCTCGGTGCGCAGGCGCCCGGTGAGGCGAACCGCCTCCTCGTTGACGTCGGCGACCAGGCCATCGTGGCCTATGGTGAGCATCAGGTCCGGACTGGATTCGATGAGGCCGCGGGCGTAGTTGCGCGCCTCCTCCAGTTGCCGCACCATCTTGAGACGATCGCGGACGTCACGGGCCACGCCGAACACTCCCTGCTCCTCGCCATCCCGTGAGCGATAGACGCTGGCATTGAAGGAGACGGGCACGATGGACCCGTCCGGTCGCAGCACCGATAGCTCGTGGTTGTGTATCTGCCCATGCTGGAAACAGTACTCTAGGCCATGCCTGGCACCGGCCACGTCCGTGAAGAGGGAGAAGAAGCGGGAACCTATCAAAGCTTCCCGCGATCGGCCCGCAAGTTCCGCGGCGGCCTCGTTGACATCGGTGATGATGCCCCTCCGATCGATGGTGACCATCAGGTCCAGGCTGGCTTCGATGAGGCCACGGGCATAGTCCTTCGCATCCTGCAGCTGGGCGAACATGTACTTCATCTCGCTGACGTCGCGGGCGGCAGCGAAGATTCCCTTGGCCTCACCATTGGGATCGTGGTACACGGTGGCGTTGAACTGCACCGGCACCCTCCGCCCCTGGGCGTTGATGAGACCGAGCTCGAAGTTGCGCACCGAACCGTTGGCGAGCGTGAGCTCTATGCCCCGCCTCGCTTCGGTCGGTGAATCGAAATAATCGATGAAGCGGGAGCCCAACATGGCATCCCGGTCCCTGCCCGTGATCGCCATGGTCGAATTGTTCACGTCCAGCACGACGCCGTCCAGGTCAAGGAAGACGAGCGGGTCCAGGCTGGATTCGATCAGCCCCCGCGCATAGCTTTGCGATTGCAGGAGATCATTGAAGACGGAGGCGCTCACGGCCTGCAGCGACACCAGGGCCCCGTGGACGAGGCCGTCGCTGCGGTCGCGGTAGGTTACCGCGTTGAGAAGCACAGGCACGCCGCCCGTGCCGGCCACCAGGAGTCGGTGCGGAACCGCTGCCACCCTTCCTCGGGTGAAGCATTCCTTGAGGCTCATCCTCATCCCTGGTTGATTGACGAAGAGCTCGGCCATGTCCTGCTCCACCACCTGGGTCAGCGGCTTGGCGCACAGCTGCGCGAAGGCCTCATTGGCGTCGGTGATCACGCCTTTCTCATCAATGGTGACCTGCGGATCGTGGATGCTGCCCAATAGGCCCGAAGTGAAATTCTGCGCATGGCTGAGCTCCGCACTGCGATGCTGCGGGCGCTGTTTCTGCTCAACGCCTTTTCCACCCAGATAGCGGAGCAGGTGGTCCAGGTTCTCCCGTGATGGGAAAGACCATTCCCCGCGGTCCGGCAAGTAGAGGACCTCGTGGATGACCCAGGCGCCATCCTCCTCGCTCTTCATGGAGAGGGCGAGCCCGTTGATCTCTCGGACCTTGCTGTCGTAGTCCACCAGCGGTCCTTTCCCATAGCCCGTGCAGTAAGGTTTGATGGTGAGCAGGTCCCCCAGATCGGGGTCATGATGCACATAGAACGGGAACCAGCGACAGACAAGGTAATGCTTGTCGTGCTTGCTGCAGCGGCCCTCCGCGTTGAGGAATGGGCAAGCTTCGTAGGTGAAGTTGGCCACCTTGCGCGCATAGCGACAGCATTCCCCACACATCTGGCATTCGTAGCGCGTGACCCCCGGAATGACAAAATGGCTCTTGGTCAGAATGCCCAGGACGTCGGCACTGGTGGCGGTGATGCCCAATCCTTCCAGCGCATCTCCCCGCTCCTTGGCACCGAGTTCGTTGTAGTGCTGCAGCTTCTCCCAGAATTCCTTGGTACGGGATTTGTGCTGCCCTGTGGACGGACGGCGCACCGCCCGGTCCTGGACCTTCCCGGCCTTCGCTCTTTGCCTATTCATTGCCTCAACGACTGCACCACCCATGACGGCGGTGCGGATGGACAACAGCAGTCACACAAGATATTGCTTTGTGCGAAAAGCTTCAAACTGATATTAAGATGAAATCGATATGGGACACGCCGGAGCTGAAGCGTTGAGAACCGGCCACATCTAGGATCTCACTCTTCGAGATCGGCCTAGGCTGCGATAGGTTCCCTTGGACACATGAATGACAAAGCGGGCCCCCGTCTCCTCCACTCCGTTCTCGCAGATACGAATCTGCGTGATGAACAATATCTCCCGCACCAGGAAGAGGCCGAGACCGTTATTCTTGCCAGGGCCATGTTCGAAGATATGCTCCTTCTCGGTGGGGTCACTGCACCTCTCGAGGCGGTCACTCCTTTCCAGTTGGATCGGAGCCTCCGCCGGATGGATCCAATGGATCGCCACGCGCCACGCCCCGCATCAGGACCAGGTAGGCGGTCATACCGCAGCCCACGGCGAACAGCACCATCTGCTGCCATTGCTCCTTGGCGAAGAGGAACAGGGAAACGGCACAGGCGGCCCAAACGAAGGCGATCATTACTGCCTTGAGCCAGCGTGGCATTCCCACCTCTCCGGAAACAATGAAGGCGCCGAGGAGGCGGTGATTCACCAGCCAATCATGGCAGCGCTTGGAGCCCCGGGCATAGCAGTAGGTGGCGACGAGCAGGAAGGGCGTCGTCGGCAATATGGGGAGCGGTATGCCGATGATGCCTATCCCCAAGGCCACGCTGCCCAACAGCACCCAGCTGGCGCGAGCAACTCTATTGGTCGGCCTGCAAACAGGTTCGCTCGTCATGCCATCACCTTGCAGGGAGCGGCTTGCTCATTAAGCTTGACATGCACGGATCAGCGGTCTCCGGCATTGGCGCGGAAGGCCGTTGCCCGGACCACGAAGTTGCGCGCGAAGCCGGGACAGGAGTCGAAATGCAGATGCACGTAGCCGGCCAGGCAGTTATTGCACTGCATCATGTCACCGTGCCCGCTTATCCCCTTTTCCCGATCCAACGCAAAGGCCATGTCCCCGCCGCCCACCACCCGGGAATAATGGAAGACATGCCCGCGTCCCTTCTCCCCCATCTTGGCAAGGAAAGTATCCCGGGTGGCGGTGGCCTCGACGTAGCCGAGCGCCTGCAGGGACCTCATCATCTCGGTCCGCGCCTCGAAGACGTGCGCCATGGGGTGGGATCGCCCATCGAGATCGATCATCTCCTTGCAGAGGTACATCATGCCTCCGCACTCCGCGTAGATGGGCATGCCTTGCTCCACCGCCCGATGCACGTCAGAGATGAATTCGATGTTGCTCGCTAGCTGCTCCCCGAACAGTTCGGGATAGCCGCCGCCGAAGTACAGGCCGTCCACGTCCGGCAGCCTGTCGCGCAGCGGCGAGAAGAATACCAGCTCTGCGCCCTGTGAGCGCAGGATCTCCAGATTGTCCTCGTAATAGAAATTGAAGGCCGCATCCTTGGCTATGCCTATGCGGGCGGTCTTCGGCAACATCTGCCTCGGCATGGCGGTGGGTAGCGGAGGCGCCTTGCGAGCCAACTCCATGAGCAGATCCAGGTCCAGGCATTCCTCGACGGTCCGACGCATCAACTCATAGCGCTCTCCCGCCTGCAGTTCCGTCGCCGGTATGAGCCCGAGGTGCCTGCTCTCCAGGACGATGGCCTCTTCCCTAGGCATACCTCCCAGACAAGGTACTCCCCGCAGGCTGGCCTTCAGCATCTCCAAGTGCCTGGGCCCAGCCACACGATTGAAGATCACACCGGCCACATTTACCTCAGGGTCGTAGGTTTGAAACCCGTAGGCGATGGCACCGGCGGACCGCGAGGTCGCTTCTGCGTCCACGATCAACAGCACAGGCGCATCCAATTGCTTGGCCAAGTGAGCCGTGCTCCCTATTTCCGAGACCCCGTCCATGCCGTCGTAGAGGCCCATCACACCTTCGATCACCGATATCCCCGCACCCGCGGCGGTGCGGGCGAACGCGTCCCTGACGCCGTCGACGAAGAAGTAGGTGTCCAGATTGCGAGAGGGCCTTCTTGACACCTGGTCATGGTGCATGGGATCGAGGAAATCCGGGCCCACCTTGAACGGCTGAGGCTCGAGGCCTCGGGCCTGGAGGGCGGCCAGTATTCCCACGGTGATGGTCGATTTCCCTACTCCAGATCGTTCGCCGGCGATGACCACCCGCGGAAATGCGGACATTACCATGGAAGAATGGGACATGTTCTAGTTGGATGTATTATCCAAGAGATAGATAACGATTATCCAGATTCCAGAGGATGCTAGAGGTACGGATTCGTGGTCCAGCTAGCGGCGAGAACGCATCTGGATTGGCAAGGTATTTTACTCTCATTTCACAATGATTGCGCCATCAACGGGGGATCGCATGGAAATACTGGCCTTCGATATCGTAGACTCGCTCATCAGCATCTGCTTCATTCTCAATATCTTCGCCGCCATCACCATCATCTTCGTCGAGAAGAAGGACCCCGCTCCGGCCATGGCCTGGCTGCTGCTCCTTTTCTTGATCCCCATCCTCGGCTTCCTTCTCTATATCTTCTTCGGCCAGAACATCCACCGCAAGCGCATGTTCACCATTAAGCAGGAGGACGATGAGAAGGTCCGCATCCTGTTCCGGGAACACAAACAGGAGCTCAAGGACAACAAGGAGCTGGTGAGCTTGGCACTGAGCGGCCACGACGACCTGATGCGCATGCTGCTGGGCTCGAACGATTCCTTTCTCTTCGCCGAAAACCAGGTGAAACTGTATACTGACGGCAACGAGAAGTTCCGCGACCTCCTCAACGACATCAAGGCGGCCAAGCACCATATTCATATGGAATACTACATCATCCGCAACGACCGCCTGGCGAACGAGGTCATGACCGAGCTGGCCCAGAAGGCCCGCGCGGGGGTGGAAGTGATGCTTCTGGTCGATGGCTTCGGCACGCAGCGCCTGCCGCGCAAGTTCTTCCAACCATTCCTGGAAGCGGGCGGCAAGTTGACCAAGTTCTTCCCTTCCCTCATTCCCTATGTTAGCATTAAGGAGAACTTCCGCAACCACCGCAAGATCGCCGTCATCGATGGCAAGATCGGATACGTGGGCGGCTACAATATCGGAGTAGAGTACCTAGGCGAGGGAGAACTGGGGCCGTGGCGAGATTGCGCCCTGCGCATCGACGGCAACGGCACGCAGGGATTGCAAGGACGCTTCATCCTGGACTGGAACTTCGCCGCCAAAACGAATCTGGGATTGGAGCCGGGCTACTTCCCCGATCCGGAGATGCCCCTGGGCGAGCCGCTGCAGATCGTCTCCAGCGGCCCAGACACCAAATACAATCAGATCAAGGAATCCTATGTCAAGTTGATCCTCTCCGCGAAGGAGAGCGTCTATCTGCAGACGCCCTATTTCATCCCGGACCAAACGGTGAACGACGCTTTGCGCATCGCCGCCCTCTCTGGCATCGATGTGCGGGTCATGATCCCCTGCAAGCCGGACCACCCTTTTGTCTTCTGGGCCTCTTACTACAACTTGGGCGACCTGCTGGACACGGGCGTCAAGGGCTACACCTATGACAAGGGGTTCATTCATGCGAAGACGTGCGTAGTGGATGGCACCGTGTGCTCCGTCGGCAGCGCCAACTGGGATGTCCGGAGCTTCAAGTTGAACTTCGAGACCAACGCCATCGTCTACGACCGGCGCGTGGCGACGGAGATGAAGGACGCCTTCCTCAAGGACCTCGAGGTCAGCAGCGAGATCACCCAGGAACGCTTCGAATCCCGGGGCAACTACATCCGCTTCAAGGAAGCGATCGCCCGCATGTTCATGCCGCTACTTTGAGCGGCGCAACGCCCGGGTGAGGCGTGGCACATTCTGCCGGTAGTGCATCGCCAACGAAGGCAACAGGTACGGTGCATAGGCGGCGGCCATGTGCGTACCCGTAGCCAGCTTACGCGTCACCCCATTCTCTAGACCAACGATGGTAGCGCGGTGCGCCAGCACCTCCTCTAGGAAATGGGAAGCGTCCTCCGCCTGGCAGCAGGCGATGACCCCACCCAGGTCCCGGACCAAGTGACCATCGGTACCGCCGGTCATGGCCTTTCCCTGGGAGAGTGCGTGTGCCTCGGCCCTGAGGTTGAGCGTCCGACCCATGGAGCCACAGATGACCTCGAGCCCGTCGAGCTTCGTCTCTACCCGCCCGTCCATGCAGCCCTTGCGCACGCACTTGCTGACGCCCTTGTTCATCATGAAGTAACCGAAGGGATGGGCGGCCACACAGACCCCGTTCCGCTCCCTGGCGGCGTCGATGATCTCCTCCGATCCAAGGGATATGGCCAAGAATGGGCTGCGGCCGAGGCGCGGCGCCACCGCCTGAGCATGAAATTCACGCAGGTCGTCGATGCAATGGAAATAGGTGAGGATGTGAGGGCCGTCCAGGGCGCTCACTTCCATGCCGGGGATCACGAGCACTCCGCCCTCAGCGTAGGCTTCGATGCTGCCGCGGACCGCGTTGTGATCGGTGATCGCCACACCGATACCGAGGCGCCTTGCCATCTTGAGGATCTCGGTCGGCGTACCCTTGCCATCGGAGGCTCGGCTGTGAAAATGCATGTCCACCTTGGCCAGGTCGTCTAGGCCCTCGGCTTCGCCAGGACGTTCAAAGCGCACCCGCCGCACTGACCCTGCCTCCACCATGGTGCTCCGACCATTGGATTCTGATTAGATAATCATCTGTGCCCTGGGCGAGGGTCCGATACAGCACCGCCGCCACGGGATGATTTAGAACACACCGCGTGATCGCGCGGGGCACCCAATAAATAGAGCGAGCTTACCTGATAGAAGCAGGACGCTCTGTGCCCAGCCATCGGTTGGGCCTCATCCATCATCAGAAAGGGGATAATGATCATGACACAGCAGGAAAATATTGAGGTGATCTCGGTAGAATGTCTACGGGTCCGCTCGAAGGACCAGACCACGGAACAGATCGACCAGAAGGTGGAGGACCGGACCAGTGACAGGACGTCCAAGGCAGTCTTGAAGAAGACCATGCTGGAGGGCGTGGAAACGGTCTGGGACCGCTTTGAGAAACAGCAGCCAGCCTGCAGATACTGTTCCACCGGGGTCTCGTGTCAACGATGCGCCATGGGGCCCTGCCGCCTCATGGGCGGAGACCGGGTCAGAGGCGTGTGCGGGGCGGACGCGGACCTGATGGTGGCCCGCAATTTCCTCGATTTCATCGCCATGGGGGCAGCGTCCCATTCTGACCACGGACGTGAGGTCGTGGAGACATTGCTGAAGATGTCCCAGGGCCAGGCCCCCGCCTATTCGATCACCGACGAAAAGAAGCTTCGTAGGTTGGCCGACGAGTACTCCATCGACACTTCCACCAAGGTGGATGTCATCGCGGAGAAACTGGCGTTGGCCATGCTGGACGAGTTCGGCACCACCAAGGGGGAATTGCAGATGGCCAAGCGGGCGCCGCAGGGCACCTATGACATCTGGAAGAACTCGGGCATATTGCCGCGCAGCATCGACCGCGAGATCGTGGAATCCATGCACCGCGTGCACATGGGCGTAGGGGCCGATTACCGAGATTTCCTGGTACAGGGAATGAGAGCCTCGATGGCCGACGGGTGGGGCGGATCGATGATCGGGACGGAGATCTCTGATGTGCTCTTTGGTACTCCCTCCATCAAGAAGACGCGTGTCAACCTAGGCGTCCTGAAGAAGGAGGAGGTCAATGTCTCGTTGCATGGGCACAATCCCGTGCTTTCGGAGATGATGGTGAAGGCCGCGGCCCTGCCGGAGATGCAGAACAAGGCCAAGGCAGTGGGCGCCAAAGGCATCAATTTGGTAGGGCTATGCTGCACCGGCAACGAGTTGCTGCAGCGCAGGGGCATCCCACAGGCGGGCAATCACCTGGACCAGGAACTGGTCATCACCACCGGAGTGCTGGAAGCGATGGTGGTCGACTACCAGTGTATCTTCCCGACCCTGCCGAACACGGCCTCCTGCTACCACACCAAGGTCATTTCCACTTCGCCCAAGGCGCGCATACCTGGAAGTTTCTATATCGAAGTGAATCCGACCAACGCCTTGGAGCAGTCCAAGCAGATATTGACCATGGCCATCGAGAACTTCCCCAACCGCGCGCCGGAGAAGATCCTCATTCCAGACATGCCGATGGAGGCCATGGTGGGATTCTCCGTGGAATCGATACGCGACGCATTGGGCGGAAGCCTCAAACCGCTGCTGGACCTGATACTCGCCGGGAAGATCCGCGGCTGCGTCGGCGTGGTGGGCTGCAACAACCCGAAGATCAAACAGGACTATGGGCATCTGACCATGACCCGGGAGCTGATCAAGAGGGACATCCTGGTGGTGCAGACCGGCTGTGCCAGCATCGCCTGCGCCAAGGCCGGACTGATGCTGCCTTCGGCCGCCTCCGAGGCAGGGAGCGGGCTCAAGAGCGTTTGCGAAAGTCTAGGCATCCCGCCGGTGCTGCACATGGGTTCCTGTGTCGACAACACCAGGATATTGACCTTGGTGGCCGAGCTGGCCCGCCTGGCCGGAGTACGGATGGACCAATTGCCGGTGGCCGGAGCGGCTCCGGAATGGTACTCCCCCAAGGCGGCCGCCATAGGGTCCTACTTCGTGGGTTCCGGCGTCTCCGTCGCCTTGGGCGTCATGCCCAAGATAGAGGGCAGCCCCAGGACCGTCAAGATGCTCACCGAAGGCATCGAAGGAGTGTTCAACGCCAAGTTCTGGGTGGAGCCGGACCCGAGGAAGGCCACGGCCATCCTGTCCGACCACATAGAGATGAAGAGGAAGGCATTGGGGCTATGAGCGGCGACCATCACAAGGACGAGATCGTCCACCTGACCGAGGAACTGGAGAGCTGCAAAGGCAGCGGCAAGGGTCTGAGAGTGGTCGTGGCGGGCAAGGGCGGGGTGGGCAAGACCACCCTGTCGGCCGCGCTATGCCTGTTGCGGTCCCGTAACGGCCGGGTGCTGGCCATCGATCAGGATTCGCAGCAGAACCTTGCCTTCTCTCTGGGTTACCCTCGCCATTTGGCGGGCAAACTGGTGCCGATAACGCAGGACTGCGGCTACGTGGAGGAGAAGACCGGCTCCCGGCCGGGCAGTTCCGGCGGGCTCATGCGCCTCAATCCCGATGTCAGCGATGTGGCCGAGCGCTTTGGAGTGCACATCGCTCCCAATCTTGACCTGCTGGTCATGGGAGGGGTGGCCCACGCCTCCAGCGGTTGCCTGTGCGCCGAGAACGCACTGCTGGCGAGCATGATCCGCTACTTGGAGTGCCGCGACGAGGACCTGGTGGTCATGGATACGCAGGCAGGACTGGAGCCTTTCGGGCGCGGCATAGCAGAGGGATTCCGTTGCGCCCTGGTGGTCACCGATGCCACTTCCAACTCCATGCAGGTGGCGCAGAGAGTGGGCCAGCTGTCCAAGGACCTGGGGATCGAGAAGGTCATCCTGGTCGCGAATCGCTGCGACCCCTCTTCGGAGAGGAAGCTACAGCCCCTCATCGCCTCGGGTCTCTTCGACTCGGTGCACCGCCTTCCGGTCGACGCCTCCATTATCGGCCACGAGCCGGACCTGACGCCAGTTATTGCAGAGGGCGGTGCCTACGTCAAAGGGGTTGAAGGACTGCTGAAGACGATGACCCAATAAGGAAGACGGCAAGCGTCGGCGCATCGATACCGGATCGATCACAACAATTGTTCCGAAATTTATTCCTTTTCAGCCTCTGTGGCCCTACGCCCATCTTCCGTGAGGGCATAGACGCGATATTGGCCCAATTGACGGGAGGATATCAAACCAGCTCCCTCCAGGACCGCCAAATGATAGGAAAGCTTGGAGTCTGCCAGGCCGGTGATGGATTTCAGAAGGCAGGGACAGAGGTCGCAACGGGTCAGCGCATGCAGTACGATCAGCCGGTGCCGGTCGCTCATCGCCCGGTGCATGGAAGCTTCTTGGCCCAGTGCAGCGGCCGATGGCACTGCGGCGCAGATGCTGTCGAGGCCTCCGCCCTCTTCCACGAGAATAGCTATCTCTTCAGGTACGCGTATGGAGCGCCCAGGGCAGCAGGTTGCGTTCTTGTTGCTCATGTACCTATCTTACCGCAATTGGTACTATCTCTTCTTCAAGGTAACGGAGGATTTCATCCCGCACGATTCTCGCGGTGGTCAATCCATCCTCAGCCCGAGATGGGTCGGCAAAGGCATGGTGCAACACCCGGCCCCCGGGAAAGAAGGGGCAGGCGGCAGCGGCATCGGCGCACAGGGTGACCACGAGGTCAAAATGCCGCCCGCGGAATGATCCCAAGGATTTCGGCACCTGTCCAGAGATGTCGATGCCCAGCTCCCTCATGGCCGCGATCGCGTTAGGATTGAGCGTCCCCGGCTTGCTGCCGGCGCTGCTTGCCTGCAAGACCCCTGCAAAGAAGTGATTGGCCAAGGCCTCGGCCATCTGCGACCGTGCCGCATTGTGAGTGCATAGGAAGAGCACAGTGGTCATCATACCACTCTGCGGCGACAGGGACTGCGAGCGACGATGAGGTCGTTCGCTAAACACAAGTATGCCTCTGCCAGCAAGGCAAGGTCGACCGCATTGCCCTTGGACTCCTTCTCCGCGGCAATATCCTTGGCGAAATCTTCCGCTTCCTCGACGGAGTAGGTGCGGCGACTTTCTACCTGGACACGCACGAATCCTGCCGAGCGCAGACCAAGAAGGTATTCTTTCTCCATGATCGCCCCGGCCACGCAGCCGCTCCACAATTCGCCATCATCCGCCACTCCTGGAGGTAGGGGACGCAGCAGCACGCGATCGGAGACCATCAAGCGGCCGCCTGGCTTGAGAACACGGAATGCCTCGCTGAAGACCTGCGCTTTCTCTGGAGAGAGGTTGATGACACAGTTGCTGATCACCACATCTACGCTTCCCGTCTCCAAGGGCAAATGCTCTATCTCCCCGAGACGAAACTCGGCGTTCTTGGCGCCGATCCGCTTAGCTGCATCCCTGGCCCGCCATATCATTTCCGGCGTGGCATCCACGCCGTAGGCCCTGCCGGTCGGCCCTACGCGCTTCGCCGCCAGGAACACGTCCAGTCCTGCACCGCTGCCCAGGTCGAGCACGACCTCGCCTTCCCCTAGGGAAGCCAGGGCAAGGGGGTTGCCGCAGGCACAGTTCGCCCCGGTAACATCCTCTGGAATACCTTCCAGGTCCTCATTCTCATAAAGTCGCGCCGTCTCGCGCGTCTTCGCGGAATCATCCTTTGAATCTTGAGCGGCCAAGCGGCCGTACCGGTCTTTGACCGATTCCCTCTCCTTATTGCCACAGCATGGACTTTTCATGATGAACGACCTCTTTCTTGGATTGCTTTTGAATTCACCTATGCCGGCTCAGCATCCGTCTCCGCTCCTAACGAAGAGGGTCCTATCCTCGACATACCATATGAGATTCTTCAATCGCACTGCAAATGATTTATAGACATCGAATGATTCAACATATATTGAAATGATTGGGTGACCGACCATGGCTGCCGGGACTATGAAGAAGCTGTCTTTCTTGAACCGTTATCTGACCATTTGGATATTCCTGGCCATGGGGATCGGGATAGGTTTGGGCATTGCCATACCCGGACTGGCCGACTTTCTCAACTCATTGAGCTGGGGAACCACCTCCATCCCGATCGCCATCGGCCTCATACTGATGATGTATCCTCCGCTGGCCAAGGTCAAGTATGAGGAGCTCGGCCAGATCCCCAAACAACCCAATGCGAAGAGGATGTTCGGGCTATCGCTATTCCTAAATTACGTGGTCGGCCCCCTGTTGATGTTCGCCCTGGCCTGGATATTCCTGCCCGACCAGCCATATTACCGCATCGGCCTCATACTGACCGGCGTCGCGCGCTGCATCGCCATGGTCCTGGTGTGGAATGCACTTGCCGAAGGAGACAGCGAATACTGCGCCATGTTGGTGGCTCTCAATTCCATCTTCCAGATCGTCCTGTATGCATTCTACGCGTACTTCCTGATCGCCATCCTATCCAACGTCGTCTCACCGGGTTCCGGTGTCGCCGTGGACATCTCCATCGTGTCCGTGGCCATCAGCGTGCTCATCTACCTGGGCATAC
>CAZCNG010000033.1:0-16295 GCA_964500045.1 uncultured Methanomassiliicoccaceae archaeon
CCTTTTGGCCTTCGAAGCCAAAGACCCGGGTTCGAATCCCGGCGAGCCCGCCATCACATCTGGCTAGACGATTCTCTTCGCTCTTTTCAGAATATCTGTTAAACTTGAACGGCGCGATATTCACGCTCCCATCGGGCCCTCTCTGCAATGAATCGTTTTGGCCCATCTATTGAATTCCATCAGAGATCAACCGCTTGCGCGTCGGCAATAATCGAAACAATACTTTGATTATGACAAGGCAGTATCCCAGGCGCATGGCTGGCGGAACGACTAAGCGGATCTACTACGTGTTTGCCCTCGTCTGCGCGGCAATTCTGATAACGGCACTATTGCTGAGTGTGGTATACCAGCCATCCAGTTCCCAGGCAGATTACAGGAAAGGATACGAGATCGGACTCGAGGCCTATACCTATGGCCTGCCATTGCTCGTTACCGACGTGACTTTCAGGACCATGACCAGCATCAACGTCTCGAACGGCGCCTTCGGTCCCGTCAACCAATTCAACAATGTGCGTACCCTGAACAACCCGGGAAGTACGGTAGTGGTGGCGTCCGGCGCGAATAGTCTATCATCCATCGCCTGGCTCGATCTGAGAGGAGAGCCCCAGGTCCTCCATGTGCCGCTCGTGATCGACCACTTCTACGTTCTCGCCCTGATTGACCCTTACACGAATGACGTCCTGAACCTTGGCAGCGTCAATGAAACCCAGCCAGGCGACTACGTCATCGCTGGCCCCGCCCAGCATAATGTGTCCATTCCGGCGGGAACCAGCCGTATCGATGTCGGCTTCAACCGAATATGGATAATAGGGTCGACCCAGTTGAATGGGAGTAACGATATCGAAAACGTCAATCGCATCCAGGACGGCTACACCCTTACGCCCTTGAGCCAGTACGGGACGAACTACCATCCAGAGAATACGACGGATCCCAATGCGACCATCCATTACTATCAAGTGCCCACCGGACTTGATTTCTTTGATCTGCTCGGGCAGCAGCTGGAGCAGTTCCCCCCGCCGCAGGCCGACCAGCCCGCGCTCCGTAGGTTCGCGGAGGTCGGGATAGGGCCGGGGATGGCACCCTCGAACGGCTCGGGACTGAACCAGGACCTCCTTAGAGGTCTTGAAGATGCAGTGGCCGCCGGCCCCGCCCGGATCAAGAACGATACAATGGCCCTGTACCTCAACTCATTCAGCAAGTACAACGGCTATCTACTCGGAGGCTTCGGGCAGTACGGAACCGACTACCGATTGCGTGCCGTCGTAAGCCAGATCGGCCTCGGCGCCTTTACCTCCGATCAGGCGATCTTCGCCATTGGTTGGGCAGATCGCAATAAGGCACCGCTCATGGGAAGTACCGACTACGTCCTGCACATGGCGTCCCCTCCCCCAGTGAATGAGGGCTGGACGCTTACCGTCTACAACCTTTCAGGAGGGATGATCCCCAATCCGATCAACCGGTACGAGCTCAACGGCGTGTCGAACCTCACATACAATGAAGACGGCTCGGTGGACATCTACCTTCAGGCCATGCAGCCTTCGAACCAATCCCAGGTCAACAACTGGCTGCCAACCCCGTCCGGACAAGGTTTTGAGATCATCTGGCGCCTCCTGGCACCTGAGCCGGCCCAGATCCAAGGCATTCTCAATGGCACCGGCTGGCTGCCACCGGAGGTCATTGTGGTGACGTGATCGATGAATGATGAGGAAGGCCCCATCAACCATCACCCTGGATCTAAGGTCTTGGTCTTGTTCGGCTGTTGCTGCATGAGAGTCCTGGCATCGCTGCTGCGACGCAAGATGATCGTTTCCGCCCACGCACTGGTTGCTCGTCCAGGAAGAGACGATAGAGGTTAGCGAAGCACCCGATGCGCGCCAAAGAGAACCGGCATCTTTTCTGCCTCTAGGAGGAAAGAAAATGAAGGAGTTTCAAGAGGTGCCTGAATCGTGGGTTTCTGGTCTATTGACTTGGAAATCCTGCCTGCAGGCTCAACTCCGTGGTAGTACCCGGCGAGCCCGCCACTAAGCATAGCCAGATGTCGGATGCTTCTTGTCAATAAACCCCTTTTGTGCATCTATCGGTTTGAACATCGGGCCCGGTGCTTGCTTAATCATCGGCTCGACGTCTAGATGTGCGGTTTGGTGTGATGGGCTACCGCTCTATCGGGGGGGGGGGACGGCGCCACGCCCCTGACGGTACCATCATCTCAAACCGCACGCCCTCTCCTGCCTTCCCCGTTTCCGTGATGGTGATGCCGGTGATGGCCAATATCTCCCGAGTGAGGAACAGCCCGAACCCGGTGTTCTTGCCGAAGCCCTTCTCGAAGAGGCGTTTCTTGTCCTCGGCGCTGATGCCGACGCCGTTGTCTTCATACACGAGCAACACGGCGTCGCCCCTCTGTTCCGCGCTCAACTTGATGTAGGAGACGTGTTCGCCGTGCCGCATCGAGTTGTCGATCAGGTTGTACGGCACCTTCTCTGCCAGGGGGTCGGCCAGCACCTCCACGCCCTTGGTATCGTCCTCCAGATCCATACCGGCCGGATGCAGCATGGCGAAGGCGTCCGCGGTCTGGCGGCCGGGCGAGGCCCAGGCGGGCGCTCGAACTCCGACATCCTGGTATTCCTTGGTGAAATTGATCTGTTTCTGTACATTGTCGGTCGCCCTCGCCATCTTGTCCAGGTATGTCAGCAGCGTCGCGTCCTTCTCTTTGTGCTTGCACAGCTCTATGTATCCCGAAAGAGCCAGCATTTGGTTGACGACATCGTGCCGCGTGATGCTGTTAAGCATGCTCAGCTTCTCGCTCGCCTGCTGCAGCGCCTTCTCCATGGCGTATCGTTCCGTTATGTCGTAGGTGGCTATGATCCACCTCTCATCTCCGAGGTGATGCATTGACCGCATGGAGACCATTGCGTGGCGAGAATCTCTTCCTTTGACCTGGATGGTGACCTCCATATCATCTACAAAGCCCTGGTCCACTGCGGTCTCCATCATCTTCTGCAACTCTGATTCCCGCATGAACAGGTCGCGCAAGGTCTGTCCTTGCGCCAGCTCCAGACCGAAATATGTCGTCGCCCTCTCATTGGCATCGAGGATGTAGGTCCCATCCACATCCGTGATCATCAGAGGGAAGGGGGCGGCGTCCACCACCAGGCGCAAGGTCTCCTCGTTCTGTCGTTGCGCCTCCTCCGCCGCCTTGAGTTCGGTGATATCGTGGCCCACGCCTATGAGGCGGAGCTCGCCTTCGGTATCGACATAGGTTGAGCAATTGGCAATGAACCAAAGCCATGTGCCCTTGGCATGCTTGACGCGATAGGCAGGGCTCGTTTCGCTCTGCCTCGTGCTCAATATGTGCGAGAGAAATCCAGTCAAGGGCGCGATGTCATCGGGGTGTATGAATAGCGAGAACGATTTTCCTAACGCATCAGCGATGGGATGGCCGAAATGTCGTTCCCATGCGGGGGATAGGAAAACGAACGATCCATTGCTATCGAGCGTGAAGATGACATCAAATGAATTCTCGATGTGAATCCTGTTTGTCTCCTCCCTCTCCCGCAGCGCCTCTTCCACGCGCTTGCGCTCGGTGATATCCTCTTTGCTGGCTATGAAGTGGGCTATCTTCCCGGCGTCATCGAAGATCGGAGCTATGGAAACAGATTCCCAGTATAGCTCTCCGTTCTTCTTCTTGTTGTGGAACTCTCCGTGCCACGTGCCTCCGCCCAAGAGGATCTGGTACATTCTCTGATACTCCTCTTTGGGCGTCTCTCCTGACTTCAAGATCCTAGGGTTCTGCCCTTTTGCCTCCTCCAGCGTGTATCCCGTGAGCGAAGTGAACTTGGGGTTGATCCATTCAATGCTGCCATTGAGGTCAGTGATAACGATGCACGCTGGTGAGTTCTCAGCGGCGCGGGCCAGTTTGCGCAGTTCGTCTTCGATGCGCTTGCGCTCGGTGATGTCCCATACCAGATCCGCGAGGTCCCGTACGATGTCGACATCCGCATCGTCGTAATCTGTCTCTTTGTTCCCGACCCCCAGGATGGCCTTTACCTTTCCATTTCGCATCACTGGCACCACGAGCTCTCTTCGGACAGCCGCGTGCCCTGCGGGGAAACCTTTTCGATGCAGCAGGCCAGCTATGTCGTTGTGGATGACCGGCCTCCGCGCACGCACACAATCGACCCAGACCCCGGCCATCGAGATGCGGTAATGCTGTCCCTTACCCTCCGCCGTGCACATTCTCTTGATGGTGTTGGTGGACCACATCTGCAATTGCAGCTTCTCCTGGTCATCATCCACGAAGTGAAGGAAACCAATGGTGCTGTCCGTCAGGTCTTCGGCCTCATCCAGTGCCTTCTGCAGGAGTTCGTCCAAACTGGTGTTCTGGGAACATTCGCTTAGGCGAAGATGGGCCTCCAGTAACCTTTCGGTCCTCTTGGCTCGAGTGACATCGCGCAGGATGAGCAGGCATCTCCTGTTCCCATCCCAATGGACGCGGCGACCGATGCCCTCCACGTTCTTCTTTCCCTGCGATCCGTTGGCGAGCTCATACTCTACATTGAGCGGTCCATCGGTGTCCTTTATCTGTTGGAGGTCGGAAAGCAATCTTTCCATTGAACTTGGATGCATATTTCCCATGAGATCCAGTTCATCTGGATCAGTATCGGGCATGACCCCCAGCAGTAGGGAGAGGGCCTGATTTGCATAATGGATGCTTCCATTGAAATCCGTGATCATGAATGGATCGCGGATGTTCTCTATGAGCAAGAGGGATCTTTCCTCACTTTCGCGCACGGCCAGCTCCGCGCGCTTGCGCTCGGTGATATTGTCGAAGATCGCGATGAAGAGCCCTCTTTGCGGGGAGTACACGGAAATGTCTAGCCACGAATCCAGGGATTGCAGATACGTTTCGAATCTCTCCGGCTTGCCGGTCGAGGCGACCCTGCCATAGGCCTCAAAGAGCTCCGGTGACGATTCCTTGACATCGGGGATGATCTCGGTGACCTTTCTTCCGACCACATCTTTGAGTCTCGTCAGCAGCTCGAATTTCCTATTGACCTCGAGATAGATGAAGTCCTCGGGACGGCCTTCCTCATCGAACAGCATCTTGCAGTAGGCCATCCCATTCAGCATGTTCTCGAAAATGAGGCGGTACCTCTTTTCGCTCTCGCGGAGCGCATCCTCCATCTGCTTGCGCTCGGAGATGTCCGAGTAAGTAATCGTCACCCCAAAATCTTCAATGGGCACGGGAGCTGCGGTGACGTTGATCCAGGTGACCTTTTCATCATGTTTCAGGCCCATTTCCACATTCGCCACGGTGCGCCCTTCCTTCAGCGCCCGGACACTGGCGAACTCTGCCGGCGGCATCGGAGTGCAATCGGGCCGGACGACGCTCCACTCTTCTCCGGCGATCTTTCGCCGTTTCTGCTCCTCCATCGACAGACCGAGCAGGCGCTCCGCCATCTCGTTGCTGTCGATGATGTTCCCGTTCTTATCAGATATTGTGACGCCCACGGGAAGTGTGCGCAAGAGCGTCTGGTATTTGGCAGAGGACTCTTTCAGCGCATTCTCCATGTGCACCCGATCAGTGATGTCGGTGACCGCGTTGACGAAGTGTTCGTCGTCAAAGCAGTATATCAAAGAAATGTAGGTACGCTTATTCCAGGCAAAATGGGTCTCTTGAACTATGGGTCCTCTATTGGCCTTGACCTCATTGATCAGAGGCAATCTAACTTCCCTATCCTGCGCACTGAATAGCTCCAGCTCGTTCTTTCCTCGAACTTCTTCGATCGAGCTTCTTCCCATCAGCTCCAATCCACTGGCGTTGGTATCTTCTAGGATCCAATGAATGACCTCACCATTCTCATCGAGAACATACCTGTAGATCGCCATCGGTGTTCTGATATTCTCGAAAAACCCGCGATACTTCGATTCGCTCCGCTCGATCCTCTGAGTGGCGAGACGGCGTTCCTCCTCGGCCTCGATGGCCTTGGCAAGGATGCCCAATAGGCGCTGCTCCATTCCCGCTATCTTGGCTGGATATGTATATCCGACGCAGAGCATGCCGAGCGGTCTTCCTTGATGGCGCACCACATGACTGAGGAAGGTCGAGATCCCAAGTCTTCTAATGGATGGTACCGTCTCCGCCAGCGGACTTTGCTGCAAGCCCTCCAGGATGAGGCTGTTGGCCCCACGCCGCACGACCTCATAGCAGAGGCTGTCCTTGATGGACGAGCGGACCTGCTGTCCCTTCCGCGTCTTCCAGGAAGCAACCTGTAGAAGCTCTTCGTTCGATATCTGGCTATACAGCGCGAAAGACGCATTCAGCAATTCTCCCCCGGTCGAGGTGATGCGTCGTAGGTTCTCGGAGAAATCGGATTCCAGACTGACAAGACATTCATTTAGCCGGATGAGGGCGTGTTCCGCCCGCCGGCGTTCGACGGCGGTCCTGATCATATGCTCCAGCTCAGCGAATTGAGCCTGGGGCGCTCCGCCTTTCTGCAGGTAGGAGTCTGCGCCGTGGTTCAAAGCCTCGATGACTACGTCCTCTCGCCCTTTGCCAGTGAAGAGGATAAAAGGAATATGGTCTCCTTTGCCGCGCAGTGATTTGAGAAATCGTATGCCGTCTTCGATGGGCATCTGGTAATCGGAGACGATGACATCGTAGTGTTTCTGGCCAAGGGCGGTCCTAGCCTCCGCGACAGAGCACGCGATGTCTACTTCCATGGCTTCAGACGATTCCAGGAAAGACTTCGTCAGTTCGCAGAGGGCCGGTTCGTCATCGACGGCTAAGATATGGATGGCATGAGGTGTCATTGAGGTGCCAACTGAACGATGAGCATCCTGCATATTTGTGGAGAGATGTGCTCCAAGTACCTGCTAGGGACTTAGATAATTATTTGCGCATGACATCGGCCGATCAACAATGTGGCCCCGACGTGGGCCTGCTCCCGAATAGAAATGCAGACTAGAACCCGACTTGCGGAAGACACCGACATTGGGAATTGATTCTTGATATCAATTCTAGTTGGTTCAGAAACGGATATGATCCGGGCTAATATCTTTCCTGTTTCGCTGTCCAGCATGCAATGGAAACGGGAGAAACAGCGAAACGGGTTCTTTTTCTCGATATGAATGGAGATGTCTTCCACGGCTTCGATAGGAAGACGATATTCTTGCCTCTAGGGGGAAAGAAAATGAAGGTGTTTCAAGAGTTGCCTGGATCGAGAGTTACTTGATTATCGACTTTGAAATCCCGCTTGCTGGCTCAGCATTGGTGCCCGGCGAGCCAGCCATCCTCGTCCAAGCACAAGGACGCGATCGTCACTTCGAGGCGTTGCCTAGCAGAACGTTCGTTCCATGGAAACCGTCCATGAGAATGCTTTATATCATCCCCCCCTCGTGTCATAATAGGGGATCGGAGTTGGATGAGGGAATCAGAGTATTGATGATAGACGATGAGGCAGATGTCCTCAACGTCTCCAAGATATGGATGCAGAAGTTGGGAAGCTTCACCGTCGAGACCGTACAGTCCGGCGAAGAGGCGCTCAACATGTTGCACGAATCGAAGTTCGACGCGGTCATCTCCGATTACCAGATGTCGCAGATGGACGGTATCGAACTCCTCAAGGTAGTGAAGTCGGAGACCCCCGATATGCCCTTCATCCTCTTCACGGGCCGCGGTCGCGAAGAAGTGGTCATCGAGGCTCTTAACAGCGGCGCAGATTTCTACCTGCAGAAGGGGGTCGGAGCAAAATCCCTCTTCACTGAGCTGGTGCACAAGACGCAACAGGCGGTGCAAAAGCGCCGCGTGGAAGAGAGCCTTCGCCAAAGCGAGGGTAATGTGCGCGCTCTGCTGGACGCCAAGGGTGGTTATGCCTATGCTTTGGCCCGCAGGAAGGCGGTCCGGAACCTAGGTCCCCGCCTAACTCACAGTGAGGAGGACTATGCTTGGCGCATGGTTCTTGCGGCTACCGGTGCATCCCTTGGCTTCCTCATCGGCGTGGTTTTGATGGGCGTATACTGGATATGAGCGAGGATGGACAATAGGATTTGACGGCCATGGGCAAGATCCTCCTGCTCGTGTCATAGCCGAATTGAACCGGTGCCTTTGGAACTCAATTGGCCGATGCTCACCGCTGCTTCGAATCCCCGTAATCGTTATCTTCACCTATTCTATTCATCGTGATTGCTATGAAACCCGATCTTCCATACAAGCGTGAGGCCGCGGTGGCCGGCATCATGCAGCGCCTCACCCTTGCGGGGCTGGATCCGGCCCATTTCGAGCTCATCTACGACGCTTCTTCACAGGGGCACCCGCGCCCTGGCCTCATGATAGGGGTCGGCACCAAGATAGGTGGAGCGGACCTGCTGGTACTGCACCGGGAAAGTAGCAAGGTGGTGGCCATGGTCATCCTGACGATGGAGGATGAGCGCTGGACCTCGATCCTCGGGGCACTGTTCAGCGCACTGATGGCCGACACGGCCGGTGGCTCTGGACGCTACTATGAGATCAAGGAAGCACTGGTAGTGGTGGGCTGCGTCACTCTGACGCCGACCGGTGCCCAGGAGGCGGCGCGCAAGGTCATGGGGCGGGTCAAATATTCGGTCGACCAGGACGCACGCCCCCAGGTGGCCGATGCCCGGTTGATCATGGCCGGCAGCGCCGCCGAGATGATCCAGAAAGTGGTGGAAGAACTGAGCGCGGCATTGGTCTAGGGATGACCTTTCAGCTTGCGGTATTCCTTTTCGACCATATCGTCCACCATGTGCCGGCCCCAGAAGACGCTGGTCACCGGGTATGCCAGACGCACGTCCCACGCAAACAACACGTTCGAGGGCATGGGAAACCCCGCCTATCGGTGAACCAGCTGATACACAGGAACGGGTTCACAGCGACCTAGACGACGATATGCACAAAGGACGAGGCCTTTGCTTCGGCTATCTCGCATGCCCTCATGCGGGACGCCTCGTCCGTTGCCATGGCCGCTCTCATTCGCCTCGGACCGCTTCAAGTTCGTGCTTTCAGCCACCTAAAACGACGAGCACGGTCAGGAGCGCGAACCCGATCAAAGCCATGAGCCCTCCGGCCAAAAGCCGGTTCCGGAAGCTCTCCTTGGCCCAGGCGAAGCCGATGAGGAAGAGCATGGCGATGCCGATGGCGTTCGAGGTCAGGACCGCGTCTTCCGGAGATGGTAGTAGTGCGAAGGGTAGGACGATGGGAAAGACCGTCAGGACATTCAGAACGACGCACATGATCACGTCCAGGCCGTCGCGCAGGCGAATGCGGTAATCGAGGTCACCTTCCTTGGCAGCATAGCTCAGCAGGGCCTTCTCCACCTGCGCCTGCCCTTTCTCGTCGAGGACCCCGATGATGCTGTCACCGATCTCGCTGTGCAGATCATCCTCGTCGACGCCGTCCTTTCCCCTCTCCAGCATGCGCGCGAAGCGGGCCCGATCATAGTAGTCGCGCAGCACCATCAAAGTGCCATCGGCCAGACCCCAGGCGATATTGCAGCCCAAGGTCGCTACGAGCACGCTCATGGCCAGCTGCTGCCTACCCACATCCAGCAGGTACCAGATGGTGTTGGTGATGGTCATCGCCATCAGCAGGCCGAAAACGACCTCCGTAAGCGTCTCCGCGGTGGTGAGGTAGCGGTGCAGGACGCGGTCCAGGGAAATCGCTCTCCGGGCTGGTGCGTCCGCCATGGAGGGTAATCAACCTGCCACGACTTGATTCCACCGCCATGAACCATTGATATTCCCTTGCGGTTTCATATCGTACGGCTCGCGAACGCCCGCTCGGGGTCATCATTGTGCTGGGCGCCCTGGGTCTATTCCTTCTGGCCGGTCTCTCCACCAGTGAATTTGGCAGGCGTCCGATCAATCCGGCGCTGCCACAGTGGGTGATCGACATCTGGTGTTGGTCTTTGGCTCGTTAACTACGATCACACTGTTCATCGGAATGGTCCGCTAACCGGCGTCTGGGGGGCCCGGCCCTGGGCGATCGGCGCGGTCTTCGCCATCAGCACCATCTTCAGCGCTTTCAACAACCCGTTCGTCTATGGGTTCGAGAATCCGAGCTGGGTTGCAGTTTCTTTCTATGCTCTTACCCTGGGCCATCCTTTTCCACCTTGATCGGCCCAACGTCAAATCATGCTTCGAGAATGAAGTAGTTCCCGATCGCGGCTGAACGCCGCGATCACTGGATCGCTTCTGTCTGGGCTTTCCGCAGTACCTCTTCCAGCTTGGTATCGGCGGGCACCCCGCCGAACAGAACTAGCTTCTGATCTACGAACAGCGCCGGAGTGACGGCCGAGCCGTACTTCTTGAACAGGGGCTGGATATCGGCCATGTAGAGGTAGGTCATGCTGCTCATGGCTTCCGTGACGGTAACGAGATTCAGGTCCGCCTCGATGCCAGTGCGGGCCAGCACCTCCTTGATCTTGTCCACGTACTGCTTGTCGTAGACGGCGAACTGTGGGTTGCAGCAGGAAAAGGAAAGAACGACGACGGAGAGTTTACGCACCATAGAGGTCCCTCCCCACGCGGCGCAGGTTCTCCAGGCCGTGGATGTCAGTATCGTAGAGCTGCACTTCCCTGATGATGCGGTCCTGACCCTTGAAGCGCTGGTATATCTCCTGCAGATACTTCTCCTGCAAAGAGCGCCTCTTCTGCAGGAACCAGTTGCCCTCGAGCACATCCTTGGGGATGACCTCGTTGACGATGCATCCGGGGACATTTATGCCGAACTTGCCCAGGTCTTCGATGGCGCGGGCGGTCTCCTCGATCGGCAGCCTCTCCGGCAGCAGCACCAGATTGAACGCCGAGACGCGTGAATCCGAAAGCCCCTTGACCGACTTGTCGTAGCGCTGCTTTTCCCGGTCCAGGTCCGCCATCAGGCTCTCGTCGTAGACGAAGCCCAAGGCCTCGGAGAGCTCACGGCGGTTCTTCATCTGGTTCGCCATATAGCCGGACCAGTCGAAGGGCATGGATAGCTCCCTCAAGGTGTGGCCCGTCGGAGCGGTATCGAAGATGACCTTGTCGTGTTCGGTGTCCTCGAAGAAGGAAACGAATTGATCGAAGGCGGCGATCTCTTCGGTGCAGGGCGTGCTCAATAGCTCGCTGCCGAAGAGGGAGGAGAATCCTGCCAAGGTACCTTCCAGTCTGGTCTGGAAGACGCCCATGGCCTTCTTGGGGTTGATGTTGAGGCCGCACAGGTTGCGCTCCGTGCCGATCTTAGTGATCTCCGTCTCACCGACATGTTGCTGGTAGATGGCGCTCAAACTAACGGTGGGATCGGTGGCGACGATGAGGGTAGAGTAGCCGTGATCCGAAAGCCAGGTGGCGGCCGTCGCCGCCATGGTGGTCTTGCCCACCCCTCCCTTGCCCCCATAGAAGATGAACTTACGCTTTTCGAGGATATCCGTCAGCTCGTCCTTGGTCATCCTGCCCCTATCGCAGCGCCGCTCCCTTAAGCTTTGTCTGCGCTCGGGGCGATGCTAATATATACCGATATTATCTTGTTTTTCGTATGCCAGACCATCACGCTACTAAAATTGCTGTGAATGCGCAAGAGGGAGCCAAGCCCTTTGGGGTCGTGCTCATCGGATTCCTGTACCTGCTGCTGGGGCTGTGGCGGATCATCATGGGTTTTATGCTCATGCTCTCCGCCATGGCCATCGCCTTCTCCGGCACTGAGCCGTCCGGGGTCACCTCCGGCTTGGTGGCTGCCTTGGGCATAGGTTACCTCATCATCGGTTTCATCGACATGGCCGTATCCGCCGGGCTGTTCCAGGGAAAGGCCTGGGCCTGGACGCTCGCGTTCCTGTTCTCGATCGTCAACATCGCGGGAGCGTTCGTGGATGCCTGGTCCTATGGCTTCAACACCTACGGGCTAATCACCTTGATATTCGGTCTGATCGTCCCGATCATCGTCATCTATTATCTGACGCAACCGGATGTCAAGAAGACCTTTGGAAAGGCCTAGATCCTTTTGGTTCAAACACCTTCCTTTTTCCTCTTTTCGCTACTTCCTGCAAGCGTTTCTCATGCGTGCAGTGGAATCTGAAACTGCATGTTTGTGAAGTATATCTGGCCTATAATTCCAATAGGCATGTATTAAATATCAAGCCCGTGGGTTACCCCTTATGGCAGAAGGCAAGAGAAGGCCGATAGGAGTCACTCTGGTTGGAATACTCTATTTCCTGAGCGGCTTGTTGATGCTCGTGGTCGGCGCAGGGCTGGCCGTGCTGAATGTTACGTTCTTCAATGGTACGCCGTTGCAGGGCATTACCGAGACTTTGCTTCTCCTAATGGCGGGCGTCTTCATAATCGTCGGTCTCATAAGCCTTTTGATCGCCTTCGGGTGCTTCAAGGGCTGGGGATGGACCTGGACCCTGGGCATGGTATTCGCAGTCATCGGTATCATCCTAGCTGTCTTCCAGGCCTGGTCCTACGGATGGACCACCGACATGGTCACGAGCGCCGCCATCAGCGTGGTCATCGAACTGGTAATCCTGTTCTACCTGACCCGGAAGGGTGTCAAGGCCTGGTTCGGCAAAGCGTAAGTGGAACCACGGCAAACCTTTTTCCCCTTTTCTAATCGATGGTTAGATTCATATATGTCGAGCTTCGACATATCGCTCGGTGTTTCCTACTGAGTGAGAAATTCATTGATGCTACGCAAGAGGCGAAGTTCAAGAAACTCCGCAAGTTCAATGCTTTAATGGGATGCCTGCACCTATTCCAGGCCGTGCTGATGTTGGCCATCGCCAACTGGGCGGTCAAGATGACCATTATTACCACCTTCCTGCACTTCCCAGGTCCCGGCATGGCGCCGGTACCGGAGATACAGGTGCTGGGCACGGTTCCCTTGGGCCCGATGGTGGCAATGTTCCTTTTGATGTCCGCCGTCGCGCACTTCGTCATCGCCTCGCCCTGGGGCTACCCTTGGTATGTGAGGAATCTCAAGTTGAACATCAACAAGGCGCGCTGGATCGAATATGCGGTGAGCTCCTCCTTCATGTTGGTGGTCGTCGCCTGGCTGTGTGGTGTTTGGGATATCGGGACCATAATCCTGCTCTTCTCGGTCAATGCCTGCATGAATCTGTTCGGCTACATGATGGAGCTGCATAACCAGACCACGAAGAAGACCGACTGGACCGCCTTCATCTTCGGCTGCTTTGCTGGTCTTATGCCCTGGGTAGTGCTGTTCATGTTCTTCTTTGGCGCCGTTTCCTACGCAGCCATACCCAACTTCGTCTATGCCATCATGATCTCCATCGCGGTCTTCTTCAACATATTCGCCGTGAACATGTTGCTGCAGTACAAGAAGGTCGGGAAGTGGAAGGATTACCTCTATGGTGAGTACGTCTACATCGTCCTCAGCCTAGTGGCCAAGTCCCTCTTGGCATGGCAGGTCTTTGCCGGCACGCTGCGCGGCTGATCTCTTTTTCCGCCCCTGCAAGGGGGCGTCTCGATGTCATCGCGGAGGGGCGGCACCTCTGTCCGCTCCTCCATCGCAGCATCCACGACGAAGGTGGACCGGTACGCCGAGCATTCCCTCCGGCCAGAAGTGAACCGCTCCTCGCCGGCAACGGAGCTCTATGGGATCAGGTCCGGTGCGGCAGGCCGTGGTTGTACTTGAGCACCTCACCCTGCAGTGCCAGCTTGCTGCCTTGAAGGGTCGAGACCGCCCCATGGCCGCAGCACACCAGGCATCGATCGCCTCCCTGCTGCGCCTCGGCATCCAGCTCACGGGCGATGGCCAGCAGGGCCGCTCTTTCCGCAGCGGCCTTCTCGCTGTCCACATTCACGGTCGTCATCAGGTCCTTGGCCAGACTGGCATACCGCTCCCTTTCCGGGGTCAGCGAAGTGAAGTTGATCAAGCTGTCCCCTGTGAAGAGCAGGTGATGGGAAGGTGAGAAAGCGAAGATCTGACCTCTCAGATGGCCGCCCAAACCTTCCAGTACGATCATCTGGACCGCACCCACCTCGAACTCGCGCAGCACGTGCAGGCCTTGCCTTTCCATACCCGTTCCGGTGCTGAGCGCGTCCACTTCCTTCAGCGGCAGCGCCTTGCTGAACAGGTCGATCATTTGGGTATAGACCGCTTCGAGGACGGAACCTTCCATCTTCGATCCGAGCGCGCGATTGTTGGTGCGTAGGATCTCCAACGTCTCCGCGTGCAGCAGGGCGGGCACATCGAAACCTCCCGCCCCGCCGGAGTGGTCCACATCGGCATGGGTGACCAGGATGCGGCCCCTGTGGCCCGCATCCCCTAAACCGTGCCATTCCAGCATCGCTACGATGTCGTCGTGATAGATGCCGTAGGCGCTGTCCACCATCAGAATATCCTCGCCGGAGCGAAGCACATAGACGCTGCCGCCGCAGGGCATCTGGAAGCAGTGCAATTCCGCCTCTGCTAGCACGAAACGCTGCACGGCGGAGGAGAATCCGTTGCCGGTGCTAGCATGCAAGGTGCGTGCTGTCTCCAGCCAGGAATCGAAGACCTTATGGGGGTCCATCCCCAACTTCTCCAGTTCCTGGACCGTGTGATTCACTTCCCCCAGCAGCCGCATGAGGAATTCCTCCTCCTTCGGCCCGATGTAGGCGCGCAGCTCCTGCGCGAAGCGGAGATAGAATAGGGTGTCGTCCAGCCTACGGCCGCTCAGGTCCTGTTCGACGATCTCCAGGCGGTAGCGGGACTTCAGCTCATCCAGGAGCCACTGGATCCTGCCCTCGTCCTCGGCGGTGAGGGAGACGGTCAGGCGCTCCGGGAATTGCCCCTTGTCATCGAAATCCATGAAGGCGATGTTCGCTTTGGACGTGGTCGTGAACTTCAGCAGTTCGAACAGCGCTCCAGCGCGGTTGGGCAGGTACACGTGGAATTTGAGAAAAGGCGGTGCGGCCAATGAGGTCTGTAGGTAGCCGATGTCGCGCAGTTCCTCCTTGATCAGGTAGAAATCGGTGTCGTCGCAGCGTACCTCGAAGAAGACGACGTTGGGGTCGATCCTGCGGTCGTACTGCATGCGGTCTATGTTGCCCCCGCGGCGCTTGATTATCTCAGCGGCGCGATGCAGGGCGCCCGGCTCGTTGGGCATCTTGGCTATGAAATGATGGCGACCCACTGGAACCCCTGGTGGCAAGAACTACTGGGATGATAAAGGTTCACGAAGCACCTTTTTCTACGCGCGGATGCATGCCTTGGCCACATGTGCAGACTGTTCGCCGCCCTCGCCGCTCCGGGGCAGGAGGAAGCGGTACGTGACTCGCTCCTGGCCTTCTTCAATGGCCTCGCGGAAGGCAACCACGCCGGATGGGGCATGGCACGCTTCGAGGAAGGCCGGCCGTTCTTGCACAAGGAACCGGTGGACGCCCGCCTCAGCAAGACCATGGCGGTCGAGGTGGCCAAGACCGGGCCGGGAGTGGTGATCGGGCATCTGCGCAAGATGTCGGTGGGGGCGCAGACCTGGGAGAACACCCACCCCTTCGCCTACGATGGTTGGAGCTTCGGCCACAACGGTACCTGGGCCGGATATCGGGATGTCCGGGATCGCTTGCCGCGGGAGCACCGCCTCTCCCTACAGGGGAACAGCGATTCCGAGGTCCTCTTTCACTACATTCTGCAGAACATGGATCTGGAGCGGGATGAGGTGCGCGGCATACGCAAGGCGGTCGCAGAGATCCACAAGGACCGTCGCCCCGGGACCACCTGCTTGAACTTCGTGCTGGCGCGCCCGGAACGTTTCTACGCGCTGCGCTACGCGTTCATCAACGAGCCCAAGTACTCGCTTCATATGCGCACCATCAACGATGGAGATGGTCCGGCGGTTGTGTGCTCCGAGCCATTGGATGGGGGCGCATGGCCGCTGCTACGCAATCGCGAGCTAGCGGTCATCGATGCCGATGGCATGAAGAGCTACCTGCTGGATTGAGCCTACTTCTTCTCGGACGCCTTGACGGCGATCTTGAAGGAGTTGAGCATGCACGGCTCCGCATAGGATCCTTTCATGTTCCTCAGCTCGTCATACATCGCCGCCGCGTCCTTGCCCTTGAGATCGGCGGCGGAGCGTATTCCCAATTTGTATAGGCCTTCCGCAGCATTCTCGCCGACACCAGGTATGCGCCTCAACTCCGCGATGACCTTAGCTTTCTCGTCGTCGCTCATGTAAAACCACTATCTCCAACCCTGCGCGGGGGAGATAAATCAATCGCTTCAGCGGAGGTGCACGGCGCGCATCAACAGGCCCTTGAGCGAGGAACCCATGTCGATGGGGCTGATCCTCTCCACCAGATTG
>CAZCNG010000034.1:0-16136 GCA_964500045.1 uncultured Methanomassiliicoccaceae archaeon
TCCCAGTTTAAGAGCACCGCGGAAATCGATAGGGTGGTGGAATCGATAATGGGCAAGGCGCTCCCCATTTCTCGCCTAGGCGAGACCCGTCGTATCGTCTCTGGAAATGGTAATTATTTCCGAATAGAGAGATATAATATTGAAGATATTATCGACCGGGAACTGAGCCATTAATAAGCGCAATGATCAGTATCACGGCCGGAGATCACGATGTCTGAACGCGCAATCACCGTAGATATCTCGTCGATACTATCTCCAGATCTAGCTATTCGTGATGCGGCTATCGATCTTTTCAAGGAGTTTGAGAAGATGGTAGGTGCCGAAATTGAGGTGGATTTCAGTGGCGTGAAGTTCATCACCCGGTCTTTTGCACATGAGTACTGGGTGCAGAAACAGCGCACGAAGAAGAACATCTGCGAGACCAATGTCCCCACCAGCATATTGAACATGCTCAATCTGGTCAAGATCCCCCGAGAGAAGGAGCGGCTCCCCGAGTTGTCGAACCTGCGCATCGTTTCGCTGTAATATTATACAATGGATATTATTTATATTTCTAGACACGTTCATTCTTGATTCAAGTTCGCAGCGGAATAGCTTGGATCAAGGAACAAAGAGTGGCGTATTCTGCAATTAGGCAGTCGTCTTAGAGAGTCGATGATGCCACCTACCCACGCGAAGTGAGAGATGATCAATATCTAGGGGGGAAGGATTTATCTGGTGGTCTAGCCACTACTTCCCTGATGACCTATACCCATGCGATTTTCATAGATGAATCCGGCGCAGGTTGTCATGCGGTAGAGATCAACGCATTCTGGGTTTCTATGGCCTTCGCAGTTCCTTTTGACCGCATGTCAGATCTCGAAAAAGGCGTCAAGAGAATACTCGCCACTTATTATAGGAGAGGCAATACTGAGATCAAAGGGTCGGGCCTTCCTAAACAGTTGGTTCCAGGAACAACGATAGACGCGCTCATGGGCGAAATGGCTACCCTGTGGGATAGCGTTGGGGCTACGGCATGGGGAGTTGGCAGCAGAGCCGGCACGAATATGCCTCCGGGGTTCAACTCAAGCAAGCCCCTCGTCAAGGATATTGTTAGATATCTCCTAATGGAGCGAATCAATGGGTATTTGGATGCCAATCATGGCGGCTCAGGTTCGTATCTAATAGTGTGGGACATCTCCGACCTAAGAGAACTGATCGATTTCAGTAAAAGCACCTCGGTCTTCAAGAATGGGATCAATGGAAATCCAATCAGTGAAAGACTGGCCCCCGCTATTTTGGGAGGACTGTCCCATGATTGGAGCGGCATCCAATTTGCGGATCTCATCGCCCACTGTGCCCTTCACCATTGCGCCTGTGACCATGGGGAGGGTCGTATGCAATTCAATCAAGAGAAAAAGGACGCTTTTGTCAAATGGATCTATCCTCGCTTGCAGAAAGACCGTGGTGGAAGAACCGTAGGTTGGAAATACTGGTAGAGAAACGAGGTGAGAAGGCCTGACAGCGGAACGCTATCCTCCTCCTCACGCAATCATATCTGACATGGATACTTAATACTTGTTTATAGTGGAATGATAGAATATATAGTGGAAATGATACGCACCCCTCCGATTGCAGCATTCAACACCCATAGATTCCTCCCGCGGGCGGTTGTTCCATGCAATCGGGCGATGCCGATTCTCCACTCGAAAGAAGAGAACCATATTTATGCATCCAACTCTTTAGTGTCATCTTGAGCAGGATTCCCCATCGGGCATCTTGTTCCTTCGCACATCAGTAAAAACGCTTTGCACTAATATCCCGATATTCATATTCTTAACTATTTACTGCTCGATGAAGGGCAATGATCATCCGCAGCAGACGGAGCCCCGACCCAAGAACGATTAAATATCGTATTGGTCCTTAAATGGCTGGTACACACTGATGTTCCCAGGCCAGCGCCGTTGGGGATGCGACATCGCATCGTCTGGGCAACATCAGCTTTTTATTACATGTAGTGATTAATAATAAATATCGCCCATATCTTGATCCATAGGTGGATGACCGGCGGCGTTTCTTGAAAGCGAATCTGGCGGAAGTGGAACGGTTACTCTCCAGACTTCCCCCCACCAGCATCATCAACAGGAATTCATATCTGGCTCGAAAAAAGGAGATAGAAGAGGAATTGCGGCAACTCGCCGAAAACTCTGCGGAAACACATTGCAGCTCAAGAGATGAGAGAAAGGCGTGAATCCACAACAAACAGGTTCTCTCACATCTAACGCCATCTCAATCCTTGTCCAGGCATCCCATTGGAGATCCTACCCACACTACGTCGAGAGAACCGTATCAAAAACGATCACCATCGGAGGATGGTGGCACGGATCCAAGAGCGGATACGGCCGGGTCCGCGCGAGGCCTTCCAGCGCTTCTTTATCTCTTCGTATTTCTGCCGCTCCCGCTCGCCGCCCTTATCCCCCTTCTTAATGATCGCGACCCCCATGCCGGGATTCTCCCAGGTCTCCATCAAGGTTCTGGCTGACTTCTTGGCCGGCACTTCTTTCGTCATTTCAGCACCCACAAGTCAACACTGATGAAGGCACTATTTGTAAAATCCCAACTGTCTGGGTGGTCAGCAGAAGCATCGCCCCCTACCAAGATAAAGCGGAGGATTGCCTCAGCCGCGCGAGTGCGCCTGAGATCAGCATATCCCATTCTTCGCCAGCGCCGTCAAAGCAGACCGCGCCGCGCCCCTCACTTCTTCCTCATTGTCTTTCAGCAGGTCCTGCAGCTTAGGAACGCAAGAGGGATCGCAGATACCCCGCAGGGCGAGGCTGGCTATCGCCTCAACCGCATTCTCCCGGACCCCCGCCTCTTCACTTTCGAGCAATACGATCAACCCAGGCAGGGCTGCGGGATCGCAGATGCCCTTCTGCGCCAGTACGTGTATCGCATAGGCCGTGGCCCAGTTCACCTGCACATCCTCGTCTTCGAGGGCGTTGAGCAGCGCCGGCAGGCAGGTGGCATCGCACTGACCTTTCTCCGCCAAAGCGCACAGCGCCCAGGCCGCCTCCGCCCTGACCCCGGCGTCCTCGTCGTCCAACAACGCCGCCAGCTCGGACGCGCTACCGGCCGTGAAAACACCCTTCTCCGCGAGCGCTGCCAAGGTCCGCGCCGCCCCCCAGCGCACCGTAGCCTCCTCGTCTTCGAGCAGAGCGATGACCTGCGGCAAGCATTTCTTGTCGTAGATGCCGTTCTCCGCCAGCACGCCCAGCGGGCACACCGCGGCCTTCACCATCTTGTCCGTCTCGTCCAGCAGCGCGATGAGACGAGGCAGGGAAGCAGCGTCGTAGATACCCTTCTGCGCGAAGAAGTAGATCACTTCCACAGCCCCGACCCGCACCTCCTCCGCCGCATCGTCCAATAGAGCAATGACCTTGGGCAGGCAGGCGCGGTCCTGGACGTCCTTTTCCGCCAACTCAAGGATCGTGCCAAGGGCACTGGCCCTGACTTCGTCCGTTGCGTCGTCCAACTGCCGCCGCGCCCGGTCCAGCTCCTGCCTTTCTTTTTTGCCGTAGGCCATCGGTTTCATCACCTTACAAATCGGAATCCTTCCACACCGCCGGCGGCGGTCGATGTCGCAGCCATCGCGTTCTTTTCTATTAAATCGATGAAGGCTGGAGGGTAACGATACAAATTCGTTATGTAATAGCACATTTATGTTATGCATAGGACGTGGTAGGATTAGCGACAATGGCAATCTCACGGAGGAGATGGAGATCGACGAGCTGCCCTTTGGAGGGCTGATCCCCTCCACCATCAAGGGCGAGATACTTGCGCAGATCGTCGCTGATCCGTTCACCGAGTACACTCCTAAGAGAATGGCATTTCTGGTGGGGAGGGCGCCCAGCCGGGTGAGCGAGGCCTTGAAGGAACTCGAAGGCATCGGAATCATAGAAGATGTCTCCAAAGGCAGCCATCGGCCCTTGTTCGTCACCACGGACAACTCGAGGCGATTGACCGCCCTCACATTCCTCGCCTTGGCAGTCGGTGATGACCGAACGGGAGATGAATGCATGAACATCGCCATCATTGATTATGTGCGGAACAGCCTGGGACTTGAGGTGGTGCAGAAAGCCCCGCCCGCGGCAGAGATACTAACCAATTCTCCGCAGGAAGGGATGGTTCAATCCCGCACCAGGGCAGATGGCGGCACCGAGGAGGATCAAGGGCGAACCGACAGGGTCGAAGGCCGCGGAGCAATGACCGATGGCATCAAGATCTTCATGCCGCAGGCCGCGGCGCAGAGGCTGGCGGAAATGATAGTCCGTTCCCTAGAGGATGGGGAGAGCGAAGGCAGGGTCGCCTCCGCAGGCCCGGACGGTAGAAGATAGGATTGCTGCCGAGCTAGGAGCTCAAGTCTCCTCTAGGACCGCTAGCGGAAGATTAACCAGTAGGGCGAGCTGAACGGTTACCACCGGTAGGCAAGATGAGGTCGCTTTAAAAGAAGGGAAATCACCAATGACGAGCACGGGTCGACCTAGCGGTTGGCCAATTCCCTCAGGAGCGCCTCGTTCTTCTTGATGATCCGCTTTAGCGATTCGTCATGGCTCAAGTCGGACCCCAGGGGCACGACCCTCATGTTGCCTTCCTCCCGGAGGCGGCGCTTGCGCTCCTCTGGAGTACCTTCGCGGACCACGAAATGCGACTCCTCTGAATTCATAGCAGCACCCCTGTTGAAGCAGCCGAAGGAACGCAAGGATGACCTTCTTGAAATGGCTGGAAGGAATGAACCGTGGACGCGAGGACGGCTGGCGACAAACTCCTAGAATACGATATATCAGAATCATAGCGGCATCGGAAAGCGGAGATGCCCGCAACCACCGAGGCATCCTCAGAGACATTCTCCAACATCGATCCTAGGGAGAGGACCTGCGCTTCCACATCTCAGCCCCCTTCTGCATGCTAGCCTCGATATCCATGTGAGGTATGGGTTTGGCCTTCTTGCTGGTCTCATACGCCTGCAACAGTGCATCCGCCGCCTCATCGGTCTCGATTTTTATCCCTTTGCTAAAAGAGGAGGTTGCCATGTTCTTCGCCAGACGCTATGACCCTGACCTGTTAAAAGCACCTTGGACTACTTGTAGCGTGTAACGACATTGAGATTCTTCAAGCGAGGGACATTCCTGCTCATGTGGATTCTTGATGAGCGAGAGGATGAGACCGATAAATGGAAGGATCCTGCAAGCATGAAGGGTAGATTTCGAATCTCGCACCCATTAGGTGGGCATCGGCAAGCGGTTCACTATGCATTCCCAGATAGAATACAGCTGCGAACGGATTCAAAAAGCTACATGCAGTCCTTGGTATTATCTTTCCGAGGCAATTATCACCTAGGTCATGGCAATGTCCACACGAAAGAAGGCGGTCGGCAAGAAGACCTCTACCTCAGAGGCCTTGCCATCGATACTGGCCTCTCTCGGCCTGGTGAAGAAGCCTAACTTCAAGGATCTGGACGACGAATGCATCTATCGCATCCATCGGGCCGTCAGAGCGCTGAAATATACCGGCTATGGGCCGGCGGTCGGCTTTGACTTCGATCGCTACTACGATGGACCCTTCTCCTCCTTCCTGAGCGAGGCGCTGAGGGCGATGGACTGGAAAAATGTGGCTGCGGCCACGGTGGTCCATGATGATAGAATTGCCGCAGTGCGCGAAGCGATCGAAAAGGGAGATGACTTCTTGCTCGCCCTCGCGATAACCGTTGGTGTGGTCGATCGTAACCGAGGCATCTCCAGGGAAGAGACCATAGGATTTGTTGGGCGGATCCGACCAGAGTTGTCCGATAGGGCAGAAGAAGCCTATGGTTTTGCTGAGGCGAGGATATGGCCGCGGTAACCCACCTCGATTCCAGCCTCCTGCGGGGAATGGTCGATCCCGACGACAGCGAAGAGAACCGTTCCCGTGCCAGAAGACTTTTCAATTCTAATCCATCCTGGCAATTCAGAGTATCGATCCTCGCCGTGGGAGAAGTGGTCGGTAAGATGGCGGAGACCAGGAGTGCTTCAGCTAGTTCAGAAGCGACGGCAGAGCTGAGCCGTCTCTTCCGCAGGAGACGGCTCGAACTGCATGGCATCGGAAAGGGGATCGAAGCTACCGAACTGGCCACGCAGATGATGAAGGCAGATCCATTGCTGACACCTACCGACGCGCTGCTCGTCGCCTGTGCGTTCGCTGATGATGAATGCAATGTCTTCGCCACCGCGGACGAGGGTCTTGTCGAGAGCTCGACTGTCGACAGACAGGCTACCTTGCATTGTGTGAGAATCTATGACGCCAGGGCGCCTCGACAGAAGGGACATACTTCGCGCCTGGGCAACGAAGCGAACATGATCTTGCGGCAGATGGACCCGCTCCAGCAGGACTCGACGTGACCATGTGCTCATCTTGCGTTAGGAATGGGAGAGGTATTGATGGAAATCGTTTCGAAACGCTGCATGTAGTCATCAGCATTATCTTTCCGAGGCAAGTATCACCCAGGTCATGGCAATGTCCACCTTCGAGAAAGAGGTCAAAGACAGCATTCCGATTCCGGAACTCCTCCCCTCGATACTAGCTTCGCTGGGTCTGCGCAAGAGACCGAACTTCCCGCGCTATCATGACAAGAATAAGCATCGCATTCATTGGGCGGTGCGTGTCTTGAAATACGCTGGCTACACCCCGGTCATCAATTATGATTTCGATCACTACATCTGCGGACCGTTCTCCGATGCCCTGGAAGAGGCACTGGAAGCCCTCGACTGGAACGAGGTGGCCGTCGCCGCCACCATCGACGATGATAGAATAGCCGCGGTTCGCCATGCTATCAAAAAGGGTGATGATTTCCTCTTGGCATTGTCAATGGTGGTGGGAGTGGCAGACAGCAACAAGCACGTCCCCAACCTCTCCAAAGAGAGGATAATATGGACCGTCGTCAACCTCGCCCCCGACCTGGCTGATGTGGCGGAAGAAGCCTACGCCTTCGCCGAGGTGAATGTGTGGGCGCAGTAACCCATCTCGATTCATGCCTCCTGCGCGGTGCTCTCGATCCCAACGATAAGAGCGAGCATCGCTCGGAATCGAGGCATCTGATGAATTCTTCGCCTGACACATGTTTTCGCATTTCCATCCTGGCCGTGGGAGAGACACTGGGGAAGATGGCCGAGGTCAGGGACTCGGCCACCTGTGCAGAAGCAGCGGCCGAGCTGAGCCGCCTCTTGCGCGCGGGCAAAATGGAATTGCATGGAATAGGGAGAGGGGGTGAAGCTTTACGACTGGCGGTGGAAATGATGAAGTCGGACCATATGCTTACTCCGACCGATGCCGTACTAATGGCATGCGCCTCCATGGACCCTGAGTGCACCGCCTTCGCAACCACGGACAAAATGCTTGCAGAGAATATGGTCATTGCAGAAACGGCTTCGACCCATGGAGTAAAGATCGTTGATGCCCGCAGGCCTGTTCGAAAGAAGGGCGTCTCGCAACTGGGTCGTGCCATGAAGACTAGCAGAAGGCAGACAACGGGTTCGACCTCCATCATGAAAGCGGTAGGAAGGAACAGGAATCATCAGTTCTACGCCAAGGCCGACCTGGGTCCGTATATGGGGGAGTGGATCGCCATCTGCGACGCTAAGATCGTAGCGCATCGGCCCACTTTCAAGGAAGTCCTCATGGAGGCGAAGAGGATCTGCCCGGCCGAGAGACCTCTCTTTACCAAGGTCCCCACTGGTGAAACGATGATATTCTGAAGACCATCTGATGCCCCTAGATCCAGGACGGAGCTAGAGTCATTCTACCCAACCGATCGTCAGCGGAGTGACAGCGTGCCGTGCATATCCTTCGACATGGGATTCTTTGCCCTAATCCAGGTTTGGTAGTATTGAAACTACCAAAACACATACAGTTAGGTAGTCTCCAAACTCCCAAAGTCCTCGCCATCAAGAGAACGTGTGTTGTTTCGATCTATCTCCTAGAGAATCGACAACGTCATAGCACCAGGAAGTGACGTTGCAGCGGGAAGAAATTGCCTCCGTCATGATCCACGAATCCCTGGCTCGGCCTATTTCCAAGTATCTAAAAATATCTAATAATCGATTCTTGGCCTATAGATCAGCTGATTCCGTCGTCGCCTTGGTCGCCACGGACAGCGCCAATCCTCTTGCCGCCGGCCCCATTCCGGCCAGGTCGAGCAACGTCTGTCCTGACGAGGTAATCCGCACCCCATGCCGCAACAGCGAACTGGAACGCACGTCCCGGTCCGGTTCGATCAACTGGAGCCGGATGCCGTTCACCCCTTCACCTCCGCCCAAGAACTCTTCCACCAGCGGCCACTTCTCCTTCGGCAGATAGAGTTGGACTTCCTTCCGCTGCATCTCCTCCCCCGTCAGAATGCTTCCTGCCAGATATCCGGTGAACGCAAAGTTGACGTCCGCCCGGTAGAGAAGGTCGGTCAGCTCCGGCGCCAGGCGAACTGCCGGAAGGTCGCGCACGAAGAGCTCTCTTTTGATCGAGCTGAGCAGCGGCCTCTCCCAATAGACGCCGTTGAGCAGCCTTTCCACGTCCTCGATGACCACATAGCCATCGTCCTTTCTGGCGATCTCCTGCTCGAGGAGCGTACTCACCACGCCATGCGCCCAACCATAGGACACCTTCTCCGAGATGGATAGAGAGCGGATCGAGCTGCGACCTTTGCTGAGCAGCGCGTAGATGACCTTCCACGCCTTCTCCGAAGTGGTGCGCACGACCGGCGCCGCGGCCGTTTGCGCCGGCGCTATGCCGGCGATATCGGCGGGCAGTTTGATGACGCCGATGCCGAGCGAGGCGGCTAGAACCTCCAACTTTGGGTTGATGCTTCTGACCGCTAGCAGGAAGGCGCGGCCCTCTTCCGGGTGGCCGATCCCGTGCACATCGCGCACGAGGTTGAGGAAAGACAAGTCCTCTAAGGTCGCCTTGGAACGCACCTGCACGAAGAATCGCCGCCCACGGGTCGGGTCGTTGACCTGCAGATCGAGGCGGAGATCTCCGAAGACAGGGCTCGGAATGCATTGCGCGTTGGACGAGACCCCCAGCGAGGAACGAATGAAATTCTCCAACTGAGGATCGTCCGCCACACCTCATCGTAGCGGCTTGTTGGTACTTCAATATATCACTGATATATATGAACGGCCAACCCCATCGTTTGATTTCATATCACTGATATGCTAGCCAGCTCCGAATGGTTACGAAATGATACCACCATAACACTTGCGAGATGGTCCCAGGCAATTCTAATACCCTCGTTCCCGCTGCTGCACCCAGGGATCATATGGTCGGCAACGTCGAGTCTCTTCTGCAGCGCATCAACGACATCGGCATCGTGCAACGGATGCTCTCGTGGAAACAGGTGCGCTCGCTCGGTGGCCTCGCCGCCCAAGAGTTCGGCGAACTGCGCGCCCGGGCCGACGCCGCCGACCGCAGGGCCGCCGACGTCGAACAGCGCCTCCGCCTGCAGGAGGACACCATCCGCCGCAGCGGCGAGGACGTACTGCAGGCCCGCACGGATGCGCAGCGTATCTCGCTGCAGATGGAGAACGTTTCCGCCGCTCTGCGGCAAACGGAGCAATCCCTAGCGGCGGCGAAGGCCAAGGCCGAGGCGGACTATTTGGAGATCCGACGGCTCAACGCGGACATGATCACCGCGCAAGGGAACGAAGAGCGCGCCCGCACGCAGGCCGGGGACGCCGCCAAGAAGGCGTACGAAATGTCCGCGTCGTTGGAGGCGGAGAAGATCGAAAGGATGCGCGAGGTGGCCGAGCTCCACCTTCGTCTCTCGCATTTGCAGCAGGAGGCGGAATCACTGTCATCGGAATTGAACGCCTCCAAGGCGCTGCTGGCGGCGGAGGACGCCGTGCGCGAGGACCGCCTCGTCAAATATCAGGAAGGGGTCGCGCAACTTAACGCGCTGAAGCAGACGCAGGATTCGGCCCTGCGGGAGATGAAGGAGACGGCCGTGCGCGAGGCGGAGCAGCGCCTGCACGCGATGAAGGAAACGTGGGCGCGCCATGAGCAGAACGTGGAGGCGCACCTCAAGGCCGTCTGCCGCGTGCTCGACCTGGACTATGTCGACAGGGAGAAAGTTCCTTTCAACGGCAAGCCCGACAACACCGTCACCGTGTGCGAGCAGTTCGTCATCTTCGACGCCAAGTCGCCGGAAGGAGAGGATCTGCAGAACTTCCCCACCTACGTGAAGGACCAGGCGGAGAAGGCGAAGAAATACCTCGCGGACGGCGTCATGCGGGAGATATTCCTCGTCGTCCCGAACAACACCCTACCGTCGTTGAACGAGACGACGTACAGTTTCACCGACCACCGCGTCTTCGTCATCTCCCTCGACTCGTTGGAACCTATCCTCAAGACGCTGCGGAAGATAGACGAGTACCACTTCGCCGAAGGCATGTCTCCCGAGGACCGCGAGGATATCTGCCGCGTGCTCGGGAAGTTCAATCACATGCTGAAGCGCCGCGTGCAGATCGACGCCTGGTACTCCTCCAAGGCCATCGAGGTCATCCGCGAATGCGAATCATTGCCCGAGGAGGTGAGCGAACGTGTGTCGGCTTTAGAGAAGGAGGAGAAGCTGAACCCCGGCACCGAGCAGAGGAGGAAGGCCATTCCTCTCAAGACGTTGGAAAAGGACGCCAAGCGGATGGTGGCCGACGGCGGCGTGCTGGAGATCGATATGGAAGCGGGACGAGAGGTGGAGCTGCTGCCGCTGCAGAAGAAGACGCCGTGATGAGGAGAAAGGGATCGGCGCTCTGACCGATCCCGGGCCTGGCGCGGTGACGGATGTGCATCACGACGCGGGGAAGGGCGGCGTTTGGTTGGCGTCCCTTCACTTCTCTCGTTCCACGATCATGTCTTCCAGACGGCCACCCTTCCTTATCGTCTGGATGCGCAATTTGTGATTCTTGAAGGCGTCCAAGCGACGGCGACGCCTCTCATTGACCGCTTGTGTTTCGTCCATTTCCGTCACCAAATTGCAGTAAGGGCTCCCAGCACTATAAGCACTATTCCGACCATGGCCGTGACCAGGGCAATGCCCATGCCCTTCGTCTTTCTCAGCAGAGCACTGGCGTTCGAGCCGATCGAGTTGAAAAGGGCATCATAGGCGCTCGCCCTGAGATCATCGTTCGTCCCTGCCGCGTAGGTCTCCATCATGTCACCAAGGTAGGGACCTATGCTGAACACACTGGAATACCAGAAGAAAGCACCGCAGATCAGGGATGAGATGGTGGATGCCAGGCCAATGAAGAAGAGCAGCGCGGCCCATGGTACTTGAGAGACGCTGCGAATCAAGTCGGAACTGATAGCCACGCCGGCGAGGACGAGCAAGAGAAATCCAAGCAGGGAAGCGAGCTTGTTATCGATGGCGATGTAGGCGGAGGATTGTTCATCCAATTGCCTGTCAATTTCCCGGCAAATGGCCAAGAAGTTGTCATCCTCAACGCTGTCTTCTTTCTGCACGACCACGATCATTCCCCGCGAGTGATTTCAGCTAGGGCATTACACGCATTGTTCTACGGATGCGGCAGAGGTCGTAACCAGACCGAGTCAGCTTCCTGCATCAGAAGAACAACACCATTTCCAGCAGACCTGACGACACTTCATTCTGCACGTTGCGGAAGCAGTTGCGTTCGTATAGGTTGACCAGACCGGCCGCATCCTCGCAGTCGACCTTGATGAAGCGTCCGCCCACTGTTGCCTGCGCGCTACCGATGAGATCGATGGCGATGGAAATCAACTCATCTCCAGTCACATCATCGACATGCCGGTCATCCTTTCCCAACTGGCCGATCAAATAGCAGGGCACAGGACGGATGGGTCCAGCAGAAGGATAGTACATTCCGTGCAGCTTCTTTTTCATGGTGTTGGAAGACACTTGGTCGATGTCCATGGTATGGATAGCGAGCGAGAAGAAGGCCAATATAACGGGCAGGTCACCATTGGCTACGCTTCCATCAACGAGCAAATAGGTCCGGCTCCGATGATTCTTCTCGTGCGGCAACGCCCGATCCCTTAGGAATGATTCTACCTCGGGATTGCGGCAACAGCAGAAGGAATGCAGAAGAACGAGAGCGTTCTCATCCCCATGCGCCTCGATGATGGAACTCAGTGGAACGACATCTTTTTGACTAATTCCTCACCACGCTCGAGCATTTCACGGAGCTTCTTTCTGCGCTCGGGGCTGATGGGCGGCATAGGGTGCTGCATGGCCTCGATAAACTTCTCCACTGCCTCGTCGTCCTGAAGGACGAAAGGCCTATCGAAGGATGATGTCGCCATGGTCTTGCACCTCTTACCGATAAGTTATCACCTGCGATATTTATCGGTACGCCGCAGATGTAGCCCTGTATGCTAGCTCCTGCAGTTGTGCCATCACTTAAGAGAACCTGTTTCCAAGCGAAACAGTTAGCATACCTGGGTGACTGCCGTCCCTCAAGATCGGCCTCTCTCCTATCGCAATAACCATCGTCCAGACACCTGATGGCGATCATAGCAAAGGGCATTCTCGCAGGCCATAGGCCGGGACCACACATGAAACCGCATCCAAGGTAGCTATCGATCAGAAGAACAGCACCATCTCCAGCAGGCCGGTCGACACGTCGTTCTGAACCGCGCGGAATCCGTTGCGTTGGTAAAGGTCGACCAGCGCGGGGATGTCTTCGCAATCGATCTTGATGAAGCGACCGCCCACGATATCATTGGCCATCAACAGTGCTCTCCGCGCCATGTCAAGCAATTCACTTCCAGTGGTGCGATCGGAATGCCTCGCATCCTTGCCGATCTGACCGATGATGAAGCAGGGCAATGGCCGCGGCCTGGTGTTATTAGGAAAGTAGAGTCCGTGCAAACGTTTCTGCAGCGTCTTGGACACGGATCCCTGAACTTCCATAAGGTGGATCGCCAGGGAGAAGTATGCTAGGATAGTAGGTTGCTCAGGTATCGAGCCGGCCTCGGTGACCAGATAGGTCCTGCTTTTCAATGCCTTCTCGTGAGGGATCGCTCTTCGCCGCAAGAATTCCTGAACATCGAGATTCCGGGGACATTCGAAAGTCGCCAGGTACTCTTGCACGCCTGATTCGCCCAATGCCTTGATCAATCCTTGGAGCGGGATGACATCTTTGCCAGTGATCTACGTCCACCTTCGAGCATTTCTTGGAACTCTCTTATCTCCTCGGGGGTGAACGGCGGCGCGGGGTGCTCCATGGCCTCCAGGAACTTCAGCACCGCCTCGTCGTCCTGTAGAATGAACGGGCGGTCGAAGGATGATGTCGCCATGTTTTTGCACCTCTTGCCGATACGATATCGCCGACGATATTTATCGGTACGCCGCAGATGTAGCCCCGCGAGCTAGCTCCTGCGGATATGCCAGTGCGCCAGGGATACTCAATCAGAAGTACTGCATCTAGCTTACCTGGGACCGCATGGAGACCTCGTAGGAATAGCGGAGAGAGATGGCGCGAACCATCGGTCAGCTCCGACGCCCCGATCTAGAAGCGACGATCAGAAGAACAGCACCATTTCCAGCAGGCCGGACGAAACATCATTCTGAACCGCGCGGAATCCGTTGCGTTGGTAAAGGTCGACCAGTGCGGGGATGTCTTCGCAATCGATCTTGATGAAGCGACCGCCGACCGCGTGCTGGGCACCGAGCACGGTCTGGCACGCCTTCTTCAGCAGCTCGTCGCCGGTCGTCCGTTCGGGATATCGGTCATCTTTTCCCAACTGCCCGATCAAATAGCAGGGCAGTGCCCTCAATTTGACATCCTTCGAGAAATAGAGTCCGTGCAAACGTTTGTGCAGACTATTGGAGATGGGATCGGGGACATTCATGATGTGTATCGCCAGGGAGAAGAAGGCCAGGATGGTGGGGCGGCCCGAAGACATGGAAGCGACATCCACCAGGAGGTAGGTCCTGCTCTTAAAGGACTTCTCATGAGGGATCGCCCTTCGCCGCAAGAATTCCTCAATATCCGGATTCCTGCCGCATTCGAAGGAGGAGAGCCAGTCTTGGACATCCGCTTCATCCAACTCCTCCATCAACTCTTTGAGCGAGACGACATCGTTTTGAGTAATCTCCGTCCACCCTCTACGCTTTCATGGAACGCCCTCATCTCTTCGGGGGTGAACGGCGGCGCGGGGTGCTCCATGGCCTCCAGGAACTTCAGCACCGCCTCGTCGTCCTGTAGAATGAACGGGCGGTCGAAGGATGATGTCGCCATGTTTTTGCACCTCTTGCCGATACGATATCGCCGACGATATTTATCGGTACGCCGCAGATGTAGCCCCCCGAGGTAGTTCCTGCAACTGAGCCAGCGTCAAGCGGCTACTCAGTTCGAAGTATTGCACCTAGACTGCCAAGGCCGGCCTGAGGGTGGCGTGAGAGACTGGAGAAGGGGCAATCTACATCTTGCAGGAAGCCGCATGCAAGAAGCATGCCTGAGGAAGAGTGCGAGACGCCCGAGGAATTGGATGCGGACGACCCGGAACGGAAGAAGCGCATGGAGGACGTGCGCAAGGTCTGCATGCGCCGACGCCGCGCTCCTGAAGAGAAGGTGGAAGAGGTCCGAGATAAGCCATAGCATGACAAGGTTTCTCGATTCCTAGAAGCGTATGTATGCATGTTAAATACCAAAAGTTTCACTCCGCAATCTAGAGGCTGGGTTTGCTCCCCCATGGAGTAGAGAATCTGGTTCAGTGTGTCGCTCAAGGCCATGCGGTAGTCCCCTCGGCAGCGCCCGCCTCCCTCCTTCTTTCCCTCAATCCCCTGAGCTCATTGCCACGAAGTTCTTGATTAATGGGGAAATCCTTTTTGAAGACATTTTATGGAATTCCCTAGCTACGCCCTAGGAAGAATTACTTCCCCGATGGATGAGAGATTCCCCATCATTGGATCGCCAAGATATTCATTAAATAATCTGGAGATATTCGCAAGAACATGAAGAAAGGGGTTGCTTCCGCCATCGTCCTTGGAACCATGTTCTGCCTGCTAGCGGTCTCGCTCAACCCAGTGGGCGCGGCGGCCGAATGGACCCCGGGCGTTTCCATCGGCATTGTCTCGACCAGATTCTGGGACAATGCGAACAACACGGTCACGGCCATCCTCTACAACGACAACGCGGTGGCGGTAGACGTCTACAGCATCAACCTCTCCTTCGACTGGGCGCCCTCCATCGGCCATGAGATGTGCCCGTCCGTCACCACGGTGCCAGCAGGAGAGAACCGCAGTTTCTCCTGCATCGTCTACATCTCAGGCGTGTACCGTGATGTCCACATTGGCACCGAGGTCGTAACGGCCCAAGCCGTAGGGGACGCCGCACCCAGCAACGCCAGCTATCAATTCCAGTGCGATGTGAGGGGCCAGCAGACCCTCGGCGTGGTCACCACCGCGAGTCCAAGCAGCGGCACGGCCCCGATGAACGTGACCTTCACCACCTCGGTCTCCGGAGGCGTCCCGGGCTACACCTACTTCTGGACCTTCGGGGACGGGCAGAACAGCACCTCGGCCAACCCGGTCCATCGCTATGCGGGCGAGGGCAGCTATACCGTGAACCTGGTGGTCACCGACAGCAACCAGAGCCATGTGGAATGGCAGGGTTCGATCAAGACGGGGTCTGCCACCAGCGGCAATGATCTGCCAATGATCCTGGGAGCATTGGGCGCCATCGTGCTCATCGCCCTGGTGGCGTTCCTGTTCCTCAGGAAGAGGACCAGGCCCAAAGCCTAGTGCCCTAGTGCATCAAGAGGTGGGGTCGCCTCGGCCCCATCCTTGAGATCCGATCGGATTCCCGCGATTCCTTTATCGCGTTAGGCGTCCAGAGATCCTTCCGCCGCCCTTGCGCTTCCGCGCGAATCTACTCTAGACAGGAGACAATGAGTGCCTAGTCAGCGCCGGTACACTTCGCGCAATGCTCACAAATATCCATTATATACTCCGTCCTGGATTGAGAACCTAGGAGCGAACCTCATGGCCACCTCATCATTCGGCACCACCCTTGAGATCAAGGACGACAAGGCAGCCGACGCAATGATACGGGCCATGGAAAACCCCTCGATTCTCAAACGCCTCGAAAATAGTGATA
>CAZCNG010000035.1:0-13379 GCA_964500045.1 uncultured Methanomassiliicoccaceae archaeon
GACCGATATGGCGGCTACGCGTTCCTTCCTATTCAGGAGCACCCCTCTCCCGACTTAGATGTACTTTCGATTCTTAAAGATTCATCGAGGTTTCAATTTCTCTGGAAACACGGGCCCAGGCCGGCCTGCGAATCGATAAGGACGAGGGGAGGGCCATGGATTATCAATGACCGGCCCCCTCCTGTGATGTACGGCGGCCCTGCCGCCTACGGTGAGAGCATGACCAAGAAAGATCTGGGCGGCAAGAACTGCCTCTATCCCATGCCAGTGTTCCTGGTGGGCGCGGAGGTGGAGGGCGTTGTGGACTTCACGACGGTGGCACATGTGGGCATTCTCAATGTGGGGGAGGTCAACTATGTCAGCATCGGGCTGGGCAAGGGGCATCACGTCAATCGAGGCATCAAGGCCAACCGCGAGTTCAGCCTCTGCCTGCCATCGGAGGATATGATGGTGGCGGTGGACCACTGTGGCATCGCCTCTGGCGCCAAGGTGGACAAGTCCAAGGTCTTCAAGGTGGCGCGGGGCAAGCTCTCGTTCGCACCGATGGCCGAAGAATGCCCGATATGCATGGAATGCCGCCTCCACGACACCTTGGACTACGGGTCCCACGATATCTTCATCGGCGCGATCGCCGCCTCCTATGCGGAAGAGGCGGTGCTGAGCAGCGGGGCCGTGGACCTGGCCAAGGTACACCCATTACTCTTCGAGATGTTCACCCGTTCCTACTGGAAACTAGGAGAGAGGGCGGGCAGCGCCTGGAGCGAGGGCAGACGCTACCGCTAGGTAGGACGATGGGGCCGGTAGCGAGACGACGGGGCTCGGCCGTACAGCCCGCGACGGTTTACCTATCAGACAGAGGATAGGCAGGAGCAACACGGCGTCGGCTACTGCACAGTTGCATTCCAAAGTAACCATCCAGCTATTGCAACGAGTGAGGATTGTCCTCTTTTCTGTGGCCGCTGACTCTGCGCTCTAGCAACATCCCTCATCGCATTCGCTCATAACAATGGGCGAGGAGCATTCGCGGCGATGAGGATACCCATAATGGCATCCTGGAGCACGGCCATCTCTGCGTTTCAGACCTTTGCTCCGGATTTGAGAATCAATATATGCTCTCCTTCCAATTGAACCTCATGAGGGGGCAAATTCCCGTTGCATTCCTAGTTGCCGCCATAATGTGGATGGGCCCTTTGTGTGCTCTGACGATATCGTCTCAGACGGCCTCTGAGCCCACGATCGTTTCGAACGTCACGATTGTTCCAGGGAAATCGCCCGCATTGACGTTCGCCTACCACTTGGCCACCAGCGAGGAGATCGCAGCCCTACGGGCGGAGTTCGAGACCAGCTCCGAAGTAGGGGGCAACCGGACCGTATTCGACCGCGAGACCGGTCTTGCGCCGCCCACGGGGCAGGAATGGGATGATCTGGTCGGTCAACTGAGGATCGCGAGCGCGGAGAGCATCGTCCGTTCCACCCCCGTGACCGCGACCTCCGTGGACCTATCATCGGAACCTTTCTTCCCGCCGGTGCAGGACCAGGGCGACCGGGGTACCTGTGCGGCCTGGGCCACGACATACTATGCTTATGGCTACATGGTGGCAAGGCAGAATAATTGGGCGGATGCCAGCGCTGGCAACTTGTCCCATCTGATGAGCCCGGACTGGACCTACAATAAGGTAGCCACCTCCGGCGCTGCTGGCGAACCCGGTGGCCCGTGGGATGGGGGGTCCTGGCCCTGGGACAACGCCAACGCCATCAGGGTCCTAGGTTGCGCGCCAATGTCCGTCATGCCCTATCACGGCGGGTTCGTCACCACCCTGGACTACGGCAGCAGTTCCGCCTGGAGAGCCGCCCTCCCCAACCATATCCAGGACAATTACACTATGACGGTGGTCAATGACGCGACCGTGGCGGCGTTGAAGGTCCTCCTGGCCGGAAAGACGCCGGTGGTGATCGATATTGAGGGACACGGACTGGACACCGAGGCCTACAACCCAGACAGAGATTACATCATCTCCAGCGCAGAGTACGGCGGCACCGAGACGAACCACGCGGTGTGCATCGTCGGCTATGATGACTCGATCATCGAGAACGGAGAGCAGGGTGCATTCAAGATCGTGAACTCCTGGGGAAGCAACTACGGGCTCGGGGGGTTCTTCTGGCTGACCTATGAGGGATTGAAGAAGATAGGAAATATCGCGGTGCCGACCTATATGACCATGGACGACGGCTTCGAGGTCAGATTGGCCGCCATCGTCCAGACCGACCCTGCACCTGATCGGTATGCGAACATCACCATCGGGATCGGTCCGATCGACGCCCCCATCGCCACGGTCCACTACCAGTTCAATGGTTCCGTGGCTGAACGATTGCCGACATACATGGCGATCGATATCTCGAGATTGTATCCCGCCTTCACTTCAGGCCAGCAAGAATTCTTCGTGAACATCACCAGCTCACGATTGGCAGGCAACATCACCTCTTTCAGGATCGAAGAATACGGTGACGGTTGGACCGCCGGGCCGACGGGGATCTCGTCCCAAGCGCCTGGCCTGCCCACTGCGCTGATCTCGCCGGGAAGTGCCGTGGCGCTCCTGACCTATGTGGGCTACACCGCTCCGAACTGGGAACAGTCCTTGAATGCTACCGGGCTCAGTTTCAGCAGCGGCGGTCTCGTCCCATGGATCTCGGTGCCCTATGGTAGCAGGAGCGACGCCTATTGCATCCAGAGCGGGATCATTGGCGATCGAGATAGCTCCTGGTTGAAACTGACGTTGAAGCAGACCGGTCTTCTCACCTTCTACTGGAAGATATCTTCCAAGGCACAGGGGGACACCCTCAGCCTCCGCATGGATGGAGAATCGATCACCCAGATCAATGGGTCCGTAGAATGGACGAAGGTCTCGCTGATCGTTCAGGCGGCAGAGCATACTATCACCTGGACCTATCAGAAGGATGCGTCCGGAACGTCCGGAGAAGACGCGGGATTCCTTGATGACCTGGTCTGGTCGCCAGGCAAGGTGATCGGGGAGCAGGATTTCGAGGGCGGGGCGGGCCCAGCATGGACCGTGGGCGATCTCAATGAATCCAACGGACTCGATTACTGGGGCACCGAACCATATCTGGACGAGTACCAGGGGCACATAGGCTGGTGCGCCGCCGTGGGCGTTAACAGCGGAAATTACCCCGGCTATGATAATAGCTATACTCACTACTACGACATGGGCATGGAATCCTACCTGGACTTCCGACTGCCCGCAGGCAAGAGCTACCAATACCTGGCGGTGGACTTCCTGTATCACGGTTCAGTTCTGGCGATCAATGGGAGAATGGTAGACTACCTCTACTTCGAGGCGCACAACGCCAGTGGTTGGTCCAGATCATGGATCATGCCCTCCTACACCCCGTACCCGAACGTCATTCAGATAATTGGCTGGCACTATGTTTTCGTGCCGATCTCGAACGATGTGGACGAGGTCCGCCTGGTGTTCCACAGCGGCGATACGCTCTGGGACAGCTTCGGTATGTGGATCGATGAGGTCCGGGTCATTGGCTACTCCGAGAGCATGGGAGATGTCCAGGACCCGGTCAGTCAGGTCTTGGACCAGGGCACCTACACGAACTCGACCCAGCTGTCCGTGCCATATGCAGCAAATGACGACGGGGGCAGTGGCATCGATTATGTGGAGCTGTACTGTCGGGCGCCCGGCCAGACGACCTATTTCAGGGTCACGACCAATGCGGTGCCGAATGGAAGATTCACGGCTTCCCCCATCGATATGACTTTGAGCGGAACAGATGGACTGTACCAGTTCTACACGGTGGCCGTGGACAAGGCGGGCAATATGGAAGCAACCTCGGTCCATGCCGATTCCTCGATCACCCTGGACCGAGAAGCGCCCACGATCTCGCTGCTGCTGAACGACGCCGTTCCCAAAGCATGGTACAACGCCATTTCGGTGGCACTGTCTGCCACCGATCCAGTGAGCGGGGTGAACCGTCTGATCTATAGTATCGAAGGAGGATCATGGCAGGAGTTCACAACCAACATTTCGCTATCCATGCCGGGAAGGTACCCCGTGCAGTATCGTTCTCAGGACGGAGCAGGAAATTGGGGGCCCTCCTTTGCCATTTCATTCTCTATCGAGAATGTGACACCACTCACCACCTCTGCGATCTCGGGAGAACAGAACTCCGATGGTTGGTGTAATGGAAACGCCACTTTGACTCTGAGCGCAACGGACTTCGACAGCGGGGTCGGAGTCACCATGTTCCGAATGGATGATGGCGCTTGGCAGACCTATGCCGGACGAATTCCCATGGCTGCCGATGGATCCCATGTCATTGAGTTCTATTCCATCGACGCCGCGGGAAATCGGGAATCAACGAGGTCGGCCTCCTTCAAGGTGGACCATGAGGCCCCAGTGACGTCGATCGTCCTCACAGGCAACCAAATCTCGGTCGGGCTCTACAATGACAGTGTCGCTGTGTCCCTGACCTCGAGCGATGCAGAAAGCGGGGTCAACAATACCTATTACCGCATCGACAGCGGCACTTGGACACATTACTTGGCGCCATTCTCCGTGAGCACGGAGGGTGCCCATTCAGTTCAATACTACGCCGTGGACCGCGCGGGCAATAGCGAAGCGATCAGGTCGGATCATCTCATCATCGACCTCGCTGGTTCAGGGAACGTTCCTGGTCAGGTCACGGGGGCCGGAGACCAGACCTTGATCCTGGGCCTGATCGCGATTGCAGCACTGGCCGTGGTGGGGGTCACGGTGATGGCGATGAGACATAGAAAGCATTGAGAGGACCAGCTTCTTCCAGAAAGAGGCGGTGTACAAGACATAAGGGCGTCTAATTATTCAGAGCGGCCCTCGCGCCGCTGATGTCATCAACGCTTGGATCATATGCGGACGGGTCCGACCGGCAAAGGACTTGCAGGAGTGGGATAGGGAATGGGAGTGCGCCCTACAAAGGGAGCGCATGTCTTTATTTCGACCTTCCCCATCCCGCCTCCCGGTGACATCATGTTCTGCCCCCGCTGCCACACCATGATGGCCAAGACCTCGCGCGGCCACCTTTGCCCCAAGTGCAACTATGGCCAGGGGCGACCACCGGCACGGGTAGAGAAGCGAGAGGAGTCGGAACCGGCGATGATGGAGGGCGGAGGCCTCTTTCCCTACCAGCCGCGCGAATTCCAACTAGAGATAGTGGCGGCGATCACCGAAGCCTTCGACCAGGGAAAGCACATCGTCATCGAGAGCGGTACGGGCACTGGTAAGACCATTTGTGCCCTCGTGGGTAGCCTGGAACACGCGCTGCGGGAGAACCGCAAGCTGATCTACCTGACGCGGACGCATTCACAGGCGCGCCAGGTCATGCTAGAGCTGAAGAAGATCGGCAGGCGGCGTCGTCTGAGCGGCATCGCCCTCATGGGCCGCCGAGGTACATGCCCGCTGCTCGCTGAGAAGGAGGCGGACACCTTCGAGAGCAAGGAGGTCAAACGCTTCTGCGACAACCGCAAAGCGAACACGATGAAGGGAGAGAAAGGAGGCTGCGGCTACTTCGCCAACCTCAACAAGGTGGGCGAGGCCCCGCTGCTGGAATATTGCCGCCGTTTGCCCACGGCGGAGGAGTTCAGCGAGTTCTGCGAGGGCCGCGGCATCTGCCCGTACGAAGCGGCCAAGCTCGCTCTGCCGGGAATGCAGGTGGTCGTGGCGCCGTACGTGTACATGCTCTCTCCGCAGATACGCTCGAACCTGCTGGCCATGATGAAGGTGGATGCCGAGGAGCTGGTGCTGGTGCTGGACGAGGCGCACAACATCCTCGAATCGGCCCGCGAGCTGGAATCCTTCGAGATCCACGCCCGCGAGGTCGACCTGGCCGAGAAGGAGGTCGACCTGCACGGCGATCCCTATGTGCATGAGGCGGTCACCGTCCGCCATGTTCTGCAGGCCATCCATGGGGCCATGGAGCCCTACGCCATAGCGGAGGACGACGTGGTCCTGGCGGACCAGTATCTCGAAGGCAAGTTGGAAGCGATCGGTATTCCCAAGACCGCGTTGAAGACCGCCGCGGACAACCTGATCGCGTTCGGCGAATCGGTGGTGGAGAAGAGGATGCAACGGGGCGATGAGCCCGGCTCCGCGTCTCTGCGCGTCGGTGACGCGCTCAAGGAATGGGCTTCGGCGGGACCGCGCTTCGTCCGCTTCGGTGGCAAGAGCATCGAACCGTACCTCAAAGCGTTCTGCGTCGAACCACGAAGGAGTTTGGACATCATCCATCAATGCCACGCCGCGGTGCATATGTCCGGGACGCTGCGGCCCTTCGACCAGTACGTCGAGACGCTGGATCTCAAGGAGCCGGTGGTGCGGCACTTCCCCTCACCATTTCCGGTCGAGAACAGGGCGCTCTTCTACGTCGATGATGTGACCACCAAGTTCGAATCAAGAGGGGACGTGGGCAACACCCGCCGCATGGAAGCGTACATCGCCGGCGTGTGCAATGCCGTCAAAAGGAACACCATGGTCTTCTTCCCCTCTTTCCAGGTCATGAACCGCCTGCTCGACACGGGTTTCCGGGAAGCGGTCGAGAAGAGGGTCTACTTCGAAAAACGGGGCGGCTCCCAGGCCGACCTGCAGCGGGACATCGCGTCCTTCAAGAAGGATGCTCAGAAAGGCAGCGTTTTCCTGGCGGTCATGGGCGGCCGCATCGCCGAGGGGGTGGACTTTCCCAACGAGGAATTGCAGGTGGCCGTCATCGTCGGCATTCCCTATTCCAAGCCGTCGCCCTCGTCCAACGCCGTCCGCGACCTCTACATGAAGAAGTACGGCCGCGACAAGGGGTGGCAGTACGCCATCGAGGTACCTGCGATCCGCAAGGTGCAGCAGGCCATTGGCCGCCTCATCCGCACTGAGAAGGATATCGGGGCGGCGGTCATCCTTGACGATAGGATAGGCAAGTACGCCGATGTGCTAGGCATCACGCACAGCACCGATCCGGCTGACGACGTGCGCCGCTTCTTCTCCGGCCGGCCGTGAGGCATTTACGCTAGCAAGACGATGTCCTGATCGTGACGCTGAAGGAAGAACTGATCCTGCGCGCGCGCCAGCTCGACATTCCCCTGATCGGATTTGCGCCGGTGGAACGGTGGCACCATCCTCCTTTCCAGCCGTGGATGCCAGAGGGCTTCTACCCGGACGCGATCTGGCCGGAGGCCCGCTCCGTCATCGTCATCGGCCTGCCGGTCCAACTGCCCATCGTGGAGACGACCCCATCGATCTATTACCAGGAACTGTACCGGACCGTGAACCAATTGCTGGACCAGTACGCCTACCGGCTTTCGCTGTTCCTCGACGATCACGGTCATCCGTCCATCTACCTACCCCGCGACGGCTACGGCAACCTGGGCCTCCTCAAGAACAGGACGACCGCCTTCTTCTCGCACCGGCACGCGGCATATCTTGCAGGCCTGGGCAACTTCGGCTGGAACAACACGCTGTTGACGCCTCGATATGGTCCGCGCGTCCGCTTCACCTGCATCTTCACGGCGACCGAGATCCCTGGCAACGAGATGTTGAAGGAACACCTCTGCATCCGCTGCGGCAAGTGCGTGGACCACTGTCCGGTGCACGCCATCCCCGGCAAGGACTATCCTCACGGGACCATAGCCAGGGAGCCTTGCCGCGAGCAGAACGAGATGCTGAGCAAGGAGCACCGCGGCCCCTGCGGGATCTGCATCAAGGTGTGCCCCATCGGCCGTGATCGCACGGTGTTCGAACGGGAAGGCATGGAATACAACGGAAGCGAGGAACCGCTGGAGAGGGCGTGGGCACACGTGCGCGCCTATGGCTCCGCCCGCCCCAAAGAATGAGGCGGCGCCAGCGCCTTGGCCTTGCGGATGCCTTCCTCCAGCAGACGGAGGTCGCAGCAGCGGCTCTCGTGGCGCAGGTTCATCGTCTTGGCGAAGTCCATGGATAGCGCCTCGAAGTGCTCCTTGTCCACGCCAGTATCGATGAAGAGGCAGCGCGAGTAGCCAGTGAAAAGCATGTTCATGAAATACATCGGGTCGTAGCCCTGGTCGAGCGCGCTATCCAAATGCAGTTCCTTGATGCAACCCTTGATGCCCAGGTCAGCCCAGCCGGGCGTGTTGAACCAGGTGCCGGTGCATTTCACCTTCTCCTGCGCATAGCCGATCGGGGTCAGGAAGACGGCGATGCAGTCGTCGCCGTCGAGCATGAACGACGGCACGCGGATCTCCTTGGTCACGTCCTTGAGCGACTGGCATATGGAGTAGCCGAGGAATATGGCATCCACCTGGCCCTCGAGCGCGTTGCACTTGTCGATGACCGTTTGTTTCAACTTCTCTGGCTCGCAGTGCAGCCCGAACTCGAGGTATTCCTTGTGGACCACCTCGGGGTCGTCCTTCAGGATGAGGTCCAGTTCCCTCTTGAAAATATCACAGGCGACTATCCCCAGGCGCATCTTCCTCGCAGGCCCATCGCAGTGCATGGGATTTCACCGTTTCGGCCTTCACAGCCGGAAGGGGGAGTCGTCGTCCTTGGGAACGGCTGGCTCGGGAACGTGCGCCGCATCGGGCAGGTCATCGCTCATCTTCGGCAGCGGAACGTCGGCGGGACGGGAGATCGTCTTGGCGACGTGCACGCGCGGGGCCTTGCCCTTGTCCTCCTTCTTCTCCACGTTGGTGGGTGGAAGGGAGGGCCAGCCCATGGTCGGCTGCCGCTTGCCGTAGATGGCCGGCGTCCTGGTGGTCGTGTAGGTCTGGCGCATGAGGACCAGCACGGATACCAGGTAGCCAGCGAAGATGATCAATGATGAGGGCCACCACACACCGAAGAAGAAGGCGGCCGCCATGATCGCCATGAGAGAGAGGAAGACGAAAGCGGAAATGAAAGTGCTGATCGGTTTGGGATCGTGACTCAGTACCCCAAGATTGTCGTAGTTGATGCTCCTCACGACCGGGCGGAGCTCGCTCTCGAAGAGCCAGTAGGTCAAGAATATCATGACCACGCCGCCGCCGAAGAGAGCCAACTGCAACCAGTTGGAAGTGCACATGACTGCTATGAGGAGCGCAAAGTAGCCGATGAGGACGGCTTCGATGCGGTGCGTCCGCTTGAACAGTTTGAGCGAAGAGGGCAGCATGATCTTGCTGAAGGTGCGGTTGACGAGGGCCGCGGAGTGTTTAGAGGAATGAGGCACGATCTTGCCCAGTATCAGGGAGATGCGCGCACTGGCCTTCATCAACGTGGGCGTGATGACGCTCATGGCGAAACAGAACGTGCCGGCAAAGGGCGAGATGAGCGCTGCCTTGGTCACGCCGACGGAGTCGGTGGCCACCGAAGCGAACATTACCGATTCAGCACCGCGTCCGCACATGGACGTGCCCATGAAGGTGGCGGCGCGGGGGGTGAACCCCAGTAAGTAGGCCAGCGCACTGGTGATTATCATGTCGCCCAACAGCACCAGCGGCACGGCTATGAGGACCACCGGCAGCACCATGCCGAACATGGCCGGGTCGATCATCATTCCGAAGGAGACGAAGAAGATGGCCACGAAGGCGTCCTTGAAGGGGGCGATGCGGTCCTGCAGGCGTTCCGAGATCTTGCTTTCGGAGAAGACCATGCCCAGGAAGAACGCGCCGATGATCGCGGGCACGCCGCACACCTGTGCCAGCGCCGCAGAAAGGAACAGTATGCCCAGCGCGAAGAGGATGAACATCTCGTCGCTCTTGAAGCTCGAGGATTGTAGATGCTTCATGACGCGCGGCACGATGAAGATGGCCAGGAAGATGAAGAAGGCGTAGAAGGCCACGACCGTGACCAGCGTGGCGCCCAGCATGACCGGGTCGCTGGAGCCGTTGCGGAAGATGAGGCCTCCGATGATGGTGAGCAGGATCATCGAGATGAAGTCCTCCACGACGACGGCGCCGAGCAGGAAGTCCGTCTCCGGGGCGCTCATCTTCTGCATCTCTTGCAGGGCCTTGCCGGTGATGGCCGCGCTGCCCATGGCGAAGACGCCGGCCAGGAAGACGGTGTCGATGATCGGCCAGCCCAAGGCCAGGCCGATGAGCAGGCCGAGGAACATGTCCACGCCCGTATTGATGAGTGCGAGAATGACCGCCGGGGATTTGCTCTTCTTCAGTTTGCTGAAGGAGAATTCCAGACCGACGAAGAACATCAACAGCGTGAGGCCCATGGTGGACAGGTAGCCGACCATGGTCGTGTCCTGCACCAACCCTCGGTAAGATATGCCTCCGATGCTGATGTAGATGAGCGGACCGATAAGGACGCCGACGATGATGTAGCCGATGATGACGCTCTGCTTCGCCTTGGTGGCTATGGCAGCCCCCAGGAAACCAACGAGCATGATGATGCCGAACTCGAACATCGTCTGCGTGACATCGACCATTGTTCTTCGATCCCCTTGGCCCAGTAGTGCACGGCGGAGCCGTGGCTAGCTGTCGTGCTCTGACAGCAATGCATCCCAATTCCTAGGTTATGCGCTCAGAAGTATATAATGTTGTCAGCCCTTTGTCTGACGCAAAGATGCTGGCATGGCGTTTCCAAGTGTCCGCCGCGGTCTTTTCTAAGGTGATAATTCGCATACTAAACGCGTCGCGCATCGATGAAGAACAAGCCTTAAGGGCACCCGACAGGTTCTGCGCCCGATATGATCGAGATCGACGGCTCCTGCGGCGAAGGTGGTGGGCAGATACTGCGTACGGCGCTCGGCCTATCCGTGGTTACTGGCCAAGGCTTCCGCATGCATTCCATCCGTGCCAACCGACCGAAGCCGGGATTGGCGGCACAGCACCTGGCGGGGATCATGGCCGTATTGGAGGCCTCCTCCGCTCAGGTCTCTGGCGCGGCCCTCGGTTCCAGAGATCTGGAATTCGTTCCCGGAGAGGAGTGGAAGAGCGATCTGGAGATCAATGTCGGCACGGCCGGGAGCATCTCCCTGGTGCTGCAGGCCCTGATGCTCGCCTCGGTGGGCAAGAACCTCAAGGCCGAGATCATCGGTGGCACGGACGTGCGCATGTCCCCGCCGATCGGATATCTGCAGCACGTGCTCCTGCCGCTGCTGGAGAAGATGGGCGTCGACGGCGAAGCGGAGGTGCTGGCCCGCGGCTTCTATCCGGAGGGCGGGGGCAAGGTCGCGATCGACATATCTTCAAGGCTTCCCTTGGCGCCGATACATCTAGGAAGGACGACCGGCCGCCCGCGCATCTATGCGGAAGGCGTGACGCAGAACCTGCCAACCCACGTGTGCAACCGCATGGCCATGTCCTTCAAGAAACATATCGTCGCCTCCGGCGGCGCAGAGGCGCGTTGCCTGGAAACTAGAGGGCTATCCACCGGTGCCGGCCTCACGGTCTGGGCCGACTTCGGCGAAACCTGGTTGGGCGCGGATGCCCTGGGAGAAAGAGGCGTGCCGGCCGAGCGCGTCGGAGAACTGGCCGCGGAGAAGTTGATGACCTTGATCTCCTCCGGCGCCGGTGCGGACGAGCATGCGGCGGACCATCTGCTCCCCTACATGGCCTTGGCCGCTGCACCGTCCTCCATGCTGGTGAGGGAGATGACCCCCCACATGGAGACACAGATGGAGACCATCTCCCTCTTTCTTCCAGCGCGCATAGCGGTGGAGGGACGGGGCGACCTCTTCCGGGTCCAGGTCGATCCTAACCGTACATGATCTCCTTGGAGCGCTTCTTGGCGATCTCCTCGGTCTCGCCGGTCTTCTTGTTGATATCCTTTAACGCCTGCTCGATCAACGCCGCTTCTTCGAGGAGCGGTTTGGTGTCGAGGTTGGTGTGCAGCAGCAGTTTGTCGATGACCTCGGTGGCTGCGGCCGCCGCCCTGGCGTCGGGATAGTCGGAATGCGCCTCGGAGAGGATGGAGATGACGTCGAAGTCGCGGTTCACGCCTTCGTTGAGCAGAACCCCGGCAAGGCCGACGACCACCCCGTTCTCGAACGTGGGGATCTCATACTTGGTCAGGAGGCTGCGCGCCCGCGCCGTGGAGCCGACGCCATAGACAGTGACCTCGTCCTCCTTCTTCTCTTCCTTCTTCTCCACCTCGGTCTCACTCTCCATCGACTGCGCCGCGATGCCCTCGGGAGAGATGACCATGGAACACCGCTTGTGCTGCACCCAATCCATGATGCTCTGCGCCAGTTCCTTCATGATCTCCTGGGGCGGCTCGAACTCGGAGACGATGACGACGACCTTGTCGCCCTTCTTGCCACCGATGTTGCCGGCGTAGATGCGCACTGGACCGTGCGGAATGCCGTTGCGGACGATGGAGACGGACGGCAGGTAAGGAGAATCGATGACGGCGAACTGCTCCAGATCGAGCAGCGTCACCAGGTAGTTGGCTGTGATGGAACCGACCAGCCCCACGCTGGAAAAGCCCTCGATGACATATGCTCCGCGGATGTTCACGGACTTGAACTCAACGATATTGAAATCGCCGCTCATCGCCTCGGAAACCCAGTTGCCTGTTATTAATACCGTCGTCAGGTCGTCTGGCTTGGTCCGAGGCATTTCGCCGGAACGACCTAGGGAATTCCATGCCGCAGGTCAGCGCCGATGGGGGTCGCTCATGCAATGAGGCGGGCGTCGGGGGGGCAACCTCTTATTTCACTGCTTGTATTCGCTGAGTGCATGCGTCCAAGGGTAACAGTCAATTGCGCCATGTCCCCCGACGGGAAGATCGCCACCGTCGCCAGGCATCAGGTGCGCATTTCTTCGCCGGAGGATATGGACCGGGTCAAGGCCCTGCGCCGCACCTCCGACGCCATACTGGTCGGGGTGGGCACGATCCTCGCGGACGATCCACACCTCACCGTCAAAGGACTGTCCCGGGAAGAGAACCCGCTCCGCCTCGTGCTCGACCGCCAGGGACGGACCCCGGTCACGGCCAAGGTGCTGGACGATAGGGGAAGGACGCTCCTGGTCACCTGCGCCGATTGCACGCGCACCTGGTCTGGCACGGAGGTCTTCCGCGCCGGGGAGGGGAGGATCGACCTCGCCGCCCTGATGACAGAACTGGAGAGGAGGGGAGTGGACGATCTCATGGTCGAAGGGGGCGGAGACACCATCTTCTCCTTCTTCGCGGCCGGTCTGGTCGACCGCTATCTCGTCTATGTGGGCACCAAGGTCCTGGGCGGCAGGGACGCGCCCAGCCCGGCCGACGGTGCCGGATTCCCAGAGGCGGGAGCCTATGCTCTGCGCCTGACGGGAGTCGAAAGAATGGGTGAGGGGGTGCTGCTTTCCTATGAACGGGCATGAACGCAAGTATCTGTGCGACGAGATGCTCGGCGTCCTGGCCCGCTGGCTTCGGATGCTCGGCCAC
>CAZCNG010000035.1:13479-15975 GCA_964500045.1 uncultured Methanomassiliicoccaceae archaeon
CCCAGGTCCTCGAGGCGCACGTCCGCCTCCTTGGGCATCACTTTCTTGCGCTCGGTGATGACCGCCCCCTGCACCTCCCTCACGACGTCCCGTTCGGTGGTGTGCAGGGCGACCACGCTCCTCCTGGCCGCAGTCATGGCCACCTCGCGGTCGACCGACGGCTCCAGCACGCGGTGCGCTTCGTCGATGCGCCCCACTGTCTCGCACTCCACCGGCCATTCTGCCATCAGACCGGTCAGGGCATTGATGGCCAACTGCCCCATGACGACGCCACAGTCCATCTCATCCACGCAGACCGAGGCTTCGTAGCGATAGAGATGGTGCGGCACCAATTCGAGCCGATAGCGGAACCCGCTGACGGTGTTGGCACCGACCTCCTTGACATCGGCCGCGGTCATGAACGGCCGGACCAGATGTTCCTTCGGTTCCTCGACGTGGCGGTCCAGGGGCCCTCTTGCTTCCATCTCATCGAGCAGCCCCGGCTCCCTTTCGCCGATGATCTTCTGGATGTGCACGCGGCCGATCTCGTGCTCGATCATCCCCCGGGTCCACAGCGCCGCTCTTCCTTCCAGTTCGACGGTCAGCTCCGGCGGCAGCTCCACAAGTGTGGCCACCACCCTCTGGGCCTGCTCCTGCCGACCGAGGAATTCTGCGATATCGCAGAGCGCCGTTTCGCAGCACAGCACCTCGACCGTCATTCCGCCTTTGTGGCCGATGATGATGCTGCCCTCCATCGCGGTGGTGTAGCCGGCGCTGGCCATGATCTCAGTGAGAATATGCGGGAGGGATGACAAGGCGTGCCTTCCCTCCCCTATTAGGCCTAGGCGATAAAACCATTGCTTAAGGGTTGTCGCAATTGCGCCGCGCAGATAGGGCGGCGCAATGACGCCCATGGTCCAAACGTTCAGCTCAGGTCACGGCCCACGCACGCATCGTTGGGATTGCGCACGTCCATGAACTCCTGCGGGAACGGCTCCAGGAAGGTCTGCCGTTTCAGGTACGGCTCACCGAAGCGAGCCACATAGGACTTGAGCAGCTGCAACGGAACGGTGGCCGCTAGGGTGCCCTTCTTGTACTGCTCCAGGCTGTTGGTGAAGACGTCCTTCTCGTCCTTCTTCAGGCCATCGGAAACGAAGCCAAAGAGGTGCGACATGACGTTGATCTCACTTCCGCACTTCGGCGGGGCGGCCAGCAGCTTCAGCAGTGCAAGTTCGTAGTTGGCTTCGACCTGGGGGGCGGGGATATGGGCATGGTTGGCCACGATGTCGCCCAGTTCGCGCATGCCCTTCTGATTCAAGGACATAAAGAGGAACTTGTAGTCGGAATGGAACTCCACCAGCGCGCCGAGCCCAACGCCCTTGAGGGTGCGGAAATCGGCCATGGTGAATATCCTGGTGAGGAAGTGTTCGGCCAGCCTCTGGTTCAGCAGGCGGTTCTCATCCTCGATCGCGATCAGAGGATAGGTGGCCATGACCATGCCGCCAAAGATGCCGGCCTCGCGCGAACTGAGCGCCGTCATCTTGTCTCCCGGCGGATAGATCTTGGTGTCGCGGGAACCGCAGGAGGGCGACCGGCTCTTGAGAATGAAACCGTCCACGTCCTTCTGCCCCACGAGGAAACCGGTGGTGAACTCTTCTGCTTCCCTGGTGACATCCCGGCCCGTCGCCGGCTGCATCAGATGGCGTCCGTCCGGCAATTGCACCAGGCGGAGCGAGTCGCGCGGAACTCCCAAGCCGATCTCCGCTTCCATGCACACGGGGCGGAACTCCGCATGGGCCTTCAGCTTGCGCACTAGCTCACTCTGGATCATTTGGCCATCGTAACGGCAGTGATCGAACTCGATGCACTTGCTGCTAACAATGACCGGACGGGAGAATTCCCTGCTCATCAGTACCGCGATATGACTCTGGGCTTAAAGGATATCATGTAGCAACCGAGCAGGATTGTATAGGGACAATTGGCATAGGGGAGCTGATGCGCACAAGATTACCTGGGATTTTGCTCATGGTGACGGGCGTCATCCTAGTGGCAATTTCCGTTCTCACGGGAGAGGCCAGAGTAGCTATCGTCATCATCATTCCGGTCATCTATGGGGCCGGCGTGCTCATGCTCGGCGGCATCCTCTGCGTCATCGCAGGCTTCTTCCTGATGTTCTACTCGGGTAGCATGGGCGGACCGCAGAACGATGAGGAGACGACGGGGCAGGCCACTGCGGAAAGGAAGGTCGGCGGCGTGCTGATGATCGGACCGATCCCGATCATCTTCGGCAGCGACAAGAAGACGGCTTTGATCGCCGCCGCCATCGCGCTGATCGTGATGGCGCTGACGCTTCTCCTGCTGCTGTAAATTACTTCTTCCAGGATTCGACCACGCGCAGGAAGTTGCGGAAAATGTCCTCTCCGTGCTCGGTGTTCTCCACTTCCGGGTGGAACTGGGTCGCGTAGATGGGGCGGTCGATCTTGCGGATCGCCTCCACCTGGCAGCTGTCCGAATGCG
>CAZCNG010000036.1:0-15821 GCA_964500045.1 uncultured Methanomassiliicoccaceae archaeon
CGTGCATCTCGCGGGGTCCATCGTTGGACCTGGAGCCGTAACCGCCCCTCGAACTATCTCTGTTTCCATACATTACTAAACTACCTACTGTTGATTATATCCCAGCTTCCTTTCAGATTCGGGATGTTTCTAACGATGTTATCTCTACTATAAAAAGGGATGTAATATAACCGTTCAACAGGGGGATCGCCGGTCCGTCCGATGGTGGACGTCCCCTCACTGGATGTACCGCCTCATATACGCTGCGTCCTGACGCACCCTCGCGCGCCCGTCCGCGACCCGCCCTGCAGCCGGCTACATTCGGTTCTTCAGGGGCGGATCAGCGTCGCTTCTTGTTCATGACCCTGGAGGAGCGCCTTGAGGTGTCCCGGACTCATCAGCGAGACGATGGTCAGCTTGAGGCCTTCCTGCAGCTCCGGGTCCAGCACGGCCAGCGAGGACAGTTTACCGCGCATCGTGCCGCTCGCGTCCTTCTTGTCCCCCGTGAAGTTCACCGCCTGCATGCTGCTCAGGCTGAGCTCCTTGATCAACTTCGCATCCGAATTGGCCTTGGGATCCGCGTCGAAAACTCCGGCCACATCGGTCGCCAGGACCAGATCGGTGGCGTTCAGTTCCCGCGCCAAGATGGCGGCCACCTGGTCGCCGCTGCCTACGCTGAAGCCCATGTCCTGGTCGTAGACCATGTCCCCTCCCAGCACCGGCACCATGCCTATGTCCAGGAATCCCTTGACGGCTCTGAGGTCCATTTCGATGATCTTGCCCCGCTTGGCCACGGCCATCGAAGAGGTGTGGAAGAGGTTGACCGGGATCCCTTGATCCTGCAATTCCGCGCAGATCAGGGTACGCAGCTCATTGACCTTGGACTGTGTGCGGGAGATCGGAAGCAGCTGGCCCTGGTCCGTGAACCCCCTATGGAGCTTGTACTGGATCACGGGCGGATGTCCAAAGCTGCCGACTCCGTGGACGATCGCCAGCCTCTGCACCAGGTTGAGGTCCAGGCACTCCTTGATCTCCTTGGCCACGGCCTTGAGCACGTTGGCCCTCAGGCAATAGGGCTGGCTCTTGTCCGTTACTAGAGATCCGCCCAGCTTCAGCACGAGGGTTCGATTGTACATGTTCGGCCCTCAGAAGAGCGGGAAAGGCCAGAAGCTCGGTGCCAGCGTGTAGGCGACGAACATCATCAGCGCGACGCCGATCGATACGGTCCAGTTGTCCATGTTCTTGGGGGACACGGCCTCGATGATGGCCGCCCCCAGGCTGAACACCAGGACCGGGACCAGGAAGATGGAGAGGGTCCAGGCGCTGACCTCGAGGCCGAGCACGGCCACCAATATCAGGGTGAGGAGCACGGAACCGACGAACATTCCGATCGACCCTTCGAGCGACTTCTCGGAGCCGCTCACCCGGTACTTTCTCTTCCCGTACCGTCTGCCGATGATGTCCGCCAGACCATCTCCGCCCGCCAGGCAACCCATGACGATCAGGGCGTTGGGGGTGGCGGAGGCGATCCCCTGGGAGGGTACGTAGAACCATAGCAGCGTAACGGCCAACACGAGGATGGCGTAGTAGAGCGTCCCCTTGAGCAGCTCCGACGCGTCGCCGGAGCGGGACATGGAAGCGACGAACGCCTCGTTCTTGACGAGGCCCTTGCCGATGGAGAAGAAGAGGAGGACGAAAATGATGGGGACGACAGCGGCGAAGTACCTGCTGAACCACATCCCGGAATAGAGCGGCCATGTGAGTATGAAGACCGGGGCGACGAAGATGTGCACGACCTTGCGCGTCACGATCGTCGGCAGCAGGTTCTTCTTCTGCAACATGCCATTGATCTGCACCACGGCCATGACAGCTACGAAGCTGATCAGGAGGGCAATAAAATCCCAAACCACGGCCAGGTCATTGGACAACGGGTTGAATACCAAGGTGATCGGTGACGAATTCCCTCCTTGGAATATATAGACACGGTCGGCGCAACTACTTACTTGCGAAGACAATGCATTTTGCAACCGTTCTCAACTCGCCACCAATCGCCAAGACCGTTCAGGCGGGCATGGCCGTCTCCAGCCAATCGAGCTTTACCATGTTTCCCTGATACATCGCACCTAGCTGGCAATGCAGGCCGGCCTCGTCGACCGAAGTGAACAGGTGGTAGGTCTTGGCACAGGTCAGGTTGGTGTACAGCATCCAGGCCTGGCCCCGGGGCATGGCGGTGTCGTTGGTCCCGTCGCACACCAGCGTGGCGCAGGTGACATTGCCCGCCAGCCCTTCCATGCTCATCTGTGATAGGGTGAGCAGGTAGCTGGAAGGCGATCTCTGCCCGAAAACATACATGCCGTGCTCGATGGACCAGCGCATGTTGCTGCTGTTGGCCATCTGGTCGCGGAAGTACTGGTCCGCCTCCGCTGCATCGTAGTATAGCCAACCTAGGAATTCAGACCGGGCTGCGCTCATGTTGGTGCCTGGCCTGCTGAACTGCAGCGCCATCCCGCCTACGATGTCGTAGACGCCGCCGTCACAGATCAAAGCCGATACGCGATGGTCGAAGGCCATGGCCCGCGGCGCCAGGTACCCCCCCATGCTGATGCCCCAGAGGGCGATCCTCGACGCATCGACATCAGGGCGCAACACCAGATTGTCCACGACCGGCGTGATGACCTTCTCCCAGTCGGCGCGGAAAGTGAGGTTCTGAACTCTGATGACCTCCCCCTGCCCCGGTCCTTCGAAGGTCAGGACATTATAGCCACGACGCAAAGCCGCTTGGACGGTTGGATACAGTTCTTCCTGCGTTCCGTCGAAGCCGTTCATCAGGATGAGGGTGGCTCTCCTTTCCCCGCTCAAATCCACCGGGTAGAAGTATCCAGGCAGAGTGGTGTTCTCATAGGTGATGTTCACCGTCTCGAAATCCACATTGGACAGCCGTAGGCTTTTCACGTAGAGGTCTCGCCCTTCGCCCCACAGATGGAGGATGCGTGGGTCGCTGGCATTCGCATGCAGGTAGAACTCGGCGATGCGGAAGTAGTTGGCCGCCCGCAGATAGCACTCGGCCGCACTGGCATTATGTTGTTCCGCCAATGCGGCATCTCCCAGGTTCTTGATCCTCTGCGCCGTAGCGGTCCATTCGGTGCACCAGCTCTCGAAATCCCCCTCCTTGATCAGCTTGGCGGTGCCAATGCATTCGCCAAAATCCGCACCCCCATAGGTGGTGGCGCTCAGGGCGCGTAGGAACTGGAATTGGAAAGATTGATCCTTGAAGACGTAGGCATCGATGGCCACGGTGTTGGTCTTGGTCTCCGTTGTCTTCATGGGGAACGCCGCCATGATGACCACCACTACCACAAGGATCGCGATGATGCCGACGAGGAAGTACCTGGTTTTGGCCTTGGGAGCGGGTGGGGCGATGGCGGTCATGGGAAACGGGTTCGGATTTGTTTCATGAGTATATGATGGCACAGCCCGGAATGGCCGAGCGGTCTTTGATGTGATCGGCAATCAATGACCTGGACCACATCAGGTCCGGCGCAGTACTGAGTAGAAACCAGGGATCTTCTCGCGCTGCTGTAGGCGGCGGGTCGTGGAGTACCGGCGCTCTAATTCCGCGATCTCGGTCGACTCGATCTCCTCATACCCCGGGATCGTTCGGATGTAGGACCGGTCGAACAGATTCCACTTCTGCTCGGCGCAGCCCAGATCCTCTTCCAAGAACTTCTTGAAGCGCATCATGGTATCATATTCCAAGGCGTCCGGCCTCCAATAGTCGAAAAGGAGCAGCGAGTCCTTCTGCTGTACCGCGGCCAGCAAACGGAAGATATCGTCCAAGGCCTCTTTTTCCAAGTAGTAAGTTACTCCTTGCATGGTCACCATTGAAGGCCTGTTGCCGATCGTTTCCGCTAGGATGCGCTGCATCTTCCCTCTCTGAAATGGGTCGTTGAGGTCCGTGGGGTGGTACTCAACTTTGCGAATGGGCAGCTTCCCTTCGGTCATCCATTGATCGACCATGCACCTCTTGTAGGCCATGGTCCCCTCGCAATCGAATTCCAGGAAGCGACACGCGCTTTCCACCAGGAATGGGTAATTGTCGAACCCCGAGGCGAGGTCGACGAATGCAGGATCTGGGTTCTTGGAGATGAAATCCCTCAGATTCTCGAGGAAGAAGCGGGTACGGGAGCAGAGGTTGGCATCGTCGTTGGGATAGACCTGGGACGCGAACCGGTCCCACATCTCCACGGATTCCTGGTTTACCCACAGATGGGCGTAAATGTCCTGGCTGACCTCAGGCAGCTTCGTTCTTGAATGATTGACAACGAATGCCGTTCCCGCCACACCCTTACGGATATCCTCTGTCATGCCAGTGCCTCGATGGGAATAATGCTCTTGGTCCTATGAAACCATGACTACCACGCCAATATGCCATCTCCGATCCTCTGACGCGGAGAGAATTGGTGACCTTTCCATGTGATTCCATTTCCTCTCCATCCGTTCGGGTTCAATATGCCATTTTGGGTTCGGACCGTCGGTTGATTTTACATTTGTGCGCGCGCTGCTCTCAAAGACCGGCATTAAAGGCATCAACTTATTATTCCTAGAATGGATGCCAACGTGATATGGCAAACGTGATAATGACTCTGACTCCGCTTTTCATTTGCGGCGTTCTAGCATTGGCCTTTGCCATCTTCACCTGGAGACGAAGCAGCCAGAAGATGCGGCGTCCCTTCATCCTAATCATGCTCAGCCTTGCCCTTCTTTCCTTCGCCTACATGGGCGAACTCAGTTCCCCCACGCTGGAAGGAAAATTGGTCTGGAACGATTTCGAATACCTGGCGCTCGGCTGCATGGTGCCTCTGTACTTGGTATACATCCTTAGCTACACTGGAAGGGAACGGGTGCTCACCCTACGCAACCTGGGCCTTATTCTCGCCATACCTGTGGTGACACTTATCCTGGTCGTCACCAACGAACTGCATCATCTCTACTACGAATCCGTCGCATTGGTACAGGTGGGGGACCTGCAGAGCTTCGCAGGAGTCCCTGGACCGGGATACTACCTTTGGGCGGTCTACATGATCTTCATCCTGGTGCTGGGGTGGTTGTTCCTGGTCAGCGCCTACCGCCATTCCAGAGAAGCGACGAGGAAGCAGGTGGGCATGGTGTGGATGGCGCTATCCCTTCCCTTCGTCGGTTTCCTGCTGGATATGGTCGGTCTCTCCGCCACCGAGTTGACCTACACCTTCATTCTCACCTTCACCGGAACTGGTTTCATCTGCTTCATTGCCATCCTGCAGTACAATCTCTTCGAGATAGTGCCCATGGCCATCGACAAGGTCGTCGAGAGCATGGAGGACGGAGTGATGGTCATCGACGCGGACGATCGACTTGCGTACGCCAATCCTGCTGCGTTGGTTCTATTGGGACCAACTCTGCACGACGCCATCGGCGAACCGGTCGGCTCGATCCCGACCCTGCTGCCCATGGAAGAGCTGAAGAAGGCAGGAGCGGAAGGGCTGGAGTTCGAGATCGGCGGCGAAGAAGAACGCCGCTACGTCCACCTCCGCGCCATGCCGTTGCGCAACAAGGCCGACGTCATCACCGGCGAGCTACTGATGCTCAGTGACATCACCAAGCACCGCCAGCTCACCGACGCCCTACGTCTAGCTAACACCAAGATGGATCTCCTGTCCAAGGTCACTCGGCATGACATAATGAACCGCCTGATGGTGATCGAGGGCAGTGCCTCGATGCTGAAGAGTGGAAAGAACGTGGATGTGAGCAAGAACGCGCAGCGCATATCTGAATCCGCCAAGGCCATTCGCTACCAGGTCGACTTTGCCAAGGAATACCTGAACATGGGCATCAAGGAACCCGGCTGGAAGGATCTACGCCGCACCTTCGCCATGGCCAAGAGCATGAGCCCCGCTTCTCTGACCACCGGAGACGTGCAGGTCGACGAGTACGAGATATTGGCCGACGACATGCTGGAGCGGGTGTTCTACATCCTCATGGACAACTCGGTCCGGCACGCGCAGCATCTGGAGAAGATACGGCTGCGGGCAGAGGAGCGCGGAGACGTGCTCGTTCTGGTATACGAGGACGATGGCATCGGCATCCCTGCCACGGACAAGGCCGCCATCTTCCAATCCGGGTACGGCAACAACACTGGACTAGGATTGCACCTGGCCCGGGAGATCCTCTCCATCACTGGCATCTCCATCTCCGAGACCGGGGAGACGGGCAAAGGTGCGCGCTTTGAGATCGCAGTGCCGGCGGGGCGATGGCGCTGGCACACCTGAAGCAATAGTTCCGCCGACCTCAATCCGCCGCGCGCTCCAGCCGACACATGATCTCTTCCACCCATTCTAAGTGCTCTGGTTTCATGAGGCAGGAGCGCAGGCAAACGACCTCCTCTTGATCGAACTCAACCTCCGGCCACGATCTCCTTAGCGTGCTGCTCGGCATCCTGAATTTGGCCAGGTGCAGGTCCAGTGCTTCGGCCTTGGCGAAGATGCCCTCGGTGCGGGCCGAGATCTCGCTCGCCTTGCTGCCGACCGGAGCAAAGACCAGGATGTCCAATTCCGGGTCCATGATCGCTCGGAAGGCATTGCTGGCCCGGACCATCTCCTGCAGTTTCAGCGCCGCTGCCCTGCCCTTCTCAAGGCCCAGGGCAAATTCTCCTCCTTTCACCAGTGGGAGCAGTCGCAGCGTGGCCCACAGTGCCACCGCCGCCGCGCCGGGGCGGGAGCATTCCAAGCTGATCTCGCCCAAATGCAATTCTTTGGAAGTGAAGTAGGTATAGGGGGAGTCGTGCTGGTAGTACTGCCCCATGGATGGGTCCCGGTAGAGGATGCAGCCGCAGCCGTAGGGCTGCAGGCCGTGCTTGTGCGGATCTACCACAATGGAATCCACCTCTCCGAGGCAGTCTAGGCAGCGCTCGGTTTCCGGGTCCAGGTTGCGCGCGAGGACAAAATAACCTCCATAGGCCGCATCGGCATGGAGGCGGAAACCGTAGCGTTCGCGCAGCTCCAGCAGCTGCGGCAATGGATCCACGGACCCGGTCCCGGTGGTGCCCATGGTCGCCACGACGGTGCCCACATCGCCCTGGCGCAGCAGCGCCTCCAGTTCCGCCAGGTCCATCTTCCCCCGGTCATCCGAAGGCACTGCGTGAAAGTTCAATCCGAGCACGTGCGACAGGCGCGAATGCGTGTAATGCGCTTGCTGCGAGGCCAGCACCTTCTTGCCTGGGTGAATCTGTCCGGCCACGTAGAGCGCCTCCAGGTTGGCCAAGGTGCCGCCGCCGGTCAGATGTCCGAGATGCTCCGACCATCCGTACATGGAGGCCATCTGGGCCACCGCCTGCTTCTCCATCAGCGAGCTGGCCTTGCCCCCGTCCAGCGCGTGGTTGTTGGGGTTGATCCACATGGCCAGCATGTAGGCCGTGCGCGCCAGCGGATGTGGCGGCTTGATCATCTGCCCTGCATACAGGGGATGGAAATAGGGATAGTTGTCCCGCATCTTCTGTGCGACCTCCAGAAGGACCGCCTCCGCGCGCTCGTCCCGCTGCTCCATGATATCGGGCAGATCGAGGAATCCCGCCTCCATGTGATCGAGGGCCTTGCGCAGCAGGTCTAGGGATTCCTTTTCTAGCATCGTCCCTGGAGCGGCGCATCGCCTCCTAATTACTTGCTATGGGCCTTGTGGGAGAGCAGCGATCGAATCATCAAGGGCATAACTGGCATCGTCTTCATCCCCAGTTCGTCCAATACTCCGCGGCACAGTTCTTCGTCATCAATTCCTGGAATGGTGGCGCGCACCCTACCGACCGTTGCGTCTACCTTCTCCAGGTAACTTATGCCGTCCGCGATCGACTTCTCCACTCCCTTGGTGGGCGACGCCCAGGACATGCATAGTCTGCGTGCTCCTGGGGTGTACTGCAGCCGTTCCAGGGAAGCAAGTGAGATGGTGAAGTCGTCATAGATCGGCATTTCTCCGGGCAGTGGTATCGCATCGCCGCTGAACAATATCCCCTCCAGGAGGAAGGAACAGGAACCGGGTGAATGGCCGGGGGTATGGAACACCTCCATCCGCAGGCTCGGGCCCAGGACGATCTTCTCGCCGTCGGTCAACTCCTGCTCCACCTGCACCGAGCCGCTCAGGAGGTCATGGAATCCCGGTACCGGCCGCTGTCGGTTCTGCAGTTCCACATCCTCGGCCCATGCCCTTTCTGCCTTGTGCACCGCCACGATGCACCCGGTCGCTGTCTGGATCGCCTTGGCGGCCCCCATGTGGTCCGGGTGAGTATGGGTCAGGATGATCCTCTTGATCTCATCGAGATCGCTGCCTTGTTCGTCCAGATGATCTGAGATGATCTTCTCTGATCCGGCCACGCCCGTGTCGATCAGGGTGATCCCGTCTCCCTCTACCACATAGCAGTAGACGAACCGGTCCAGCTTCTGTCCGGGGCCGATATTGATTTGGAATGGGATCCTCAACGCATGGACGTGCTCGCTCACCCTCATGAGGCCGAGAACATGACCTCGATATATTTGATGGCACAGGTACCCGAATTTGCGTGACCGGATCAAAGCACCCTTCCCGCCTCTAATTATATGAACCCGCGGAGGCATGAACGCGTAGATGCAGACCTGTCCAGCATCGGCCTTGGATCTCTTCACGGATTCCGTCCGCCTCATGGGGGACGCCACCCTATGTGCGGTCATGGAATTCGATGTGGGATTGAACCAGCGGCGGCTCGAGGCCGCGGCAAGCGCATGCCTGGCCGCCCACCCGGTGTTGCATTCCCGTCTGGTCCGCGGGGGCGGACCAGCGTACTGGGAGATGAATGAGGACCTCAAGGTGAGGGCGGAAACCATCCCCGCTTCAGCGCATTTCCACCCCATGGTCATAAACCCCGTATCACCCTATGACCCACGGCAGTTCAAGTTGAGGATATTGCACCGGTCGACCGGAGATGTGTTGGTGATCAACCTGGCCCATGCCGCCGCCGATGGCTTTGGTTTCGCCATCCTATGCCGCCAGCTGCTGGCGGAATACATGGAGCCGGGCACGCTCGTGCCGGTGGATGAGTTCCCGGAGCGGGACACATTGTGGACGCGGATGATGGAGAGGGAATGCCGTCCAGGCAAGGCCGAGGTGCGCGTCCTCAATCCGATGTGGCCCGACCCCTTCGGCACTTCGCAGGCGCCGTCCGACTATCATCTCGACGTGATCGGAGTGGAGGTTCTGGAAGAGATCAAGCGCGGTGCCAAGCGTTCGGGCGGCACTCTCAACGATGTCCTCATGGCGGCGTACTTCCTCGCCATGAGCGATCTGACCGGCGTGAACGGCCCCCTGAGCGTCTTCTTTCCAGTCAACCTGCGTCAGCATCTGAAAGACTGCTCACGGCAGATGAGCAACCAATCTGCCAACATCGGATTCCCCCTGCAGCGCTTTGAGGGGGAGGGGATGATGGAGCTGCTGCCCCGGGTCATCGTCGAGACCAAGCTCCTGAAGGCGGGGGGCATCGGCCTCACTGAACAGGCCGAGATGGACCGTGCCTCCGACCCGGCCGGTGTCAAGGTCCAAGAGATGGTGGAGCAGATGGCCGCTCTGCAGAGGACGGGCCTGGCGGACATATTCATCTCCAACCCGGGCGTGCTGGCGCTGCCGGACTTCTATGGCCTGGACAACGCCTATTTCTGCTATCCCGGTGGGTACATGCCCAGCACCTGCTTCGTGGCGTCCACCTTCAACGGGAGGATGAGCCTCTCCATGGGATTCCAGGATGATCCCAGGCCGCGACAGGGGACGAAGAGGGCGCTCGACCTCATGGTGAAGCACATGCTCACGGTGATCTCCCAATGAGCGCGCTAGATATCATGTCTCGAGCTCATTTTCCTTCTTCGGCGTTGCTTCCAATCATCAACGCAGGCAGGGAATTCCTTAGCAGTTTGTACTCCGCCTTACGCAGGTGCTCGGAGAGCGTGGAGCGGGAGATGCCCACCTTCTCCGCCAGTTTGTCGGCGGTGATGCGTGCCGGTTGATCGAAGTAACCTTCCTCATAGGCGGCGCGGAGCAGTTCCAGTTGCTTTGCGGTAATGTCCTGGCTGAGGGCGCTGGCCGGTATGAACGCCCCGTGGCTGAGGTCGTGGATGCTCTTCTCCTTGATGGAGATGAGCACCGCCTCGCCGCCCATCTTGACGACCTCCTTGACGATCTTGTCCAGGGAGGTGCGGTTCATGGAATAGATGGTGAAGAACTCCCATCCTTTGGCAATGACCACCGGCTGCAGGTACCAACAGTTGTTGTTGGTGATGATGGCATTGACGTTGGGGCGGTCCGGATCGCAGATGGAGACGAGCAGTTCGAGGTGGCCGCCCTGCCGAGTGATCTTGGTGGGTGGGACGCAGAAGCCCACCTCCTTCTGGAAGTCCTCGATGTCCTTCTCAAGTTTCGACTCCACGACGAAGACGCAGTTCTTCTCATTGCACCAATAGGATATCGCACATTGCGGGTGGGCGGCGGTGAAGCTATGGAAGGACGTGGATTCTCGGATCTTCACCTTGGCCTCGACGTTAGCCATGCTTCAGCATAGCATTGCGCATAGAAACGTCTGTCGGAAAATACCGCCCTACGGCGGTACAAAACCTATTATACCGGTATACATACACTTGTCCGAGAATATGATATCTTACGCACTGATCCACAGCAAACCCCAATATGCCCGCTCACAGTCGCTTCGCCAATACGGCAAGGAGGAGGGCGTCACCCTCTTCCAGTTGCTCCACCGCCGACCCCATAAGTCGGTAGAGGGTGGACACTGCAAGCAGTGTGTCCAGTGCGGCAGGTGCAGGCAGCCCTGCCGCTGAACCATCTGGCATGACAAACCATTTCCACAATTATTCTCTTTTCAGGACTTTAGCCCTTGGCAAGATTACTTGAACTCGTGGCACCCAACACTCTACATTCGGGGTTCTCCACATGGGCGTGCGCTACTCGGTCTTCAATCACACTAAGAAGGAGTTCGTCCGATCGGAGCCTATTCCGGTCGATGCAGCGGACCCCACCACCTATCCCTATGCGGCCTTCATCGCTAACCTGATGGTCTATAGCTGGCGGCACGATCACGTGATCGTGCTGGACGACTCCGGCGACTTTTCCTGCGAGGCCATGTACCGCGACTACACCGACCGTTCGGTCGAACTGTGGAACGAGTTCGTGGAGATGTATACTGGTCTGCTTCCCGATCTAAAGTCTATCTGATCTCTGCTTTCTAGGAAGTGTGATCCGGGGCGGTGGATAACGTTATTTGAGAAGGTGCTGCAAAGAAGAGAAAAAGGGGTAAAGGGGGGCGCCGGTGCGGCACCCCTTGGTGTCATCCGCACGCCTACTTCTTCCTCCTCATCAGCATGACCACGATGGCGATCACCACGATGATGGCGATCGCAATGCCCACGTAGAGCATGGTGTTGTCCGCGGCGCTGGCCGCCTGCGGCGAGGCGCTGGCTTGACCCGAGACGGCTCCTGAACCGACCGCGTTGACTGCTACCACATAATAGGTGTAGGTAGTGCCCGAGGTGCCGGTGCTGTCGACGTAGCTAAGGGTCGAGCCGCTGACATTGGCAATGTTCACCGCTCCACCGAGGAGGGCCAGGTATACCTTGTAGCCGGTGATGGCACTACCGCCGCTCGTGGCGGGAGCCGCCCAGGTCAAGGTGACCTTGCCCGCCCCTGGCGTCGCGACCAGGTTCTGCGGGGCGCCGGGCAATGCAGCCGTCGCCGTAGCATTGGCGGCATTGGAGTATGGACTGGATCCGACCGAGTTCACTGCCTTGACCTTATAGAAGTAGACGGTCCCGGCCGTTATCGTCGCGTCACTGTAGGCCAAGCCCGATGCCGTGTTGCCTATGGGGGTGGAGCTGATGCTTCCCTCGGAGGTTCCGCGGAATATGTCGTATCTCAGGATGCCACTACCTGCGGATGCGTCCCAGGTCAGGTTGACCATGCCGGGACGCCCCTGCGCCAATAGATTCTGCGGTGCGCTGGGTACTGCCGGACCGCTGGTGGTACCCTGGACCGTGTTCGATGGGCCGCTGTTGCCCGCGCTGCTCGCCGCCACTACCGCATAGAAGTAGGTATTGCCGTTGAGCACCGAGGTATCATTGAATTCCCGCAATGGTGCATTTGCCCATCCTACCAGGGTGTAGATCTCCGAGGAAGACGTCCCACGGTACACGTAGTAGCGGACTATCGGCTGCGTCCCTTGCTGATAGGGCAGGTCCCACTGCAACTTCACGAACCCGTTTCCCGCTTCAGCCCTAAGATTGCGCGGTTGCGTCGGGCCCTGGTCCTCATTCGTGGTGGTGTAGGCTAGGTTGGAGGCGGCGCTAGGCCCTACGCCGTTGACCGCTTTCACCACGTAGTAGTAGCCGAAATGGCTGGCCACTGAGGTGTCGTTATAGATCAGCACCCCGGCGGCGACACTGCCTACCAAGAGATTTACGTTGCTGGCGTTGGTGCCGCGATAGATGTCGTACCTGATGATGGCGAAGCTACCCTCGCTTTCTGGTGCGGTCCAATTCAAGATCACGTAGGTCAGAGCGCCGCGTGCCGTCACTTCTCGCGGCACGCTCGGCGGCATGGGGCCGGTCGGGTTCGCGGTCACGGTGTTGGACATGGGGCTGCCGCCCACTGCGTTCATGGCCCTGACCTGATAGTAGTAGGTCACGCCGTTGCTCACGCTGGTGTCGTTGAGGTTAAGGACACCTGCTGTCGTAGTGTCGACCAGATAGCTGATATCTCCCAGCGATGTGCCGCGCAAGACGGCGTACCCTGTGATTGGGGAGGTGCCGGAGTTGGTCGGCGCATCCCATCTCAACTGTACATATGCGTTGCCGAAGTCAGCCACGAGGTTGCGTGGGGCGCTCGGCGCCTGGGGCGCCAAAGGCGTCGCCTGGGCGTCATTGGATTCAGGGCTGTTTCCCTCGGCGTTGACGGCAACCACTTGGTAGTGGTAGCTGGTTCCACCCACCGCGGCGGTGTCGTTATAGGTGAGCACTCCGACGGCGGTCTCGCCGATCAGCAGGGAGACTCCCAAGGTGGTGCCGCGATAGACATCATAGCGAATGATGGTCGAGGAACCGGAGCTGGTCGGCTCTTCCCAGTTGAGTACCACATAGCTGATGCCGCTCGTGGCCACGAGGTTGCGCGGGGCCGATGGTACCTGTGGGGGAATGAATGCCCCCCATACTTCGTTGGACGCCGGACCGCGGTCCACGGAATTGACGGCCTTCACTTTATAGTAGTATGTTTGTCCAGCAGTACCGGTCGTATCCGTGTATGTCTGGGTCCCCACAGCCACATTCCCGATGGGGGTGCTTCCCTCGCCGCCGGCGGAGGTTCCCCTGAATATATCGTAGCGTATCACTGGAGCTGTGCCCTCGTAGCTCGGGGCTTCCCAGCTGAGGGAGACCGAGCCAATGTGGCTGCCCGCCTGCAGGTTCAATGGTGCGGACGGAGGCTCGGCAACGAGGTTCTTCCCGATCGCGCCATTGGACGCCGGGCTGTCGCCCACGGAATTGAACGCCGTTACTGTGTAAGTATAGTTCACTCCGGCGCTGCCCCAGATGTCGTCATAGTACCGGACTCCCGCCCCCAACATGGCGATGGACGAGCCATCGCGGAAGACCTCGTAGCCGGTGATGACGGAGCTGCCTTCGCTGCTCGGGGTCAGCCAGCTAAGACCGACGTAGCCGATATGGTTGGTTGCGGTCAACTCTCTGGGAGCGCTCGGCGGACTGCTGCCGGTCACGGTCACCGTGACCTCGTTGGAGTATTCCGAATCGCCGTAGGTGTTGTAGGCCAATACTAGATACCTCAACTCTGCACTTTAGGGTAGCAATCTGAATCCGAGCTTCTTGTCCAGGTCCTTTACTTTCTTCGGGACCTCGTAGCGCACCGGGCCGCCGCTGCCTTTCAGCAGGTAGGCCTTCGAATACTCTTCGATGACCTGCCTCGTCGACCAGTGCTTCAACATGCCAGCGTCACGGATGGCGTTCTCCAGCTTGGCCAGCATGTAAAGTGAGAGGAAGGAGATGAAGAAGTGGCCGAAGACGCTGGCCGTCTCCTGCAGATGCATAGCATCTGCCTCCAGGTCACTCTTCCACCGCTCGAACTGTTTCTCGACCTTGTCGCGGCGCTTGTAGATGAGGTAGATATCTTCCGGTTCGCGGTCCAAGGAGGAGACGATGAGGAAACGTCCAGCGCGCTGCATTTCGACCTTCTTCTCTTCTTTGCTGATCGCGCCGGCGATCACTTTCCTGGACAACTCCGTCTCCTCTTCCAGGCGCATCACGGTGTTCTCGAACAGGTAGAGGTAACGTCCTTCGCACCAGATCTTGCCGAAGCGGATGAGCTTGTCGCGATGCACGAATTCGCCATCGCCCAGCTCCGCCTTCTCGTACAGGGTGTTGCTGCGGTGCGCTGGCACCACATAATCGAGGCCGTTGGCCTCCAGGAATTGGAACAGTTCGATGCTGAAGAAGCCCCGGTCCATGACCAGGATCTTGCCCTTGACGCCGAGTTCCAGCATTGAGGAGTACACGGTCCGCACGTCCTTCACGCTGCCAGGCAGCGCCCGGACCATGGTCGGCAGACCCCGGTCTGCGGAGCAGACCAGGGCCATGTTGATCTGCCGTAGATTAACATGGTCTGGATTGTATCCTTTCTCGGCCAGGTTCACGTCACCACTGCGCGAGAAGATGCTCGACAGGTCGTAGATCAGCTCCTTGCCGTCGATGGCCAGGGCACGGAAGAGGACGTCCTGCGCCTCGCGGTCCAGACCGACCCGCCGGTACATGTCGGCCAGATGCCTCGGCTCCAGGTTCGGGTCCAGGCCATGGACGTCGGCTATCTTATCCCAGCGCGTCCGCGCCAGCGACAACGGAGTCGGCTGCAGCGCCTTCAGCACCGCCATGGCATATATCTCCGCCTGGTCGACCGGGAAGGCGTTCTCCAGCGGCTCCCAAAGATCCTCGAACATGCGATCCAGGAGGAGGGCGTTGCCCTCCTCTTTGATGGAAACGACGGTAGTAGCTGGCATCTGCTTCTTCCCCTCCACCAGGCCGAGCACTGGATCTAGACGACCCAGATAGGTCGACCTTTTCAGGCGCTTCTTGAGCGTCTTGTCCCAAACAGTGGTCGAGTCGTAGACATAATGGGCACCGCTGATGATCTTGACCTCCAGGCGCGTCACGCCGGCGGCCCGCTGATCTTCCAACCACGCCCCCGCCCAGTCTTCCATTAAACAGTAATTAGGGAATAAGTATATAATGACTTTGTTAGCAGATATGAAACAATGCCAGATGTCCGTTTTCTGGATAATAACTATAATAAGTTAGGCACTAAAATGCGGAGTTAAGGTAGATAATGGTAGGTTCCTGGAACGACTTCACGGTCGAAGACCGCGCTGGTTCCAGGGAATCCTTCCACATGGCCATTGTATATCCATTCTCCTGATCCGTTGTCCGAGTAGACCTGGAACTGGATGTAATTGGCAGTTCCTAGGTAATCAGGGAAATCCCAGGTCAGGTGGACCGCATTCCCAATGGCGCTGCCCTGCAGTCCCGTCGGGACATCCGGTGCTTCCCCGTCATTACTGGGGAAAGAATGCACCTCATTGGAAAGGACGCTGCTGCCATAGAATCCGACGGCCTTGACCTTGTAGTAGTAGGTGGTATGCGTCAACGCGGTTTCATCGACCCAATCCAGCTCTGCATTCGAGCCTGTGTCGCAAACCCCTTGACATCTGCCCGATGAACCGACCTTGCCGATCA
>CAZCNG010000037.1:0-15751 GCA_964500045.1 uncultured Methanomassiliicoccaceae archaeon
CCACGCCAGTGCGCATGATGGGGCAGTATTTCATGCACTCCTTGTTGCACTTCTTTGGCTGGCAGCGGTCCTTGAGCAGGCAGGCAATGCGCATGCTCATGCGAAAAAGAAGGGATGATAAATAGCTGTGCCTCCAGCGCCAATCGTTTCAGGACCTGATGTTGTAAGATCCCGCGGGCACGAGTATCTCGAAACGGGCCCCCTCGCCGAGTATCCCGTTCTCCTTGATCGTCATGTTTGTGATGGAAAGGACCTGTCGGGTGAGGAAGAGTCCCATCCCGGTATTGCTGCCAAACCCCCTCTCAAATATCCTGGTCTTTTCATCTTCCCGTATGCCTTTGCCGTTATCGCTGTAGGTGATGATCAGCCCTTCCGGCCCGCGGGTAGAAATGACGCTGATGCGGGTCACATCGCCTCCGTGGCGTAGGGAGTTCTCCATCAAATTGTAGAATACCTTGACGAGCATGACATCAGCGCAGACCATCAGACCCTCAGTATGTATTTCCAGGTCCACGGCTCCCAGTTCCAGTTGTCCTTTGGCGTTCGCTATGACATCTGAAATGACCTGCCATTGGGGGGCTTCTGCGCCGACCTCTTCGTAATCTCTGGTGAACCGTAGCAGACCCTGTGCCTGTGTGCCCATGTCCCTGGCCTTGCGCAATTGCGTTTCGCGTCTCCCTGCATCAGATTCCCTGCGCGCCAGATCAATGTAGCCCATCATCCCCATGATGTTGTTGGTCAGGTCATGGCGGGTAATGCTGGACATCAACTTCAGCTTCTCATTGTTCCGAGTCAGGGACTGGGCCGCCATCCTCCTTTCCGTTATGTCTTTGAAAGCGGCGAAGAGGCAGGGTCTACGTTCGTATTCGATGTTCCTCGCCGAGATCAAGGCCCAGAATTCGTGGCCATCGGTGCGGCGCATGAGCACTTCCATGTCAACCACCGCCCCATTCTTCTTGATGTCCTGGTACAGTCGTGCCCTGTCCTCCACGTTGACATAGAAATCGGAGACTGCGTATTCAGACAATCGTTCCATCGAGACCAGGAATTGCTCCTCGGCCCATTTGTTGAAGTAGTTGGCCCCTCCGGAGGCCAGGTCGACGATGACCACGGGGAATGGGGCCGCCTCCATGAGCTCGCGGCTGACCCGATCGCTCTCGCGCAGCAATTCCTCGGCATGAACACGCGAGGTCACATCGTGTAGCAGGTAAAGAGTACCTCCTCTCTCTCCCTCCTCCAAGGGGATCCGGTGGCAATCGAAATGCTGGACCTGTGCACCATGATTCATGGTCAGGGGTGCGATCAACATGCCCGTTCGAATCTCTCCCTCCAGCCTCAATTCCGGGAAGACCGTGGTGGTCGCGGCCCCGATCAATTGCTGCTCGCCCATGCCTTTGAAAGCAAGCGCCGCCCCGTTAACATCGGCGATGTGGCCCGTGGAATCCTCCACGATCATGATGTCCAACATGCTATCGATGACCTGTTGGCGTGCGAACGGCTTGAGTTTCAGCATGCTATACTTGTAGATGCTCCAGGCCAGCATCAGGTTCGTGAAAACGAACACGGTCGATACTGGATTGTAGCCCTTGACCGGAGTTATGCCCATCTGAAACAGAAAGTCGGCGATGATCGGTATCACGAACGCCAAGATCAGGAGCGCTGCCTGATTCCGGTAGAGCCGCCTGCTGGTCCTGACCTTCAAGGCAATGAGGAAGCATCCCGCCAGGATCAGACCCACATTATTGAAGTTCATCACGTAGAACCAAGGCCCGTTGGTCACTATGAGCATCGGGAACGCGCCGCTTGTGTCCATGCCGCCAATGACCTTGACCAGGCCTGTGTAGGGCATGGCCAAGGCCAGGATTGTTGAGATCAACGGGATGACCAGAAGAAGGGAGATGCGTCTGCGGGTCAGCCATGCTCCTCTGCCGCAGATCTCCATCGCCAGGCCGAACCCCATGAATCCCATGAAGGGCACGAAAAGGAAACGCAGCTCGAGCATGGCGGTCTTCCATTCCAGCCCTCCCACGGCTAGTTCTAGGCCATAGCATATTGACCAACCCAGGGCGGCCACCATCAGCCACTGGAACCAATAGGTTTCTCGCCTGGCGGTGAACCTGAGACTATACCAGATGAGAGCGATCAGGCTTAGCGCACCAGCGATTTGTATCGTTAGGATCGCGGGATAGATGTCGCTCATGGGATTCCCAGGGGTTCTACTGAACAAGAGGCAATCATGGTCCAAGCTAGATAATGACATGGAAACGTCATTTGGACCCGCCCAGCAGATGGCATCTTTAAATTCCTGCTCAACATTGCAGTGCGGATAACCATGGCTAAGGTATTCCTCGGTGTGGCCTGGCCCTATGCCAACAGCGTCATCCATCTAGGGCACGTGGCAGGTTCCCTGCTTCCTCCGGACATCTTCAAGAAATTCCACGAACTGAAGGGCAACGAAGTTCTAATGGTATCTGGGTCCGACCAGCACGGCACACCTGTGACCGTAAGTGCGGAGAAGGAGGGCGTGACGCCTGAATTCGTGGCGGAGAAGTATCACAAGATCAATGCTCAGGCCATCAAAGACCTCGGCATCGATTTCTCGCTGTTCACCAAGACGCACACGCAGAACCACACTGAAGTGGTGCAGGACATGTTCCTCACTCTGCTGGACAAGGACTATCTTTACAAAAAGGGAACGTTGCAGCATTACTGTCCCAAATGCGCCAAGTTCCTTCCTGACCGCTACGTGGAAGGCACCTGCAAGAAGTGCGGCAACGCCAAGAGCCGTGGCGATCAGTGCGAGGCGTGCGGTTCCGCCCATGAGGCAGGGGAATTGGAATCGCCCCGTTGCACCATCTGCAGCACACCGCCGGAACTCCGGGAGACGGAACACTTCTTCCTCAAGCTGAGCGAGTTCCAACAACCGTTGCTGGAATATGTCGACAAGCAGACCCTGTGGAGACCGAACGTCCAGCTGTTCACCCACAACTGGTTGGAATCTGGATTGAAGGACCGGGCCATCACCCGAGACATGAACTGGGGCGTGCCGGTGCCATTGCCGGGCATGGATGGAAAGGTGATCTACGTTTGGTTCGAAGCGGTGACCGGTTACCTCTCCGCGGCCAAGGAATGGGCCAAGTCGACCGGTGACGCGGAGAAATGGAGGGAGTATTGGCAGGACCCGGAGGTCAAGCACTACTACTTCCTGGGCAAGGACAACATCCCCTTCCACACGATCATCTGGCCAGCGATGCTGATGGGCTACGGCGGCCTCAACCTGCCCTACGACGTTCCGGCCAATGAGTTCCTCACCTTCAAGGGGGAGAAGTTCTCCAAGAGCCGCGGCGTCGGCATCGACGTCCCCAGCATCCTAAAGGGCTTCGACTCGGACCTGGTCCGCTTCTACCTCGCGGCCAACATGCCCGAGGGCAAGGATGCCGACTTCTCCTGGGATGATTTCGACGCGCGCATCAACAATGAGCTCGTGGCGACGCTGGGCAACTATTACCACCGGGTGCTCAGTTTCACCTTCAAGAACTATGGTATGGTGCCGCACCTGCACCTCAAGGACACCGAGAACGAGAGAGAGGAGGTCTTCTCCGCCATTCTCTCGGCCAAGGCCGAGGTCGACAACTACCTGAGCGCCTGTGAATTCAAGAAGGCGCTGAAGGGCATCATGGACCTGGCTCAATTCGGCAACCAGTTCTTCGATAAGGTGGCTCCTTGGGCGATGGTCAAAACGGACAAGGAGAGGTGCGGGGCGATGCTCAACCTCAACCTGGAGATCGTCAAGGCGCTCGCCATCCTGACCTATCCTTTCATCCCACGCTCCGCGCAGGAAGCCTGGACCATGCTCGGGCAAGACGGAAAGATCGGCAAGGGCTCGTGGACGCTCATCGATGTCGCTCTCGAGCATGAGCAAAAACTGCTCTCACCTCGTCCACTCTTCGCTAAGATCGAGATCAAGAAGGAGGAGGCGCCCGTGGTCAGCGAGTTCAGCCGCTTCGCGGACCTGAACCTCAAGGTGGCCAAGGTGCTCGAGGTGTCCGATCACCCGAACGCCGACAAGCTCTACGTCCTCAAGCTGGACGTGGGCGCGCCGCTGCAGCTGGTGGCCGGATTGAAGGCCTACTACAGCAAGGAACAGCTGGTGGGAAAGAAGGTCGTCGTCATCACCAATCTGCAGCCCGCCAAGCTCCGCGGCGTCGAGTCGCAGGGCATGATGCTGGCGGCGGAGGCCGAGGGCAAGGTCCTCGTTCTCACCCCGGCCGGAGATGCCGAACCGGGCGAACCGGTCGCCAGCGGTCTGACGCCGGGCGAGAAGAAGCTCAGCTTCCAGGAGTTCCAGTCCTACGTGCTCAAGGTCGGCACCCTGCACGGCTCCGAGGTCGATATCGGTCGCAAGGTCCCGGTCGATGCGGCCAAGATACATCCGGCCCCGCACCAGGTGGCGGTCTTCCTCAACACAGCGGACGCCGCCAAGGCGCTGCCACTTTATACTGCGAAGGGAACTGCTATCACCGTCGATGGCGAGCTCGCCAACGGGGCGCAGGTGAGATGAAAGCAGATCTGCACGTCCACTCCATCCATTCCTCTGACGGTAAGAGCACCGTGGAGGAGATAGTGAAAGAGGCGGAGGCCCGCGGTCTGGGGGCCATCGGCTTTACGGACCACAATTCCATCCAGGGCGGACAGGATGCGCTGAAGATCCCGACCAAGATCATCGTGGTACGCGGGGTCGAGGTCACCTCCAGCGAGGGGCACATACTCGCCTACGGTGTCGCAGAGGATATACCGTCGGGAAGGTCGGCCACCGAGACCATTGCATTGATCCACCATGCGGGCGGGATAGCCGTGGCCGCCCATCCAGGCCGGATATGGTCCGGGTTGAAGCGGGATTCCATCCTGGGAAACAAGTTCGATGCCATCGAGATCAACAACGCCCGCTCCACGCTAGGATTGAATCGCCAGGCCCGCAGCTTGGCGGAGACCCTGAAGGCGCCCGTCACCGGCGGCAGCGATTCCCATCATTTCTCAACGCTGGGCGGTGCCTATGCGATAGTACCTGATAGCTGCAGGACGGAGGCCGACGTCATCGCCGCCATTCTAACCAAGAGGACCGAGGCGGAAGGCTCCAGTCGCAACGCCTCGGGAACGGTCCGCTACGGTTCGAAGGCGATCGGACAATGGGTGGGGCGCGGCATGCGACGCATGTGATATCCTTATCTTGCCTCTAATGGTGTAGCATCACTCACGCTCGACCGTGGACATGATCTTCTCCATATCGGCCTCATCGGTGAGGACGAGACCTAGGATGGTCCTCTCATCGATGTTCATGATCACCACCAGCTCTTCCTTCAGAACGAGCATCGAATAGGAGAGGTGGTCATCGCACTCCCGACCCAGCTGCTCCGCCGCCCCGTGCGCGATGGAGACGATCGATGGGAAGATGGTGTTGTCCGCCATCTTTGGCATCTGCCCGCCCAGATGGTGTCCCGTCTTGCTGATGAGAAAGGCATGCTTGACGCCCTCGAGCGATTGCAGAGCGCGCAGAAGACTTGGCTGGGCATCACCGACCGGGCTCGGTTGCATCGTTCACAGATTGGGTGCAGGTTATATCAGTGTTCTGTCTGCTTTCCAGCAAGGCACTTAATCCTGGTATGTCAATCACCTTGTGCATGTCGGCTCATGACGTTACGCTCGAAAGCGGCCGCCTGGAAGATCTGGAGAAGGACCTGGATGCAGCGCTGTCCTCACCTCTCGATTGGAACCGGAGCAAGGCCGAGGACCGCCTCGTCGAGGCGGCCGAGCTGGAACCGATGGCCGTGATGGAGATGATCCTTTCTCGCATGAGCGCGACCAACGAGAAGTCGCGCGCTTCTATGGAGGGTAGTCTACGCCGCATCATAGCTAGGCGCAACGGTGCCGAGGCGCTGCTGCGTAGCCTGAGCAGCCGCCGCGTAGAGGTGCGCCGCATGGCGCCGACCGCCGTGGCCATGGCCTGGGGCGAGAAGGGTCGGCGCATCGGCGAGCTGCACCAGACGTATGTTGAATATCGCGAGAGGGGACAGGCGCAAGACATACATTTCCAGGACCTCGACAATCTCGTGGAGATCGCCCGCGTGGAATTCCTGGAACAGATGCAGGAAGAGAGCATCGAAGACCTGAGGACGGCGGTGGAGTTCGCTCGAGTGCGCGCTGAGAACTGGAATCATCTCAATGCCTTCTTCTATGACTCACTGCGGAAACTGCCTACGCTGGAGCAGAGCCATGCGGCGGACAAGGCGCTGTCTGGGGTCATCCGCCACGCCATGAAGTCCAGCGGCAAACGCCGCTACCCGTATCTGGAGGCGACCCTGGACCGCCGCTCCCGTTGGATCTCCGTCCGCGACGGGACCAGGGAGTTGGCGGAACTAGCCTCGCTCTACGGGGCGGAGGGCAGTGGCATGGTCGTCGGTCCCGTGGCCGAGGCGCTGCGGGACCTCCGATCGGCCGCCTCCGGCAACGACCGCCCCCACACGGAGGAGGCGATCGCCATCGTGGTGCGGCGCACGCGCGAGTACTTGGACCAGGGGGGGCTGGACCAGATCATAGCCGGGGATCCGGGCTCGCAGCGCACCATCATGGGGGCGGCGCTCGGTTGCCTCAAGGGGCTGCGCCGCTGCAGCCCGGAGGCGGCGGACCGTCTCTTCACGGAGAATCTTGAGGGGAGGCTGCGCGGAATGACCCTCGAAAGGCTCGATTGGCCGGCAGGCTAATCAACCCAGTATTGAATCCCATCAGCAATATTTATATTTCCGATTGCCATTATCCCATCCAGAGGGATGCACTTATGCCAAGCTCATTGGTAAAGAATGCTTTAGCGAGCACGAAGTATGAGAAGGCGGCAGCGCCTGAATCGACCCCGACCTCCGCTCCGGCCCCCGCGCCGGCACCGGTGACCAAGTCCAAGGTGGACCAGGAACTTGAGGACATCGCGGCGCAGCTGGATGTCTGTATCAAGATCATCGGGTGCGGTGGCGGCGGCTGCAACACCATCAACCGCTGCGTTGAAGGTGGCATCGGAAACGCGCAATTGTGCGCCATCAACACCGACGCCAAGCACCTGTTGACGGTCAAGGCCCCCAACAAGATCCTCATCGGCAAGTCGAGGACCAGGGGACTGGGCGCTGGCGCCATTCCCGGAGTGGGAGAGGAGTCCGCCCGTGAGAACGACGCTGATATCAGACAGTTCCTGAACGGCGCTAACATCGTCTTCGTCACCGCCGGCATGGGCGGAGGGACCGGAACCGGCTCCGCGCACTATGTCGCCAAGATCGCCAAGGACCAGATCCGCGCCCTCACCATCGGTGTCATCACCCTGCCCTTCAAGGCCGAGGGAACGGTCCGCATGGAGAACGCATTGGACGGCTTGAACAAGCTCCGCCTCGTGTGCGACACCACCATCGTGGTCCCCAACGACAAGCTCATCGAGCTGGTGCCCAAGCTCCCCGTCGACGCCGCCTTCAAGGTGGCCGATGAGGTGCTGATGCAGACCATCAAGGGGCTCACCGAGATCATCACCAAGCCCGGCCTGGTCAACCTCGACTACGCTGACATCATGACCGTCATGAACGAAGGTGGAGTCGCTTTCGTCGGTATCGGAGAGGCCAGCTCCGATGATGATGACCGTGTCAAGACCGCCGTCCACGAGGCGCTCACCTCCCCCATGCTGGGCGAGATCGACCTGAAGGACGCCAAGGGCGCGCTCATCCGCGTCGTCGGTGGACCGGACATGACCGTCGGAGAAGCTCAGAAGGCCGCCGAGATCGTCACCGCCAGCGTCTCACCGCGTGCCAGGATCATCTGGGGATGCAGCATCGACCCGGAGATTGAGGGGACCATCAAGATCCTGCTCATCGTGACCGGCGCTCGCTCCAAGTACATGCTCAGCGCCACTGGAAGGCCCATGGACTCGGGACAGCAGCAGAGGGGAGCTCCTCAGCAGCAACAGAGGTACCAACAGCAACCGCAGCAGCAGTACCAGCAGCCGAGGCAGAACAGCGACGATATCGACTTCGTGCGCTAGAGGTGGGGGTAATCGAGTTGCGCCGTTGCAGGCGCCGCCGTCCCGCAAGGGACGGCGTTCAGAACTCGAAACTGGAATCGCCAAAATTTGTAGCAGGGCATGGGTCCATGCACCTGCCGCAATGGATGCATCTGGTCACGTCGACCGCGATCCGACCCTGTTGCAAAGAAAGTGCACCCTCTACGCATCTGGCGATGCACACCCCGCAACCGGCGCATTCCTCGGCCTTGACCGCCGCCTTGCGCACCCTTTCAATCTTTTCCTTTATTTTCTCCTGTTCTTTGCCCTTGCCGATCAGCGCGCCCTCCGCAAAGACGATGATGCCGGGGATGGAGACGCTCCCCTCTTCCTTGTTGAGCGTCACCTCGTCCACCAAGTTAAGCAGTTGAGCCAGGCGCTCCAGGTCCAGTGAACGGTCGAACGCTCCCTCGATGCTGAAGCCTGCAATGCAGGGTGAGAATCCTTCCTGCAAACGGAAGTTCATTTGGCCGGTGGCCTTGACCTCGCTAGGGCGACGCAGGTCCACTCCGTGGCGCTCCAGCTCCTCGCGCACCGATTGGGGGAGCCGCTTCCAGCGCCACAGTCCATAGGTCAGCCACTCCTGCGGCAGGTCGCGCTCTTTGGCGTAGGTCTCCAGCCACTCTTTCCACTCGCGCCCACGCTGGCTGTTCCTCATCGCCAGTTCCAGGTCGCCGAGGTCGGAGGCTGGGCAGAGGAAGCAGCCGATGCGGTCCAGACCCATCTCGTACCATGGATTGAAGGGAACATTCCTCAAGAATATGTAGAGCCAGACGTGCATCGAGCTCCAATGCTGGATCGGAGATGCCCCCAGCTGTCCGGGCGTCCACGGGTTCCGCCACACCCGGGGCTTGTCGGCCCTCTGCTCCGACTCGTATTTGCGCTGCCCGATGAAGGATAAGACACCTCCGGGGAAATGCTTGGATATGGCCAGGACGGTCGGCCCGAGCTTATTGGTCTTGCAGCACCATCGGTAGTCGCGGCCGGGCGGTCCGAAGTGGATCAGATTGCCGAAGAAGGCGTCCGCCGGGGCGTGCTCGACCACCAATTGCAGGTGCATCTGCTTCGCGATCTGGTAAACGTAATCGACGGTCTCCTGGAACTCCAGACCGGTATCGATGAAGAAGACTGGCAGGTCCAATCCCGCGTCGCGCGTCACCAGGAGCGTGGCCAAGGAGTCCTTTCCCCCTGAGAAGGAAACTGCTGCGGGAACGCTGTTGTCCGCCATCAGGCGCTTGATGAAGTCGACGGCCTCGGCCACTCTCTCCTCGAGCACGGGGCGGTTCGCTTCCGCGGCCTCCTTCCAGTCATGCTGCCCCGATGGCGCAGAGGCAGCCTTTGGAGCCTCGTACCAGCGCACCTTGACGGCCGCTCCCTTGGCGCCCACCATCTCGTTGCCAGGGATCCTCGCTGAGCCGGTCGCCAGCGCATGTCCCTGACTGTTGATGATGATGACCTCATCGCCTTTGGCGATGTTCAGCTCCGAGCCGACCACTCCGGGGGCCATGAGGTTCTTGCCATCGAGTATGTAGGGGATGGCGCCATCGTCGGTGCGCACCATCGACTTCGTCGCCACGCCCGCGATGCGGCGTGCCCCCTCCATGCGCAGGATCATGTTCCATCCCACGCCCAGGTCGTAGCGGACTGCGGCGATGACCTTGCCATCGGCGATGATCTCTTCCATGCGATCGATGGCGGGCACTTTGGCCATCAACGCCAATCTTCCCTCGGGCAGAAGCGCCATGCCGCATCCCGGGCCAAAATGCTCATCCACCATCGACCGGATCCATCCCAGATCATGGGCGAACGCAGGGCGGGCTTCTCCGGGCGGCGTCATCTCCACTTCATGGGTCTTGTGGCCGCAGCGGGGGCATTCGCGCCATTCCATGATGGGGAGCTCGCAGATGTTGCACCAGCGCAGGTGCATCTTGCCTAGGCGGACCGCTGCCACAATCGGTGCCACAGGCGCAAATCTATTAAAACCCTGCCTCAAACGGTCACTGCGGCCATGTGGGCAATACTGCTGAACTTCGGGAATGGCCAGCAGAGCGGCGGAGTTCCCCCTCCAAGAATAATATAGGGGAGGACGTATTAGGCTCGATTTCCATGAAAGCGACGAAACGCACGATGGGGATCAACTACGCCATCCGTGAGGTCCTCCTCCCCGCGCGGGAGCTGGAAAAGAAGGGCGTCAAGTTGATCAAGCTCCATATCGGAGATCCGAACAAGTTTGACTTCGAGACCCCTCAACATGTTCGTGATGCACTGTGCGCCGCCGTCGAGAAGTGCGATAACGGCTACGAGGAGAGCGAAGGCAACCTCGAGCTGCGCAGAGCGATCATCGAAAAGGAGCGGAAGAAGAACCATCTGGACCTGACCACCGAGGACATCATCGTCACCAACGGCGTCACGGAATCCATCCAGTTCCTTTCCGCTGCCGTGGTGGAAGATGGCGACGAGGTCCTCGTGCCCGGTCCCTCCTATCCGTCCTATATGGAATTCACCAAGTTCTTTGGCGGCGTGCCGGTCCAGTACCGCACCATCGAGGACGAGAAGTGGAAGCCGGACATCGACGATCTGCGCAAGAAGATCACCGCGCGCACCAAGTACATCACCATCATCAATCCCAACAATCCCACCGGCGCTGTGTACAGCGAGAAGTCGCTGAAGGAGATATGCGATCTGGCTGGGGAGTATAACCTATTCATCGTCTCGGACGAGATCTACGATCTGATGACCTACGAAGGAAAGCACTTCTCCCCTGCGGCGGTCAATAAGGACGTCCCGATGGTGTTGCTGAACGGCTTCAGCAAGATCGACCTCCTCCCCGGATGGAGGCTCGGGTACTCTGCCTTCCGCGACCCGACCGGCATGCTGGACGAGATCAAGGAGGCCGTCAACCGTCAGGCGAGGCTCCGCCTCTCGGCGAACGCCCCCTGCCAGATGGCCGTGATCGAGGCGATCAAGCAGCCGAAGGAGCATGTCGACGCGATGATGTCCAAGCTCAAGGCCAGACGGGACTTCGCGCATCAGCGGTTCAACGAGATCCCCGGCATGAGCTCCACCAAGCCAGAGGGCGCTTTCTACATCTTCCCCAAGGTGGAATCGAAGAAGTGGAAGAACGACAAGGAGTTCGTTCTCGACGTCCTGAACAACGCCCACGTGCTGATGGTGCCTGGCGATGGCTTCGGCAACCTCTACGGCAAAGGCCACGTCCGCGCCGTGTTCCTCCCTGACCTGGAGATCCTAGGCAAGGCGTTCGACCAGCTCGAGACCTTCATGCGCAAGCGCGTGTGAAGGGTAAAACCATTTTCTTCCTGCTCACTTCCTCACGAGGCAATATGAACCGCAGAATAGGCACCAAGGTGGGATTCCTCAGCGTCCGTCTGCCCAGCTTCTTCGCCGACCGGGACCGCTTTCGCCGCAAGGCTGGAGAGGATGACCGCGGCTTGAGCATCGCCTTGATGGATTCCTATCCCTGCCTCCGGGACAAGAAGGCTTCCACCGAGTATCCCCGGGATTATGTCTATCACGTCGGCTGGGCCGCTCGGCGTTTGGCGCAGACCAGGCCGGCGAAGCATGTCGATATATCCTCGTCCCTATGGTTCGCCACGGTCGTCTCGGCCTTCGTGCCGGTCGACTACTATGAATACCGGCCGTCCGGCATAGTCTTGCCCGGTTTCACTGAAAAGAAATGCGATCTTGGTCAACTGCCCTTCGAAGATGGGAGCGTTCCCTCGCTCTCCTGTATGCACGTCATCGAGCACATCGGCCTCGGCCGGTATGGGGACGAGATCGATCCGCAGGGGGACAAGAAAGCGTGCCGTGAACTAACGCGTGTGCTGGCCAGGGGTGGGGATCTCTTCTTCGTGTCCCCCGTCGGTCGGCCGCGCATCGAATATAACGCGCACCGCATCTACTCCTACGGGATGGTATTGGACCTCTTCCCCGGTCTGGAGCTGATGGAGACGGCGCTCCTGCCGACCAAGGGCGATACCGGCTTCATAGAGAACGCCGGGGCCAAGGAAATGGATGTTGAAGAATACGGCTGCGGCTGTTTCTGGTTCCGGAAAAAGAAGTGATGATGGCCGACCTGGGTCGGCCATCGTTTGCGCTCAGGCCAAGCGCTTGAGCATCTTGACGCACGATTCGACGGCGTTGCGTGCGTTCTCGATGCGGTCCTCGGCCTGCAGGCGGGTCATGCCCGGTCCCGTGATTCCAAGGGCGATGGGCTTGTTGAACTCGAGCGATAGGTCGGCGATCTTGCGCGCCGCGTGCGAGATCACGAGGTCGTCGTGGTCCGTCTCGCCCTGAATGACGCAGCCGAGGGTGATGATGCCGTCGATGTCCTTGTCCGCGGCCATCCTCTTCACTGCCAGTGGCATGTCGAAGACCCCAGGCACGTGGATGACCTTGACCACGTTGCACTCGAGGAACTCCGCGTGCGCCTTGGCGCGCTCCAGCATCATGCTGGTGATGTCATAGTTGAACTCCGATACCACGATTCCCAGGTTGTACTTCTTCATGTGCTCATCTCTCCTTGATGGGGCCGACGTCCTCGTACCCCTGCCTCAGCCCATGGCCGGCGTTCTTCACCAACACCTCTGGGCGGAAAAGTAGGTTGTAAGCGTTTGCCGCATGCTCCCTGGCCCGCTTGTCCATGAGCCAGGCCAGGGTCTTTGCATCTGTTGCCTCATCCTCGTGGACGAAGACTTCGATGATATGGTGGTTCGTCATCAGTTGCGCATTGATGAGGCCGTTGGAGGCCTGATCGGCGCACTGCTTGTCCGTCGGCTTGCTACCGGGCATGCCCAGGGCGATGACGATGTCGCACTTGTCCTCCTCGATCAGTTTCTTCGCAGCGACGGGAAGGTCCTTGATGCCAGGGACCGTCCTGCGTATGGTGCGGAAACCAGTTCCCAGCTTGCCCAGTTCGTCCATTGCGGCCGATCCCATATCGGTGCGGGCGAAGGTGGTGTCTACGATGCCGATGAGTTTCATTTGCCATCCCCCCTATCGACCGAATTCTTGTTTATGGAATACCAGTCCACGACACGCTGGATGATCTTGCGGGTGGCCGTGAGATCCTCTCCATTGGCGCCGACGCGGACCACTTTCACGTCCAATCCCCTCTTGCGCAGGGATTCTTCGACCTTAATCACGTCGAAGTCCTGATCGTAGCCGATGGCGATGATGTCCGGCCGCACGTTCTCCACGACGGCGAACATGTCTCCCTCTCCTCCTAGAACGGCAGCGTCCACCGGCTTCAGGGCACTGACCAGTTCGAGCCTCATCTTCTCAGGTATGATGGGCTCATGCTTCCGGCGACGCACCGTGGCGTCAGTGGCCACGACCACCACCAGCTCGTCCCCGAGCCTGCGTGCCTCCTGCAGATAATGCAGGTGGCCGCTGTGGACGATGTCGAAGACCCCCGAGGCCATGACGCGGGTCATCACTCCTTCCTCCAGTCCCTCCACGCTTCGATGACCTCTTTGCCCTCTAGGAAGCACAGATCGTTGGCGACCGCATAGGCCTTGGCCTTGTCCTTGGTCAGGGCGTTGCCGTCATCCCCCATCATCTCGCAGAGCGTGGCCGATGGCGTCACCTTCGCCATTACCATGAGGGCGGTGGACAGTTCCGTGTGCCCGAACCGCTTGGCGAGGAGATCTTTGCTGGCGCGCAGGAGATGAATGTGGCCGGGGGCGCGGAAATCGCGGCCCAGCTCAATGCGAGCCTGCGCGGGCGTCATATGGAGGCAGCGGGCACAGATGTGTCCGAACTCAGCGATGGTGTGTGCCCGGTCGATGTCCGTCACGCCAGTGAAGGTGCGGCGGTGATTGATGCTGATCGAGAAAGCGGACTTCGTGTCGTAGGGCAGGTCGTTGGGTGCCAATCCATTGAGGACTGGGTGCTTGGCCCCTGCGTCAGCGAGAATATCCGCCAAGAAAGGTAGGTCCAGTTGGGTCGCGACCTGGTCGCTGCAGGTGGTGCAGATCAGCCCGCCTGCGTTCTTCCGCATTTCGCGCAGGATCTGGGGCGTCATGGCCTCGGACCCTATCACCATATCGGTCTCCCTCTCCCGCTCGTCGGAATCGAAGACCAGGACCATCTTACCCGCCTTGATGTCCTGCAAGGCCTGTTGCACATCTAGTTTCATCTGACCGAGATTCGCAGGTGGGCAGGGGACATTACCATTTTGTAACTACGCCGTGTTTGGTTGCTTCGACCGAAAAGTCCATCCAAGCAAAATCCTCCTTGCGCTACTAGTTCCATTTGACCCCGCGGCGCTCTTAATCCATGCCAGGTCGTATTCTGGTGATGAAACGATTAATATGGTGCAGGGGAATCAAGGATGGATGGGAAAGAATCTTGACGATATGGTCGCCCTGGAGAACGCCGACCCCTCGGGTACGCGCGAACAGATGGCGGCTTTCTTGGACCACCTGGAGATCGGATGCCATGCCGAGGTATTCCCCGGCCGGGAAGTGGCAGACGCCTACATGTGCGGCATCGGCGGCTCGGCCATGGGTGCCGACATCATAAACGATCTGATGGGCGTCTCCGGACTGAAGCCGACGGTCGTGGTCCGGGACATAGTGCTTCCGCGTACCGCTGGTAGGAAGAGCCTGGCGATCATTACCAGCTATTCAGGCAATACGCAGGAAGCGCTGGACTGCTTTGAGGACGCGATCACTAAGGGTTGCGAGGTCGTGGTCATTGCTTCGGGCGGCAGGCTGCCCGAGCTGGCAAGGGAACAGGGAGCCTCGGCCCTCATGGTGCCCAAGGGGGTGCAGCCGAGGGCGGCGTTAGGTCACCTGCTGGGCCATCAAGCCGCGGCGCTGCAGGCTTACGGTTTCGGTCCGCTGGCGGAGATGCTGCACCAAGCCGGAAAGAGGTCGCGCCCGGCGCTGGAACGATTCGCGCCCACCTCGCCCCTGTCGCGCAATCCGGCCAAGAAGACGGCCGAGGCGTTGCATGGGAAGATCCCAGTTATCTACGCCCCGCACACGATCCGTTCCGCGGCGGTCCGCTGGCAGAACCAGATCAACGAGAACGCGAAGATGGTCGCCTTCGCGGGCGAGGTGCCGGAGATGAACCACAACCAGATGGTCGGCTGGCTTTCCGGGCTGGCCCCGGAGAAGTGCCGGCCGGTGTTCCTCTTGCCCACAGGGCTGGCGCCAACGGTGGAGAAGATGACCAAGGTCACGGTGCAGATGTTCAATGAGCACGACCTCTCCCCCATCGTGATCCCGCTGCAAGGCCCCTCCATGGAGGAGAACCTCATCTCCGCGCTGATGATGGGGGATGCGGTCAGCCTGTATCTGGCCATCCTCAATGGCGTGGACCCGGAACCGGTCGAGGTCATCAAGGAGTTCAAGTCGCGCATCGCCTGAGCTCAACTGGTCCGCTGCCGGCATTCTTAAAAATAGATGAAATCATGTTCGGGTCGGATTCCCATGATCGATGACGCTTACTGGATTCGAGACCAGGTAAAGGAGCACAACAAGTGGTTCGAAGAATCACTGCCGATGATCGCCTCCGAGAACCTCATGAGCCCCCTGGCCAAGGAAATGATGATCTCCGACTTCCATGACCGGTACGCTGAAGGCCTGCCGGGCAAGAGGTACTACCGCGGCAACATCTATGTCGACAAGGTCGAGGTGC
>CAZCNG010000038.1:0-15604 GCA_964500045.1 uncultured Methanomassiliicoccaceae archaeon
AGCCGTTGGCGAGCGACATCATCGCGACGGCGAAGATGCTGACCTCGGAGATGTAGATGATGCCGAGCATGCCCGTGGTCAGGTGCAATGGCATATCATCCTTGACCCAGCACTGATAATGCAACTGGGATATGCGGCGTGCGGGTATCAACATGGCGAGAGCTGCCAATACGGTGAGGATAAAGAATATGGGCAGGAGCGGCAGGTACAGGAAGTAGGAGAACATCATGATCGCCAGCAGACTGGGCACGATCACGCCCAATCCAAATTCTATCATCTTCTGTAGCTTCCCCAGCTCTGCTGCCTCAGCGCAAGTGCACTCGTGCATTCCCATCCCGTCAGCCATATTGTCGGACAGCGAGATAAATCTATTGTGGGAGGTCGCCGCAGTGGTTGCAGCTCGGGCTCCGCATTATTTCGAGCACTTCCCAATCCTGTGTCGCAATGTCTCCGATGAGCATCCTTCCCGCCAGGGGTTCTCCAATGCCGGTGATCAGCTTGACCGCCTCTGCCGCTTGCAAGGTGCCGAAGACGCCTGGCGCGACGCCAATGACCGGCACCCGGGAACGCTGTGCCATCTTCTCCGGCAATAGGCAGCCTAGGCATGGTGTCTTGCCGGGGATGACCACGGTCAAGTGGCCCGATAATCCTTCTACGCCGGCGTGCACCAGCGGCAGCCCCTTCTTGATGCTGATGGCGTTCACCACCATCCTTGCATTGTAATTGTCCAGGCAGTCTAGGAGCACATCAGCGTTCTCGATCAATGTGAGCGGATCATCCTTGCCGACCTCCGCCACCTTGCCGATGACTTGCACGTTCGGATTCAGGGAATGGAGCTTCTCCTCTGCAGATACTGCTTTCTCCATCCCAATCCTAGCATCGCGATCGTGGTGTAGGAACTGTCGGTTGAGGTTGCTCAGTTCGGCCCGGTCCCGATCGATTACGATCAGGCGTCCCACCCCCGCCATGGTCAGGTAGGTGCAGGCCGGGCTGCCTAGACCGCCCGCGCCGAACACGGCCACCGTGGCCGCTCCCAACTTACACTGCCCTTCCTCGCCCAGGCCCGGGAAAGCGATCTGTCTAGTGTAACGTGCCTTCTCGTCACCAGTGAGGGGGCGGTGCTTGCAGGGCATGCGGACGAGATGGCGCTCTGAATAAATATCGTGTGTCCATGGCTAGGATGCATCTCGCTTGAATCTGATTCTAACAAAAGGCGCCTTTCGTTCTGGGGCGTCACTATATACACTATATATGGGGGCGCGGTATCCTCTATGCGTCGAGGAAGCGGAACAGGCAATGTTGCGCCGATGTGGCCAGCAATCATTTCCCATCCTGTGAAAGGGCCTTTCTAACCCTACAAGTTTAAGTATGAAATCTGTAATAGGGTTTCGCTTCCATTTAGAGGTGTATCAATATGGCACAAGGGTTGTTCACTGCCAGAAAGCTCAAGGCGGACCGGCAGAAATTCCGCTGGGCAGACAGTTCGTATAAGCGAAGGATGCTCAAGCTGAAGGAGAAATCCGATCCCCTAGAGGGAGCGGCGCAGGCTAGAGGCATCGTCCTGGAAAAGGTCGGAATTGAGGCCAAGCAGCCGAACTCCGGCATCAGGAAGTGCGTCAAGATCCAGCTGATCAAGAATGGCAGGCAGATCACCGCTTTCGCGGTGGGTGACGGAGCCATCAACTTCATTGATGAGCACGACGAGGTCCTCGTAGAGGGCATCGGCGGGAGAATGGGTCGTTCCTACGGTGACATTCCTGGGGTCAGGTTCAAGGTCGTCCAGGTCAACAGCGTCTCCCTGAATGAACTCGTTCACGGGAAGAAGGAAAAACCGGTCAGGTGATTTCATGGAAGAGACGACTCTGCAATTCAATAACGTCTTGCTTTTTGGCAAGTACTCGATGAGCGAGGTCGCTGTCAGGGATGGCGGTCTGGCCAAGTACATCAACCTCAAGCCGACCATGGTACCCCACTCGGATGGCAGACACGCCAACCAGTGGTTCGGAAAGACCAAGCTGAACATCGTCGAGAGGCTCATCAACAATATGATGAGGACCGAAGTGTTCACCGGCAAGAAGACCAAGTCCTACCGCGTGGTCAAGGAGGCGTTCGAAGTGATCGCCGAAAGGACCAAGAAGAACCCCATCCAGGTACTCGTGGAAGCACTCGAGAACGCAGCCCCCCGTGAGGAGATCACCAGGCTGCAGTTCGGTGGCATCAGTGTGCCGAAGGCCGTCGATGTAGCGCCCTCCCGGCGCCTTGACATCGCCGTCCGCAACATCGCGCGCGGCGCCGTGCAGGCATCGTTCAAGAATACAAAGCCAATGACGCTTTGCCTCGCCGACGAGATCATCCTTGCGGCCAAGGGCGACATGAACAGTTTCGCCGTGGCCAAGAAGGAAGAGGTCGAGAGAGTCGCCCAGTCGGCCCGTTAAACTAGGTTAGCATTTACAGGTGGTTACCATGGGACGTAAGGAGGACAATATCAAGAAGGCAGTGGGCATCATGCGCTCGCCCAAATACATCCGCAACATCGGAACGGCGGCGCACATTGACCACGGCAAGACGACCCTGAGCGACAACCTCATCGCCGGCGCCGGCATGATGTCCGAAGAGCTGGCCGGAAAGGCTTGCGCTCTGGATTATGATGTGCAGGAGCAGGCCCGGGGTATCACCATCAACGCCGCCAACGCGTCAATGGTGCATATGTATCATGAGCACGAGTACTTGATCAACCTCATTGATACTCCCGGCCACGTCGACTTCGGCGGGGATGTCACCAGGGCCATGAGGGCGCTGGACGGTTGCATCATCCTCGTCTGCGCGGTCGAGGGTATCATGCCTCAGACGGAAACGGTCATCAGGCAGGCCCTCAAGGAGAGGGTGCGCCCGGTCCTGTTCATCAACAAGGTCGACCGCCTCGTCAACGAGCTGAAGGTCACCCCTGAGCAGATGCAGCAGAAGTTCGTGCAGATCATCACTGAGGTCAACAAGAGGATACTGACCCAGTTGCCTGACGATCTGAAGAAGCAGTGGATGGTCAAGCCCGAGGATGGCAGCGTCGCGTTCGGCTCCGCCTTCAACAACTGGGCCGTCAGCGTCCCCTTCATGAAGAAGTCGGGCATCAAGTTCTCCGACGTCTACGAGTATTGCAAGAATGGCCAGCAGAAGGAGCTCTCCAAGAGGTCCCCTGTGCACCAGGTCCTCCTGGACATGGTCATCACGCACGTCCCCGACCCGCTCACTGCACAGAAATACCGTGTCCCCACCATCTGGAAGGGCGATCTGGAATCCCCGGTCGGCAAGGACATGATGATGTGCAACCCGGACGGCGAAACCACCTTCATGGTCACGAAGATCATCATGGATCCCCACGCGGGAGAGGTGGCTATCGGCCGTCTCTTCAGCGGCAAGATCGAAAAGGGAATGGAACTTTACATCAACGGCATGGTCAACCCCAACCGCGTACAGACCGTCGCCCTCAGCGTAGGCGCGGACCGTATCACCGTGGAAGAGGTAGACGCCGGCAACATCGCTGCCGTCGGTGGCCTCAAGGATGCCGTGGCTGGTTCGACCGTCACCTCCGTCAAGGACATGGAGGCGTTCGAGAAGATCACCCACTACTCCGAGCCGGTCGTCACCATCGCCATCGAAGCGAAGCACATGAAGGACCTCCCCAAGTTGGTCGAGGTCCTCAGGACCGTGGCCAAGGCGGACCCCTCCGTTCAGGTGGTCATCAACCCCGAGACCGGAGAGAATCTCATGTCGGGGATGGGCGAGCTGCACCTGGAGATCACCACCTATAGGATCGTCAACGAGCACAAGTGCGAGATCAAGTCCTCCCCGCCGATCGTCGTCTACCGGGAGAACGTGAGGGGAAGAGGCGCCGTCTTCGAAGGGAAGTCCCCTAACAAGCATAACCGCTTCTTCATCATCGTCGAGCCGCTGGAGCAGGCCATCATCGATGCCATCAAGAGCAACGAGATCAAGACCGAAGGGAAGATAAAGGACCCCAAGGCCTTGGCCCGGCAACTCCAGGACCTCGGCATGGACAAGGACCAGGCCAAGGGCGTGGTCGCCTTCAAGTACGACAACGTCTTCATTGACACGACCAAGGGTATCCAATACCTCAATGAGACCATGGAACTCTGCAAGCAGGCCTTCGATGAGGCCATGGGGCAGGGGCCGTTGGCCAACGAGAGGTGTTCTGGCCTGAAGGTCATGCTGATGGACGCCAAATTGCACGAGGACAGCATCCACCGCGGCCCGGGACAGGTCATCCCCGCCACCAGGTCCGGTATCTACGGTGCGATCTGCAACGCAGACCGCACCCTGCTGGAGCCGATGCAGAAGGTCTACATCAATGTCCTGCAGGATCTGATGGGCGATGCGCTCCGTGAGATGCAGTCGAGGCGCTCGGTCATCGAGGAGATCAACCAGGAGCCCGGCGGCGCGGCGGTCATTGTGGCCAAGGCGCCGGTGGCGGACATGTTCGGATTCGCGAGTGCGATCAGGGGTGCGACCCAGGGCCGCGCGCTTTGGTCGACCGAGAACGCCGGGTTCGTCCGCATGCCCCCGGAGATACAGGCGACCGTCGTGGCTGAGATCAGAAAGCGCAAGGGCCTCAACCCAGTGCCGTATGATGCCAACTACTACTCCGGCTGAAAAACGGTTATATAATTAAACCCATATCGAGACCAAACCCCCTAACGGTAATAAGATACTGAAATATGCAAAGGAGGAAGCAAAATGGCTAGCGAAAAACCACACATGAACATCGTATTCATCGGTCACGTCGATCACGGCAAGTCCACCACTGTCGGCCGCGTATTGCTGGAGACCGGAGCTATCGACAAGTTCCTGATCGAGAAGTACAAGAAGATGGCCGAAGAGAAGGGAAAGGCCACCTTCGAGTTCGCCTGGGTTATGGACAACCTGAAGGAAGAGCGTGAGAGGGGTGTCACCATCGACGTCTCCCACAAGAAGTTCATGACTGACAAGTACTACTTCACAGTCATTGATGCTCCTGGCCACAGGGACTTTGTCAAGAACATGATCACTGGTACCTCCCAGGCCGACGCCGCCGCCGTGGTCGTTTCCGCCCCGGATGGACCCCAGGCTCAGACCAAGGAGCACATCTTCCTCGCGAAGACCCTCGGTGTGAAGCAGATCATCATCGTGGTCAACAAGATGGACGCTACCAAGCCCGAGTGGGATGAGAAGCAGTTCCAGAAGACCAAGGATGAGGTCTCTAGCCTCCTGAAGACCGTCGGCTACAAGCTCGACGAGACCCCCTTCGTTCCGATCTCCGCTTACACCGGCGACAACATCGCCGCCAAGAGCGCGAAGATGCCCTGGTTCAAGGGAGACACCCTGATCGAGGCCCTCAACAAGCTGAAGGTCCCCGTGGCCGCTACTGGCCTGGCCCTCCGCCTCCCCATCCAGGATGTCTACACCATCACCGGAATCGGCACCGTGCCGGTCGGCCGGGTCGAGTGCGGTATCCTCAAGCCGGACATGAAGCTCATCTTCATGCCGTCCAACAAGGTCGGAGAGGTCAAGAGCATTGAGATGCACCACGAACAGCTGACCCAGGCCGTACCTGGCGACAACGTCGGCTTCAACGTCCGTGGCATCGCCAAGAACGACATCAAGAGAGGAGATGTCGCTGGGCCGATCGACAACCCGCCGACCGTGGCCAAGACCTTCATCGCGCAGATCGTGGTGCTCAACCACCCCACCGCCATCCCGGTCGGGTACACCCCGGTCTTCCACTGCCACACCGCGCAGGTCGCTTGCACCTTCATCGAGCTTCAGAAGACCTTGGACCCCAAGACTGGCGGCACCAAGGAGGCTAACCCCACCTTCCTGAAGACCGGAGATGTCGCCATCGTCAAGGTCGAGCCGACCAAGCCGATGGTCGTCGAGAAGGCGAAGGACTTCCCCCAGCTGGGCAGGTTCGCCATCCGCGACATGGGCCAGACCGTGGCCGCCGGTATGTGCATCGACGTCGAAAAGAAGGAGATGTAAACTCCTTCCCTTTTATCCCCTTTCCATTTTAACGAGGGACACACATGCAACAGAGAGCTAGAATATCACTCAGCGGCACCGACCCTAAGAAGGTCGATGACGTCTGCGGGCAGATCAGGCAGATCTCCCAGCGGACGGGTGTGGCCATCCGCGGCCCCATTCCCCTTCCGACGAAGAGACTGCAGGTTCCCTGCCGCAAGGCCCCGGACGGAGAAGGCTCCGAGACCTGGGACCGCTGGGAGATGCGCATCCACAAGCGCCTGATAGATCTAGATGCGGACGAGAGGGCCCTGCGCCAGTTGATGCGCATCCAGGTACCCGACGGCGTCAACATCGAGATCGTCCTCAGGTCTTGAACGTAAACTCTACGTAAACGCTTTTCCCGTTATTCGTTTTTTCCTCCAGCATATTCTCCTAGGTGGGCGTAGCCTTAGGCCTGCTACGGGACCAATGCACAAAGCTCGATCTCATCCTTCTACCGCGTGATTGCCATACTCGGGCCTCTACATCGATGATTTCGCCAGACCAAGCTGCGGGGCTTCCCTCCGTTCACTTCATGGGATGGAAGCGAAGCCAATAAGTCCCTCTAGTTCCCTGGCCCCTTGAGGCTATCATGTCAAGTTGGCTGGGCGACCTATTCAGTATCATCGTTTTTGTTCTCGTGGTAGCGGTCGCCTATGTCTCGGCCCGCGTCCTCTACAGCTACCTCTATCACAAGCTGGAGAAGACCCTAGGCAGGGGGACGGCACATCTAATCGGCAAATCGAGCCAATACGGCCTCATCGCCATCGCTGTGGGCATGGCCTTCTATTACATCCTGGACCTGAACCTGACGCCGCTGATCGCGTCGCTGGGTATCATTTCTATCGCCGTGGCCTTCGCCTGCCAACAACTCGCGCAGAACGCGATGGCAGGCGTTCTGGTCTCGACCATCAAACCCTTCGAGATCGAAGATTACATCGAACTGGGTGGGACCCCGACCACGGAATGGGCCAAGGTCCGGGAGATATCCTTGACCCATACCACGATGCGGGACAAGGAGGGGCGCCTTTTCAACATTCCCAACTCCTTCTTCATGAGCAACAAGATCATCAACTACACTAAGAGTGGGGTATTCAAACTGAAGATCGACATCCATCTTGAGCCGTCCACTGTCCCTCCCATGGCCGTTTTGGAGGCCCTTGTTCTTCAGGAGACCGCTGAAGATGCCCGGGTCATGCCCAATATCACCGTGGAAGAGAAGACACTCGCTTTGGAAAGGCTTGAGCTCAACATGCGATCGCTCTTCGAGAAGCAGCTGACGGTCGGAGATTTCCTGCCAAAAGTTGAGCTATTGGACATCCAGGGAGACAATTTGACCGTGGGCATCCGCCTGTGGATACGAGATGTGACGAAGTCGGCGAGCATAACCACCGACCTGCTGGAACGCCTGCGCATACGCTTCAGCAAGGAAGGCATCCACTTCGCCAATGACTAGGCGATCTACTATGAGCCGGTCACATTCCAACCTCTTCTCGGTTGGAACCTAAAGGGGTGGCTTGTTCTCTCGCAGTACGCCATGATAGAACTTGCCTTAGCTGGACTCGATGTGTCCTTGATCGCGTCCGCCGCAGATGCGGAGAAAGAATGAGGAGGGGGCCGAGCGGCCCCCTTTGACTGAAAAGAGGGTTTCGCCTAGGCCTTGACGATGTCGATCTTCTTGCCGGTCATGGCCATGTAGATGTATATCATGCCCAGCAGAACGAGCAACAGGCCGGCCATCCAAGCGATGACCACGCCACCGACCAACGGCATCATGATGAAGATGAACCCGATCATGACGTCGAGGAATCCCGAGACCACCAGCAGGGACTTGCTGCGCGGCGCGATCTTGTCGGCGATCTCTTTGGGCAGCATATTGCCACCGGCCATCTCGGTTATGCCGAGGAAGATGAGCCAGAAGCCCAGCATGAAGATGATGAAGATGTCCGTCCAGCCGGGAAAGACCAAGGCCATCATGCCGATAATTATCGCCAGGAAACCCAAGACTATCGCCAAAGCGCGATCTCCGCCCGGTGTTCCGCCACCCAGCATTCCACCAAACAGGAATGTGAACCCCATCATGATCAGGAAGACCCCGACCAGCACTCCGATGATCAGCCACGGAACGGACGGCAGGAGGAGGAAGATCACTCCAAAGATGACGCCCAACAGACCCAGGGTCAACTTGACCCACCATTTGTCTTTCGAATCAAACATCAATATCCCCTATCTATGACCATTATATGAACGGCCAATGTCCGTTGAATTAATCTTATCGTATATTATGTAATGGTCATTGATGATGTCTCCAGTTCCTAGAGTCCGACCGTAGGCTTTTCTTACTTCAATGTCGATGGGGCTGGTATGCGCAGCGATGTCGTCAAGAAGGGCATCGAGAAGGCCCCTAGCCGCAGTTTGTTGCGAGCAGATGGCCTGAACGACGAGGACATGGAGAAGCCGCTCATCGGCATCGCCAATTCATGGAATGACGTGGTGCCAGGTCACTTGCACCTCAATCAGCTCGTGGACGAGGTAAAAAAGGGGATCATCGAAGCAGGCGGCGTGCCGCTCAGCTTTGGCGTTCCGGGTATCTGTGACGGAATCGCCATGGGCCACCAGGGAATGCGTTTCTCTCTCGTTTCCAGGGAAACCATCTCTGATTGCGTGGAACTGATGGTGCAGGCGCACTGTTTCGACGCCTGGGTCGGCGTCACCAACTGTGACAAGATAACTCCCGGCATGCTCATGGCGGCCGGGCGCATGGATGTCCCGGCCATCATTCTCACGGGCGGCCCGATGGAAGCCGGTGAACTAGATGGCAACCAGCTGGACCTGCAGAGCGTCTTCGAGGCGCTCGGCTCCTGCAAGGCAGGCAAGATGTCCGAGGACGACGTCCTGAAGGTGGAGCGATGTGCCTGTCCTGGGGAAGGCGCTTGTGCTGGACTGTTCACGGCGAACACCATGGCCTGCCTCACGGAGGCCATGGGCCTCAGCCTGCCTGGATGCGGCACCGCCCTGGCCAATAGCAAGCTGCGCCGGGAGATCGCCCGGCAGACTGGGAGGCGGGCGGTCGAGATAGCCAAGGCCGACATCAGGCCTCGTTCCATCGTCACCGAGGGCAGCATCCGCAACGCCATCACTCTGGACATGGCGATCGGCGGCAGCACCAACACCGCCTTGCACATCCCGGCCATCGCACACGAGTTCGGCCTTGATCTGGGACTAAAGCAGTTCGATGAGATATCACGCAAGGTGCCGCACCTGACCAGCATCCGTCCTTCCGGCCCGTTCTCCATGGGGCAGTTCGATCACGCAGGCGGCGTGCAAGGCATGCTGAAGCGCCTGGAGAGGTCGCTCTCGGACGAGATGACCATCTCCGGCAAGAGGGTGCTCGAGCTGACCGCGGCGGCGAGGATCACGAACGAGGACATCATCAGACCCCTGGATCGTCCGTTCCACAAGGAAGGCGGCATCGCTATCCTCTACGGCAACCTAGCGCCCAAGGGCGGCGTCATCAAGCAGGCGGCGGTCAGCGAGAAGATGATGAAGTTCATCGGGCGCGCCCGTGTTTTCGATTCCGAACAATCGGCTATGGAAGCCATCAACGCCCGACGCATCGTGCCCGGCGATATAGTGGTCATCCGCTACGAAGGACCGAAGGGAGGTCCGGGCATGCCGGAGATGCTGTCGCCCACCTCACTCATCTCTGGTATGGGGATGTCCGACTCCGTGGCGCTCATCACCGACGGCCGTTTCTCCGGCGCCACCCGTGGGCCGTGCGTAGGTCACATATCACCCGAGGCGTTCGACAAAGGCCCGATCGCCGCCGTGCAGGAAGGGGACAGCATACTCATCGACATCCCGAATCGCAGACTGGAACTGCTGGTGAACTCAGAAGAGATCGAGGCCCGCCTCAAGTCCGTGAAGATCGTCGACCGTCACCCCACAGGCGTGCTGGGCAAATACCGCAAGCTCGTGTCAGGCGCGGACGAGGGTGCCATCAGCAAGTGAGAGCATGCACCGGGTCGAGGTCAGGGACGGCAATTTCGCGGTGATGCAGGCGCTCATCGACGCCGATCCCTATGGCTACTATTGGCATGATGTCGACTGGAAGTATGGACGGAAGGATACGCGCATCACGCTGGCCATGGAAGGAGATCGTTGTGCCGCGTCCCTGCTCTCCTGGTGTGGCCGCATCCTGCAGCTGCGCGGCTCCGAGGCGGGGGCGCACTTCCTCCTCGACGACATGGATCTACGAGGGATGGAGCTGGGCACGACGCTACCGCTAGCTCCGGTCCTGCAGGGCTGGAAGATGCAGGAACGATTTCGCGTGGACCTGCTAGCGCTTCCCCGCGGCGCGGCGAAGCTGAAATGGACCATTCCAGTCGCAGACCTCGCTCCGGAGGATGCGGCCAGGGCATCGGAGATATTGCGCACATGTGATCCGCTTTGGGAACGTTTCACTGAATCCTCGGTCAAGGAATCGATGCAAACCAACCTGTGGCTGGGGGTGAAAGAGGATGGAGAACTGGCAGCGGCCGGGTCCGCCTGGTTCGCGGGCGATATGCATAACATTGGTCTCATCGCCACCGACCCTCGCTTTCGCGGCAAAGGGTACGCGACCTCGATGGTATCGGAGTTCGTCAAGAGGATCCACGAGAAGGTGCCAGTGGCGCTCATTCACGTGAAAACGGGTAATGCTCCGGCCGAGAGGGCGTATTACGGCATCGGGTTCAAGCGCCAGCGCTCATTCATGATACACAAGGTCGCACCTTGAACTGGAAACGTGGCAGGTCAAGACCAACATATAACTACATTTACATTTATTTGGCCTCATGAATCTCAAGGCCCTATCCGTCCGGGAGAAGGCGGGTACACTCCTGTTGGCGGGTTGCCTGATCCAATTCTTCGGCATGCAGATCGCCGAGTACGTTTATCCCGGGTACAGCGTTTCTAGCAATGTCATCAGCGATCTAGGCGCGAACAATCTCACTTCGGCACTCCTTTTCAACATCACGCTCTTCATCTTCGGTGCCGCGGTGATAATCACCTTCTTCATTTTGCAGAAGAGGGGCATGGACAAGGCGTTCTGTTATCTGCTCATCTTCGCGGGGGTCGGCGCCATCATCGTGGCGATCTTCAATGAGAATACAATTAGCGCCGTTCATAACATGGGTGCCTTCCTGGCCTTCGTTCTGACCGCCTTCGCGGCGATGCGCTCCTACCACACGATCTTCAAGGGCAAGGTCCAGGGTACCTTCTCTCTGATCTTGGGCATCGTCGGCTTCGTTGCGGCGGTGTGCATGATCGCTACGCCTGGAGTGAATGACTTCCTTGGGCTAGGCAAGGGCGGCATGGAGCGCATGCTCTACTATCCAGCTGTTCTGTTTGCTATGACATTGGGCGTCTTTCTGCTCAACAGCAAGGAATGAGGTGGTGGACCCTCCCTCCTGCTCAAGCCTCGCTGGCTGGCGAACCTATTTCTACCCTTTCCCGTTTTACCAACCTAACCGGGCGGATAGATCAGACTGGAAGATCGCCTGATTTGCAATCAGGAGGTCTCGGGTTCAAATCCCGATCCGTCCATTCCTTTACTGGCTAATTCAAAATGGTCCCGTTTTAGGGACTTTCCCCTTTCCTGATAGCTGGCATACTTTGCCATCGAGTCGTTCAAGTCATCGAATTCTAGCCTTAAGAGCTCCTTCCCTCCCTAGGACGTCCATCAAAGAGGACAGACCCCACCCCTTGCTGATTGGCAAGAAAGTCTCAACTTGCCGCAAGCCCCCCTGACATTATGCGATCAATCTATCGGCGATTCGGGGAAGTTTTCACTCGGCTGTGACATCCACACGGATACACTAGATGCGATGATCATCGATAGGTCCTAAGAATTCGATTTCCAGAGATGGGAAGTTTGGAGAATCTTATGAATACTGCTCATTAACATGGTTGACGAAACCTTGTCTGGTAAGGTGTCATTATGCAAAAGAGACTGAGACGATACGTTCTATCCACTCTATTGGTGATGGTATTGTTGCTGGGAGCGGCCTTCGTGGTCATGACCTCGGAAACAGTGGTAGCAGAACAGGATGGCGACTACACCTATACTGTGGCTGGCAGCCCGTTGGTCGCCACCATCACCGACTACACTGGCGCGGACAGCATCATCACCATCCCCTCCACTTTGGGTGGGTATCCTGCGGTGGTTATCGGCCAAAATGCATTCCAACAATGTAGATTCCTGACCTCGGTAACGATACCGAACAATGTGACCACCATCGGTGAATACGCGTTCTTCTCTTGCACCTACCTGACCTCCATGACGATAGGCAGCGGCGTCACGACCATCGGTGACCATGCGTTCCTCTCCTGCACCGCCCTGACATCAGTGACCATCGGCAGCGGCGTCACCACCATCGGGAATTGGACGTTCCAATCTTGCACCTCCCTGACCGCGATAGATTTCCTTGGTCTGACACAGCCGACCTCTGTTGGTACCGGTTGGATATACGGCACCGACACGGACCTCAGAGGCTACGCCTATTCCACCTCGGACTTCCCATCATCCGGTAAGAACTTCCATGGCCTGATCATGGCCCCTGTCATTCCGATAGTGGCGGACTACGTCTACTCGGTCAGCGGAAAAAAGGCCACCATCATCGGATACACTGGCGCGGACAGCATCATCACCATCCCCTCCACTTTGGGCGGGTATCCTGTGGCGGTCATCGGCCAAGATGCATTCTTGCGCTGCACGGGCCTTACCTCCGTGACGATACCGGACAACGTCACCACCATCGGTGAATATGCGTTCTACTACTGCACCTCCCTGACCTCCATGACGATAGGCCGTGGCGTCACCACCATCAGTGACTATGCGTTCCAATCTTGCACCTCCCTGACCTCAATTAATTTCCTTGGTATGACACCGCCGACCTCCGTTGGTACCGATTGGATATACGGCACCGACACGGACCTCAGAGGCCACGCCTACGCCGCTTCGAACTTTCCGCCGTCCGGGGGCAATTTCTATGGGTTGGTCATGGGAACGGCCATTCCCGTGGCGCCCGAAGCGCCCATCAACCTCACAGTGACCCATGCCAGTGGAAAAGCTGTCTTGACCTGGGTCGCGCCTAGCGTTGGGCCGACCGTCACTCATCTCATCTACCGCAGCGACAGCGCCAATGGGACGTACGTATTGATCGCCTCGTGCGCCGCCGCGAACTACACCGATGCTACCGTGGGCGTCGGCCAGACCTATTGGTACAAGGTCAGCGCCAACAACAGCGTCGTCGAAGGCGCCAAGAGCGTGGCCGTTTCCGTGCACATTACCTCGCCGAGCGCGAACAACGACGTCTCGGCGATCCTAGCCCTGATCATCGTGGTCGTCCTGCTCCTGCTGGCCCTCATGGTCATGTGGCGCAGTTCGAAGGGGCACAGGTAAGTGTTGGCCGACCTCCTTCGGTCATTCGGGTGCCTGGCGCTGGGCAGCTCGATGGCATGATGCCCTATGGCGTGGCGATCGCCCGTCATCGGGGTCATCGCCGTCTTGGTCGTTGTCAGGAGGAGGAATTAGTAGTTCCGAATGTGGATCATGAGCTACTCCGGGAAGTTGGCCCGGCCCGGTCACTTCTCCTAACTTCCCAAATCCCTTCTAATTATCCGGGTTCCTCAGTCCATAGCTTCTGATCAGTTAGATTGCTAGGAGAGATAGATCGTAGATGATTAACGCCATTGAAATTGGATTCCTCACACTCGAGGACCACATGTCTGATAAGAAAAGGATGGAAAATGTTTGCTTAATCCTTGTTTCCTTCGAGCGTTCGAACCCTAGGTGAGTTCTGGGGTTGGTACAAAAGGGGTGCTGTCCAGTCGGTTTGGTGGCTCAAAATCCCGATCCATTCATTCCTTTACTGGATAATTCAAAATGGTCCCGTTTTAGGGACTTTCCCCTTTCCTGATGGCTGGCATAGTGGGCCTCGGGTCAATGGAGATAGAATGAAGGACCCGCTGATGATTCCGGACGTCTCTCCGCGTGGGTGTATTGAGCAAACAGATTTTACGGTCAAAAGAATGGGTCGAGCTCTCTGGCGTTCGACCCATTTGGCAATTTCTTCTTATTTTGCGCCCTTGATCATATCCCAGGTCTGCTTAAAGTCGAAGACCGGGAATGTGGTGAACTTCTGGAACGCCATCATGGCCATTACTTCTGGCGTCATCATAAGTCCTATCATAGCTTCCATGTTCGGCGCATCATACAGCATATAAACAGTATGCGCTGGGTGGTCATTCCAAAATCCAATCATCTTCACACCGAACTTGGCGCAATTGGCATTCGCTGTCTCAAACCATCTAAGGGTCGCTGCTCTATACTTGTCCGAATACTCGGGACAAGATTCGGGGCTGTGTTTCGCTACCTGCATTACTAACATTCTTCTTCCTCCTACTTTCCCACCCATCCCAATATTAAATGGGGTCTGTCTTCTATATGTAAGTTCTTGAAACGATAAATAGTATCAATCGTTAATATTATTGAGTGAGTTAAGGTGTTTGCGAACATTCATTGGTCTTATGTTCGTGATGTGCAAGGAATTAGCTCACTGATGGTAAGCTGATAGTATGGTCGTATTCATCTTTCCGGAGCCAGCCAACCACATCCTGACAATATTACATAATGGAGGAATAATCAAGATTCCGCAGGAGTTCATGAAGAAACTATTCAGTATGTCTACTGTCTATTCATAATAAATACACTAATGAAAATAATATTTGATTCATGATTATGTACTGATGAATGAAGGCGGGTTCGCTGTAGTTGTTGTGGAAAGCTATGTACTGATTGCTTCACAACGGAATCTGACCATGTCGGGATTTGCAATCGTTGTGGGAGAAAGGAGACATTCGAGATCGGAAAGCCATCCGTTATCATGATAGCAATGGGAAATATCACAACATTGTAACAATTCACAGCGTGCAACGAAATACTTCAATTTGGCCACACAATTCTTCTATTCTCAGACGGCGGCAAGACATTCGGAATTCATATGTGGCAAAAGCCTCGGTTCGAAATGGAAAGAGGGCTGAAGAACAGGGCGCTCTCTTGTCTGCCGAAGTAGAATACTCAAGGGCAATCGAATCCGATCCAAGTCTTGAACCCGAGATCAGACCATCCATTGACTGAGTCAAGATGAACAATGTTGCTCGTGAGCTTGAGAGAGAAAAGAAGGAAATCTCTAGAAAGGAGGAAGATGGGGATGCATTAGATGATTTCTATCGTCAAATATAGATGTCATGATTATCGATGAGATGAGGAAGGAAAAGAAGAGCAATGGGTTCTATTTCCATCTTCCTCTGCTGGTAGTTAGTCTTCCCGCATTTGGGACTTTTTCGCATCGAGCCAGCTTCAAGAATGGGCTGCAATCCCATCCCGTCCACTGCCACATCCTTTCGTCCAACATGACCGCCCAAACCCTCTTGCCTCGTGTTTTGCGACATCTTCTCCAGTGGCGTTCGAAGACAGGCATTTTTAATATCCGTCCTGTTGATATTGAAT
>CAZCNG010000039.1:0-15529 GCA_964500045.1 uncultured Methanomassiliicoccaceae archaeon
AACATGGTGATGTTGAGGATATCATTGTCCGTGGCGGTGTAGATCACGGTGAAGACGAGATCCTGACCTAGGGGGCGGTCCCCATTGGCGGCGGCGATGGTCATATTGTGATACTCGGTTTGAGTGCTTCCATCGGGATTATGCACTGTGATAACTAGGATCTCGTTCGTGGCGGTGATCTGGTATTTTGGGGTGAGAAGACCGAAGGCCATTACGACAATAATCACAATCGCGATCGCAGCAACGACAACCACGGCGGTGCGCCATCCTGCTCTCGCAGGCTTCTGCGGCGTTCTTCCGTCTCCCTCTTGGGCCATGGTGGTCCATTCTCTTCAGAGGCATTTATAGCAAATCCTGGTCTGGAGCCGCCGCGACAGCGCCAGGGTGAATTTTGACCAACAGACCTAGAAGAACCCGGTCATGGCGAGGACGATCAACGTTATTACGACTCCGATAGCCACGACGGCCAATAGTAGATCTCGCCTCATCGTCTTCGGGTCTCCATCGGGCACATAACCTGGCAAAGAAGCTTCCATCTGGACCAACTTCGCCTCCGATGGTGTCTGGTTTCGATGATAGTTGTCTCTATGTTCTGGAATCCTAAGGGGTGGGCTTGAAGGGATAATGGGCATTTCAGAGCTGGATCGACAATTCAAGTAATCAATCTGATCCTTTCCATCGGAATTCTAAGAGGCATTAAGAATACCTATCTTCGATTCCAGCGTATGCGCTTTGCCGTCTTTCTCCGTGCCGTAAACGTAGGTGGGACGACTCCCATCAAAATGGCCGCCCTTCGCATGGCAATGGAGAAAGAAGGAGTGCCCACGGTCACCTACCAGGCGAGCGGGAACCTCCTGATGGAGGCGCTCGGGGAAGATGCGGTGAAGATCCCCCTGGAAAGAGTGCTCAGACGTATGGCAGGTCGCGATGTGGTGTTCATCGTAAGGTCGATATCCGAGCTGCAGAAGATGATGGCCGCCGAGCCGTTCCCTGGGCCGGGCACAGAGGGGACTAAAGCCCTGGTGACCTTCACCGAAGTTGCCAAGGATATCGCCTCGAGGTTGCCCTTGTCTTCGCCTCGAGGAGATCTGACTATCGTGGCCGCGAGCGGTCGTGAGCTTTTCAGCCTCTGCTGCAAATCGGATGAGAAACACGCTCTCCCCAGCGATTTCATCGAGGAATTGGTGGGCCGCAGGTCCACCACCAGATATTGGGATACGGTGCTCGGGCTGCTGGAGAAGGAAAGGGAATGGAGGCTGTAGGGCCTCCGAAGAAGGCATCCGATCAGCCCAGGGGATATTGTTCGAAGTATACTGTGAACTCGAACTGTCCGCTCCAGGTGTTGGAGGGCGCTGTGAAGCGCAGCTCGACAGATGTCACATTCGGCTGGATCGGAAGATTTTCTATCGGCAGTCCCGGCGTGCAGCTCTTGAATGCGAAGCCTGGCGTATTGGCCGCGAACCCAAGAATGCTCACCGTGTTGCTGGCATTGGTGTTGGCATAGGTAATCGTGAAGACGAGGTCCTGCCCGAGAGCATATCCGCCATTGGCGTTCTTGATGCTCATGGAGGAATTAAGGTAAACGACCTCGCCACCCTCAAGGTGGATGATGGTGGCCATGTTCTCCTTGGTGGAGTTGACCTGCACCTTGGGTGCGAACAGCACCATGGCCACTATGAGCATTACAACCACTACGATGGCCACGGCCGCACCGCTCAGCATCTTCCGTCGTTTCTTCGAGCCTTCCCCCGATCCGGAGGTGGATGATCCCTGCTCCATGCTGCTCTGTTGGCATTGGGAGATAATAAAACCGCTCCATCATTTGCAAGCGATCCAATGAAGAAGAGCCTTCTCAGCCCCTCCGATCGCGCCTACCTGGATTTGGTCAATGCGGACCGGTGGCAGTGCAGGATGCTCATGGTCGGTATCGTTGCACCGGGTCCTTGAGGTCTATGGCCCCGTTGATGGCCAAGATGCCTACTGTCCAATGGAATGCAACCATTGGGGGCAATGGACCTGAGTACGCTTCCTTCGATCGCCTCTACTTCTTCTCCTCGGAGTCATTGAGCTGCTTCAATGATGGACAAGCGTCTCCCTCCACTTCTGCGGTTGAGGAAGCGCCAGTGCGCTTGTTCTTGATCAGCGAGGCGACAATGGCCACGGTCAGGATCGAAACGATGGCCAAAAGCGACACTACCACGCTTATGTGAATTCCCCAGTATACGACCAGCATCTTCATACCGACAAAGGTCAGGATGCCTGCCAGGCCGTATTTCAGGTAGCAGAACAAGTTCATGATGTGCGATAGGGCAAAGTACATCGATCTCAGGCCCAGTATGGCGAAGGCGTTGGAGCTGAACACGATGAATGAGCTGGTGGTGATGCCCAGGATGGCCGGTATCGAGTCGACGGCGAATACGATGTCCGTGGTCTCGATGATCAGCAGAGCTATGAACATCGGGGTGGCCCAGAGGATGAGCTTGCCCCTCGCATCCGGTCTTCTGACGAAGAACTTGTCCCCCTCATATTCCTTGGTGACTGGAATGAACTTGCGGAAGAACCGGACCATGATGTTCTTGTCCGGTTCGACGGACTCCTTCTCCTTCTTGAAGGCCATCCTGATGCCTGTGAATACCAGGAACGCGCCGAAGATGTAGAGGACAAATTCGAACTGTTCCACCAACGATACGCCGATGAGAATGAAGACCAGTCTGAAGACCAATGCACCCAGGATGCCATAGAACAGCACCTTATGCTGGTCCTTGGCCGGGACGCAGAACGAACCGAATATCAGGATGATGACGAACAGGTTGTCTACGCTGAGCATGAGCTCCATCACATAGCCGGTGGTGAACTCGAGCCCGGACTGGGGCCCTAGGGACAGGAATATGCCGACATTGAATACGACCGCAGCACCTATGAAGAAGGCGACCTGGATCAATGCTTCCCGGGGCTTGATGACGTGCGCTTTTCGGTTGAAGACCCCCAGATCCAGTACTAGGAGCACGATGATGCTGACAATGAAGATTATCCATGCGGTTGCGGTTACTTCGGTCAATTGGTTCGCCCATCCAAGGTGAATGCCTTATAGCATAGAGGCGACACATTCTCTTACTATTTAGGCTATCATTAGAAACGGCCACTGCTCCAATCGAGGTGTGTCTGGACATTGATCGTTGATAGAGATAAGATGGCCTGATTTCGATTCTCCAAGAATGATGACATTCCGCCAACCTGGAAAGCAGAAGATATGTTCGATCGTCGACGGTCATCTTCTTAGAGGGAATCCGATCTCCAAATTCCCTCTGTCATCATTAAGTATCGTGAGTTGTCATGATAATTTTGGTGAATGAGATGGTAGTCAAGCTCGTCCCAGATGATTGTCGCAGTGTCTGCCCCGACTATGAATTCGACTGTGGTTCCACGGCCGGGCTCTCCCCGCTGCAGGAGATCATCGGTCAACAGAGGGCCGTGAAGGCCCTCCAATTCGGACTGCGCATCCGGGACAAGGGTTTCAACATCTTCGTTTCCGGCCGTCCGGGCACGGGACGGAAGACCGCAGTGGACAGTTACATCCGGCAGTTGGCCAAAGACATGCCTGAACCAGATGACTGGGCCTACGTGAACAACTTCCACGATTCGCAATCTCCAGAGGCACTCCGCCTCCCGGCCGGCATGGGCATGGAGCTCAAGAGGGACCTGGAGAAATTCGTGGCCGGCATCACCACTGCGCTGCGCGAGGCGTTCGAGTCCGGCGACTATGTGCAGAGGCGGACCAACGCACTGCGTGAGATGGACCAGGCCCGCAAGGATTTCGTGGCCGGCATGAACCAGGAGGCGGTGGAAAAGGGTTTCATCATCACCCAGTCCCCGATCGGTCTGATGTTGGTCCCGGTGCTCGACGGCAAGCAGATCTCCGAGGAGGAACTGTCGCAGTTGCCTACCCCGGTGCGCAAGGAGGTCGAGGGAAGGCGCGAACCGCTGCAGGCCGGACTGCAGCAATCATTGCTGAAGCTCAGGGATATGGATCGCAATGCCGAAGACACCGTCTACCAGCTCAACCGCCAGGTCGCAACGCTCGTCCTGGAACCGCGTCTGTTCGAGCTGCGTCTGAAGTTCAAGGACCACGAAGGGGTCATAGAATTCCTGAGGCATGTGCAGGAGGACATCCTGGACCATCTTCCTGATTTCGTGCGCGGTGAGCAGACCGTGCAGGGGCCGTTCGGCATACCGGTGACTCCAGACAGTTCGAAGCGCAACTACGTCATCAATCTCATTGTGGACAATTCCGAGGCAAAGGGGGCGCCCGTGGAGATGGAGAGGAACCCCACCTACTTCCGCCTCTTCGGGGCCACGGAGAAGGAGGCGCGCTTCGGTGCGCTGCTCACCGACTACACCATGATCCGCGCCGGCGTGGCGCACAAGGCCAACGGTGGCTTTCTGGTGCTGCCGGTGGAAGGACTGTTCCAGGACCCGTTGACGTGGCCGAGCCTCAAGCAAACCCTGGCGGTCGGCAGGCTCGAGATAGAGGAGCCGGCCGCGCGCATGGGCTATATGGTCACCAAGACGCTGCACCCGCAGCCGATCCCGTTCGACGCCAAGGTCATCCTGGTGGGCGACGCCTACGCGTATGAGTTACTGTACGCGGGGGACAAGGATTTCCGCGACCTGTTCAAGGTCAAGGCCGATTTCGATGTCAGCATGGACCGCACGGCGGAGAACATCCAACTGTATGCGCAGTTCGTATGCATGCTGTGCACCAAGGAGAAGCTGCGCCACGTGGATTCCTCCGCGTTGGCCGCGGTGATTGACCACGGCTCCCGACTGGTGGAGGATAAGAGCAAGCTGAGCACGCTCTTCGCCGAGATCGGCAACCTCATCCGCGAGGCGAATTTCTACGCGGGGGAGGAGGGGGCGGAGCTCGTTGAGAGAAAGCACATCAACAAGGCGCTGGAGGAGAAGGTCTATCGTTCCAATATGATCCAGGAGCGTCTGCAGGAGATGATCCGCAAGGGTGTGTTGCTAATAGAGACCAGCGGCAAGAAGGTGGGCCAGGTCAACGGTCTTTCCGTGCTCGGGTTAGGGGATTACGCTTTTGGCATGCCCTCCAAGATCACCGCGTCGGTCGGGGTTGGCAAGGAGGGGGTCGTGAATGTGGAGCGGGAGGCGCAGATGTCGGGACCATCGCACACCAAAGGGATCGTCATCCTCGGCGGCTATCTCAACGACTGCTTCGCCCGGGAGCAGCCTCTCAGCCTGAGCGCCAAGCTCACCTTCGAGCAAAGCTATGCTGGTGTGGATGGAGACAGCGCATCCAGCACGGAGCTCTACGCCATCCTTTCGGCACTTTCCGGAAAGCCGATCGATCAGAGCATCGCCGTCACCGGGTCGGTCAACCAGAAGGGTGAAGTGCAGGCGATCGGCGGCGTCAACGAGAAGATCGAGGGTTACTTCGACGTTTGTCGCTTGACGCGGTTGACCGGCGACCAGGGGGTCATGATACCCGCCAGCAACGTGCAGAATCTCATGCTGCGCGAAGATGTGGTGGCAGCGATCCGCAAGGAGAACTTCTCTATTTGGGCCGTCTCCACCATCGACGAGGGCATTGAACACCTGACCGGCGTCAGAGCGGGGCAGAGGAATGCCAAGGGCGAGTATCCGAAGAGCTCGATCAATGGCCTGGTGCAGGCCCGGCTGTCCGATATGGCCGACCGGGTGAAGGATTTCCGCTGATCACCATAGCTGCAATCCGAAGTACCGGGCGGCGAACAGCAGCCCCATCACGATGATGGCCGCCCCGAACGCCAGCATGATGGGGCGGGCCGCCTGCTCGTATCTACCGACCAGTCGTTCGCGCAATTCACCGGAGGCGGCGCACAGCGGCACGACGACAAGGCCGTGTCCGAGGCCAAAGACGAAGAGCAACAGCCCCGTCTGCAGTGCGCCCAATCCCTGCGCCAGCATGAGCAACAACATCGGGAAGACGAGGGACAGCGCGCAGGGCGCCCAGCCCAGTGAGAATAGCGCCCCCAGGGCGAAGCCGGCCAATGGACGGGACCGCTTGCCCAGCTTCTCCAGGAGCCTGGAACCCAAACGGCTCTGTGGCACCTCGCAACAATCACAGTCCTCCTTGGTCCTCAGTCTCCTGAAGGCACGGCGCAGCGGAAAGATGGCGTTGATGCCCAGCAGGATGAGCACGCCTCCGGCCAGCAGATAGAAGGCCGTGGACAGGGTGAGGAATCCCCCCAGGTAGCCGAGCAGCAATCCCAGCAGCAGGAACACCGTGGAGATGCCGAGCGTGAAGGCCAGGCCTATGCCCAATCCCGCCTTCAGGGCTTCGGTCCTGCCCCCCCTTGGAGCGCTGGCACCGATGTAGAACACCATGGTCATGAGCAAAGCGATGGAGCAGGGCGAGAATGAGGTCAGGACGCCCAGGGCGAACATGCCCAAGGCATTCACCTCAGCCTTGCTGGTGTACCCTAGGAGCACATCTCCCCACTGGCCCGCTGCGATCTTCTGAACATCTGACGCCATGGCTCCGCTGGACCGCACTCCGTCCGCACTTCCCCTGCCGACGATGTAGACGTGATGGACGCCGACCGCATTGCCCTGTTCGTCGATGAAGAGGAGCGTTGGATTGGAGAGGCCACCCTGCACCTGCCAATACTCGATGTAATCGTTGGCCATGGCATAGGGCTGCATCTCCTCTACCCAGGCCCAGGTGACGTTGATGCCATAGTCCCGCTCGGCGATCTGCCAGCCTGGTTCCGAGAAGGAGTTCTTCCTCAGGTTGATGGTGAGGATGGTCAAGTTCAGATCTTCCGCGACCAGCGCCTGCACCTGCCGCAGCTGCGCAATGATGGACGCCTCACATTCCAGGCACAGGGGATATTCCAGTTGGGTGAAATGCAGCAGCACCACTCTGCCCCTTTGCTCGCTCAGGTTCCAGGTGGCGCCCTCGTGGTCGACCACGCTGAATTCCGGGGCCGGCCGGATCTTCTCCCCGGCGATGATGCCGTTTCCCAGCGAGAGCAGGAGCAGGGCGATGCAAAGGGCAAAGGCCGTCGCTGCCACCAGGCCGCCCTGCCACTGCTTCATGGTCACGCCGCCGTGGGGAAGTGGTCTATGGCGTCCACTAGCCAGCTGTTGAGCGCTTCAGAGCGGATCGCTCCTTCCCAACTGTGGAAGGCGATCACAGTGCTGTTGCCCGCCGTCCTCTCTGTGACAAGTATCGTGAGCGGGACGTAATGCGTGCCACCATCTGGATCGTAGGCACCCATGGCCTCCATGAGCCTCTGATCATCCCGCCCGCCCAAGAGGCTGAAGTAGGTCAGATTATCCGCGTGGTCCGCCCCCAGTCGATCGCACACCGGTTCCTGGAACGCACATCCTACGCAACCTTCCTGGTGCACTAGGATCATGACCGGACCTGTGGCCAACGCCGTCAGCACCCACTCTGGATGTGCGATTCCCTGAAGGGCCCTTGGGTTCACGGAGGGATAAACGGGCCAGAAATCCACCACGCTGGAACCGAGCGTCCGATCCTGTAGCCCCGCTCCGACCTCATTGGAGCTGGAGGTCGGCGGCAAGGCGGCCATGGCCAGGGCGAATGCGATGACTATGGCCGCTGCGGCCACAGCTATCAATGCCAGATTGCGCCTGGTCAGCTTGGGTTCCTTTCCCTCCTGGGGAGGCAGTGCGGTCGTGGGTGACTTCATGCGACGTCTGGGCTCCGTGACGCTCCTAGCGGGTGGAGCACACTATTTGCCTGCTCTTCTTCGAGGGATGCGCTAGCTACAAGAACATTAGCCCACACGCTTCGAGGCTTCGTCATTCTCCGCCTGTATCGGCGAGGAGTTCCTCGGGACCGATCGGGCCCCGTTGACCGTAGAGGTCTTCGAGCGATTGCACCGCAGATCAAACCGAGATCTGGAACCGTCTAGACCCTCATTTTGGCGGAGATAACCGCTGGAAGTCGTGTTAAAGTTGCTTCGTCACTTCTGCTCAATCATTAAATAGTGACGGCTTGCAGATACAATCCGTAAATGGAGACCTGGTATGGTTTTAGTGGAAATAGGCATCGGAGGTGCAATACTTGCGATCATCCTCCTTGTGGTGGCCATCCTTATCATCGTCTTTCTGGTCGGTACTCTGATAGCATTCTTGCCGGCAACCTTGGTCGGCATCCTAGTATGGTGGTGGACCGGCGATTTCGTCACTGGGGCCATTGCCTTCCTGATCGTAGCTGTGATAATGATAATATTCCGCAAGTGAGGAGGAAGAAACATGAAGAGATCATTTCAGCCGCCCGAGGACGGAGATTCGACCTCGTCCCGGAGGGGGCGTGCCTTGCCCGCTCAAAGACCGAGGAAGAGACCTATTTCTGAAGGAGCAACCCACAGACGCAGACGGGGAACGGGAAGCATCTTCCCACATATCCCCTGTTACGCGCACCGATTTGACGGCAATACCTAGCGTAGTGGAATAGTGATCTTTGATAACCTATCTACGATGGCATCCATGATCGGGGGCGATGGGAGCGCCAGTCGATAGATATTGATCGGGAGCGTAGTGGATATTGGAGATTGATTGGATAATAGCTTAGGGATCCATCTCCTTGGGCTTTTAGGCCGAAATGCCTTGAAGCATCGACCTTTGCTAATCGTGGTGCAACATGGATCAAAAGGGGAGGCTTATGGCGGCGTTGCGCCGCGAGCAGGTGGACCGAGTGCCTTGCGCCTGTCCTCTACAAACGGGGACGGTGGCGCTGATGCAGGCCTGCGGCTCCTCCTGGCCGGAGGCGAATCATGCTTCTAGGCACATGGCCGTATTGAGCCGGGCGGCGCATGACCTTGGCAGGTTGGAGAGCGTTCGTGTCCCCTTCGATGTGGCCGTGGACGCCTCGGCCTTCGGTGCGCCGTTGGGCAATGAAGCGATGGACCGGCAACCGGCGGTGCTCGCGCCGGTCATCCGCTCCAGCGCGGAACTGGAGAGCCTGCAGGTACCGGATCCGACGCGATCCGGAAGGGCACCGGTGGTCCTGGGGGCGCTGGAGAGATTGTCCAAGGAATTGCCTCAGACCCCCATATTCTGTGGCCTCGTCATGCCTTTTAACCTGGCCCTGCAGCTGAGGGGCACCGAAGCCTCGTTGATGGACCTGATAGTCGACCCAGCGCTCCTGAGGGGGATCCTGACGAAGGCGACGGAATGGAACGTTGCCTTCATCGGGGCGGCGCTGGAAGCGGGCGCGGACGTGATCACCATGGTCGACTCCGCCGCCAGCGGCGATCTCATCAGCCCGGCTCAATACGAGGAGTTTGCCTTGCCCCATGAGAAGCACGCGGTGCAATCCATAAGGGGGTTGGGTGGGATGAGCGTGCTGCATCTGTGTGGGGACATCCGCGGGCATATGGATGGCATGCTGACCGCAGTTCCGGACGGCATCAGCGTCGAACAGAGCGCCGACCTGCATTGGGCTGCGGACAAGATGCGCGGAAAGGTGGCGTTGATGGGAAATGTCAGTCCGACCACGACGCTGCTATGGGGCCGTCCGGACGATGTCCGCAGAGAGGCTCGGGGATGCCTAGGAGCAGGGGTCGATGTGCTGGCACCGGGGTGTGGATTCGCTCCGGGAACGCCGCTGGAGAATATGAGGGCGCTCAGCAACCCCCATCATGGGCTGGCTGGAGAACTGCCTCCCTGGTTTCCGTAGCAATGGCCGCAAAGCGATGGAGCCGCTCTTGCGAAATAGTTCTCAGATGGGGATAGGATCGCGATCCCCCATCCGGGAACACGGGGTCCGATCAATTCCCGGTCACGGCACAAAGCATCATTGCGAAGGGGGTGTCCAGCACCATATTTGGTCTTCTCGATCACCGCTAGATCTCCGGGTCTCTCGCCTTGCCGAAGAAGACCTTGATCTTCCGGGTATTGAGGTGGAAGATCACGATCATCGGGATCAATGAGGCGACCTGTCCGATCCAGACCGCCTTCAGCGCGAAACTCTGGCCGAAGGCATTGAGCATCGCGAAGCAGAGGTTCAGCAAGCAGAATAGCAAAGCCCAGGACCGGATCCAGCCCCGCCCATACCAAGAATTTGATCGCTGCGAGCGATGAAGGCCATGAAGATATAGAGAAGACCGACCAGAGTGACCCCGATCGGCCTCGGTCTTTTGCGCGTGGATATAATTTGACATCCGCAGGCATTGCAAACCCATTTCATGATGGGGACGTCAGGCACTGCCGACGGACAGAGGAATGAACCGAACGATCGGTCCAATTATGAGAATTAAGTGGGCTCAGCCGGATTCGAACCGGCGACCTCCTCCGTGTCAGGGAGACGTCATAGCCGCTAGACCATGAGCCCTTGTGAAATCAGCGTAACGCATCCTCCTTGATATTCCTTTCGCTTCCCCGAGCCTAGTCCAGTTGGCCGTAGTGGCATTCTGTCTCCATCGGCAGCAGTACTTTGCCTCCCGATCGATGCTCTTGGAAGAGGATTTGCAGATCGGCCAACATCTCCGGGAAGCGGACCTCGCCGCGGTGTGGCATGTAGGAAGCGGAGCAGACCCGGCCTACGAGGCCGTCGAAATCCAATGTCTGCTCATTGCGGAACTTGGCTAGCTTACCGCCGCCGGCGAGGAACTGTTCTGGCTTAGATTGGCGGTCCTCGACCTCACTGTATCCAGAGCGATACTTTGCCACCAGGGCCTCGTACTCTATGGGAAGCTTGCTCTCTTCTAGCAAACGAGTGTTCCACACCAGTACCGCAAAGCCGCCGGGCTTCAAGATGCGGCGGAACTCCCGGCCCGTCGCCACCGGCTCGAACCAGTGGAACGCCTGCGCCGCCGTGATGGCTCCCACGCTACCATCGTCCAAGGTCGTGTTCTCGCTCGTCGCCGGCACGGAATGGAATTTGCGCTGACGGGCGAGGTCCTTCTCCGCATGCCTCCGCATCTCCGCATTGGGCTCGACGCCGTAGACCTCAAGGTCTCGGTCCAGGAGCAGCTTCGTGAAGATGCCAGTGCCGGACCCGACATCCGCGACCGGCATCCCCGGTGCCAGGATTCCCTCCGCGAAAAGGAAATCGAACAGCTCCGCTGGATAGGAGGGACGATACCTAGCGTAATCCTCGGCCCGCGAAGAGAACCTTCCCGTGGGATCCTGCTCCCAGCCCGGCTTCATGCACCCTCATCGTATCGCAGGGATTAATCCCTCTCCCAGCGACCGATATTCAGTCAACGGAAAACTATCATCTACAGGCTGCGTCATCATTCGCTGCCATGACCGAGATAATGCTCTTTTCCAAACCAGGATGCAGGGACTGCGACTATGTGAAGGCGCACATTCCCGCCGGCGTCAAGGTCGCTTTCCTGGACACCAGCACCGCCATTGGAATGGCCGAGGCGGCGTACTATGAAGTGCGCACCGTGCCGGCGCTCGTGGTCGACGAACGCATGATCATCGGCACCGTGAACATCATGAACAAACTGAAGGAAATAAGTCCCTCTGAGTAGATGGCAGGGCAACGGCAGAGGTCTGAGGCACCGCCCATTCCGCCCGGCACGCCCATCCCCAGCATACCTTTTTAATGAGCACCGGCATCTCATTTCTGGTCGCATGACTGAGATATTGCTTTTCACCAAGCCGGAGTGCAAGAACTGCGATTATGTCAAGGCGCGCATCCCCGCGGGGGTCAAAGTCACCTATGTGGACACCAGCACCGCGCCGGGACTCGCCGAGGCCGCGTACTATGAATTGCTGAACTCGCCCACGCCGGTCCTCGTCGTGGATGATTGCGTCATCACCGGCACCATCAACATCATGAACAAACTGAAAGAGCTATGTCCCTCCGAGTGAGAAAATGATCTGCCTAGGCATAGAGGGCACGGCGCACACCTGCGGTGTGGGCATCATCGACTCGGAGGGCAACATCCTTGCCAACGAGATCAAGATGTACCGGCCGGAGAAGGGCGGCATCCATCCCAGGGAAGCGGCCAATCACCACGCCGAACAACTCGTACCCACAGTCAAGGCAGCCATTGAGAAGGCCGGCATCAACATCTCTGACATAGATCTGGTCGCATTCTCCCAGGGTCCTGGCCTAGGTCCCTGTCTGCGCACCATCGCCACCGGCGCCCGCGCCTTGGCCCTCACCCTCGACGTACCGATCGTTGGCGTCAACCACTGCATCGCCCATCTGGAGATTGGGAGGATTCGCACGGCCAGCAAGGATCCGGCCCTGCTGTACGCCTCGGGCGGCAACACGCAAGTGATCGCCTACGCCAACGGCCGCTACCGCATCTTCGGGGAGACGCTCGATATCGGCATCGGTAACATGTTCGACAAGCTCGGTCGTGAGATCGGCCTTGGCTACTACGCCGGTCCGACCATCGAGAAGAGGGCCAAGGAGGGTGGCAAGCTGCTCGACCTCCCATACTCGGTCAAGGGCATGGACATGGCCTTCTCGGGGATACTCACCGCCTGCCTGCAGCATCACAAGAACGGGGAGAGCATCGAGGATATCTGCTTCTCCGTTCAGGAGACGTGCTTCGCCATGCTGTGCGAGGTGACGGAAAGGGCGATGGCGCACATCGAGAAGGACGAGGTGCTGCTCGGCGGGGGCGTCGTGCAGAACAAGCGCCTCCAGGAAATGGCCGGGCGCATGGCCGCGGACCGAGGCGCAAAGATGTTCGTGCCGGAGCGGACGGTCTGCATGGACAACGGCGCCATGATCGCCTGGACCGGCCTCGTGATGCATAATGCCGGCGTGCGGATGCGCATCGAGGACACGCTCATCGACCAGAGATTCCGCACCGACCAGGTCGATGTGGTGTGGCGGTAGTTCCATCGAGCATACTCATCATGGCCGACCTTCTAGTGAGATGAATGTTCCTGTTGTATACAGAATTGTATACACAGAGCGCAAACATTGAAGGATGCTTCTGCAAATAGTCGATTCTAGTTGTCAATTTTCGTTCTAGGTAATCATATATGTATACTGACGGCAGAAATTGAGAAGTAACAAGTACACCTTCCGGCAATTAACGGGGCAAATGAACGCCGAAGGGCATTCTCAATCGCCTGGGCCCAGCAAGTTCAAGACTAGTTTAGCCCAGCAACTATATCACAAGGCGTTGAAGCAAGGGTTGATCTCCACGAGCGAAGCGAAGACCATCATGGGGGATGGGGCCAAAGCAAAGACCGCGCTTTGGCGACTGACGCAGAAAGGTTCGCTCCTGAGGGTCAAGGAAGGTCTCTATGCTGCCATTCCTCCTGGGGCATATCCACCCAATTATGAGATCGACCGATACCTCGTGGTCAACCATCTTCTTCCCGGTGCTGGCGTGCTGGCCTATCATACGGCGCTGGAGATCCACGGCGTGGCCTACTCAAGCTTCAGCACGCTGTATTATCTCTCCGAGCGCAAGGCCAAACCCTTCGAGTTCCAGGAGGTGCTCTATCGTCCCGTCTGGACGAAGGAGCTTTTCGGAGCGGAGAGGGTCTTCCGCGGTAGCGTTACTGTATTGGTCACTGACAAGGAACGGACCTTCCTTGACTGTATCCGGCGTCCTGATCTATGCGGGGGTCTCGAAGAGGTCATGAAGAGTCTGGAAAGTTTGCGGGTGATCAATGAAGAGAGAATGCTTGCCTACCTGCATCGCTTCGGTGAATCCTCACTTTACCGGAGGGCTGGCTTCATGCTATCGCTGCTTGAAGGCAGCATCAGGTTCGATGAGACCCTGCTCGCCGAGATTCGAGACCACATCGGCGTGGGGACCAGCTATCTTATCCCCGGTGGAGCGAGAACGGGGGGGAGGCTGAACCGAGATTGGAGAGTATACATGCCGACCAATCTGGAGGAGCTGCTGAAGCATGTCTAGAGTTCCGACCAAGGACTATTTTCAAGATTGTGCTGCTTCGACGGGATTCAAGGTCGATGTCCTGGAGAAAGTTTACCGGTTGTTGACCATTCTGGAGCGGATCCACAGATCTGCCTACTTGCAGCAGCGGCTGGCCCTGAAGGGAGGGACCGTTTTGCATGGGGTCGTCTTCGGCTTCAAGAGGCTGTCCATCGACATTGATTTCAACTATATCGGAAGCCTGGATAGGGCCATAAGCCTGGAGGAGAGGGTGAAGATACGTGATCTTCTGGTCCTGCTCTTCGAGGAATTGGGATACCGGGTAGAGCTGACGGGCTGGAAGTATGCCGAGGAACAATTTGATCTTCGTTTCGTCAACAGTGGTGGCGGCCCCGATAGGATCAAGGTGGAGATCAATTATCTGGAGCGGCTTCCTGTGCTCGGGACGAGGCAAGGCCGGATATCCCATCCCTTCTCCGACCTGGACCCGGTCGAGGTTCTCACGCTCACTCGGGAAGAGCTGTTCGCCGGAAAACTGAGGGCACTGGTCCAACGTGGCACCGCGCGCGATCTCTTCGACGCCCATCTCATTTCCACGGATCAAGAGCGAACTGACATGGTCCGACTGCGTGCAACATTCCTTTTGCATATGGCCATGGTCGAGATCGATGGACGTGCCATCTCGTTGGGGGCTGTCCGCAAGATCGACGAAAAGGGAGCCCGGGACGTTCTGGTGCCTATGCTTCCTCGCTCTGCGAAAGTGAATCTAAGTGAGATGATGAGCGGCGCGGAATCACTGATTTGTCCTATGCTAGTCCTCACTGATAAGGGAAGAGAGTTCTTTGACATCTTCTATGGTGAGGGAAAGATAAAGGGAGCTGGGCTCTTCAGAGGGATCGATATGGAAGTTGATCTCAGCAGGCACCCAGCCCTGAAATGGCGACTGCAGCAGCTTAGGGAGAAGGGAGGCCCGCCTTGATCCGAGGATGGCCTGCGATCCACGGCGGCTATGCTCATCGACCAACTGGATATATTCATGGATGTCCCTAGCACCTGACCAGATGCTCCTCTCGAAAGAAGACGCCCAGGTGGTCCTCGGCCTGCTGGACCAGCTCATGGTCGAGGCCAACGACCACTACCGGGTCTTCGAGCACCTTGAGGTGAACGAGGTCCGCAAGGTCAACATCCGAAGGTCTTTTGTCTTGCAGGAGAAGCTGTTCAGTGATGACCGCGTCATCCGTTCTTACCTGAGGCGCAGATCGGAGGCATTGACCCTAGAGGAGAAGGACCTCCTCAGGGATTGGTGCGGCTTCCTCAAGGCAAAGTTCGTCATGGTGGAGCACCGGGATGAGGGCACGGTCTTCCTCCTACCGCAGAAGAAGGGCATAGCCGCCCAATATCAAGTGCTCGGGCTCACCCAGGAGATCGCGCACATCCTCAACGCACCGCTTCCCATGTACGTCAGCACGGTCCTCTTGCCTTTCAAGGGGCAGATCACCTACACCGGCCTGATGAGGCACCAGTTCATGCGGGTCGGGAGCGAGATCGCGCTGAAGTACATCCTAGCCTATCGCCGGGCCTTGGAATACGGCCCACCTATAACCTCTTTAGAGATCGGACATCTCAAAGTCTCGCCAGGGGATGGATCGTTCCAGGAGAGGTTGGAT
>CAZCNG010000040.1:0-14995 GCA_964500045.1 uncultured Methanomassiliicoccaceae archaeon
GCCTATGGTCGTCCGTCCTGCGGAAGGTTCCGCATGAAGCTGGAATGGCAAGCCCGCGGATTCATCCGTGGGTTGATGACCCATGAGGAAGTGACCGGACCGTAGCGATGGCGCGACCGACCCCCGCCCGTGGAGATAGGGCTCATTCCAGGGCCGTTCCGGTCAGGATACCGTTAAGGCAAGGAGTTTGCTATATCGTCAAGTTCGGCCGTCTCAAGACGGCTAGGGCGTCGGCGGGTGCCTAGATGAGAAGTCGCTGTCGGATGAAAACGGGTACTTTGGTCATCGTGCTCATGTTCTTGAGCGCACCGCTATTTCTGATCGATGTCCGACCGGTGGCGGCCGCCAATCAGGACGGCGACTTCATCTATCTCATCGACGGCACTCCTTTGAGCTCGACGGTGACCCTCTATACAGGCTCCGGCGGGAATGTCGTCATACCAGACACGTTGGGCGGCTACCCCACCACGGCGATCGGCCCATCCGCATTCCGCGACTCCCCCGTCGCCTCCGTGACCATGCCGGATACGGTCATCACCATCGGACAATACGCCTTCGCCTACTGCGGATCCCTCAATTCGGTCATCATTCCGGACAGCGTCACCCACATAGCCCAGTATGCCTTCCTGTCCTGCTCCGCATTGTCCTCACTCACCCTGGGCGAGCACCTATCCATCATCGGCTACAACTCGTTCAGCAACTGCACCTCGCTGACCTCGCTGTTCATCCCCGACAACGTCACCGGTATTGGAGACGAGGCCTTCGGCTACTGCACTGGACTTACCTCGCTCAGCATAGGGAGCGGCGTGTATTCCATCGGAAATGCCGCCTTCTCCTCCTGCACCGCCCTGACCTCGGTGACCATGGGAAGCGGCGTCGTCCTCATGGGCTACTACGCCTTCGCCAACTGCCGGGCGCTAACCTCGGTGACCATCCCAGACTCGGTGGTCACCTTTGACAATGGCGCCTTCAGCTACTGTACCTCGCTGGCGTCGGTGGTCATAGGGAAGAGCGTCACCTCGATGGGAGATGGGGCCTTCGGCTACTGTTTTGCACTGACCTCCATCTCCTTCCGGGGAACGGTGGCACCCACCCTGGTGGGCAACTATTGGCTGACAAACACGAATGCCGACCTGCAGGGCCATGCACTGACATCCTCGGACTTCCCCGCCCCCGGAGGTTGGTTCAAAGGCTTGGAGATGGGGACGGTGGTTCAGGCCGCTCCGGGCATCCCCCGCCAGTTGGTGGCTACCCCGGGCAACGCCCAGATAACCGTGAACTGGTCCGCCCCGACCGACAACGGCGGCAGCCCGATCACGGGATACAAGGCCTACCGCGCCCTGTCCTCAGAGGGAAGCTATGACCTGATCGGGACGGTCGCCGAGCTGGGATTGATAGATATCGACCTCACCAATGGCCAAACCTACTGGTACAAGGTCACGGCGGTCAACTCGGTCGGCGCGGGCGACCGGGCCGGACCGGCTTCGACCACCGCTGGAACTCCCACCGCCCCGGGCTCATTGACGGCATCCGGCAGCATCGGCAAGGTCACCCTATCTTGGCGGACCCCCAGCAGCGATGGCGGCAGCGCCATCACCGCCTACCGCGTCTATCGCCTCCAGGCCAACGTACCTGTTTTGCTCGCGACCTTGACCCCTACCTGCGGGGAATACATGGATTCCAACGGCAGTGCTGGAATCGCCTACGGCTATTGCGTGCAAGCGGTCAACTCGGTCGGACCCGGCCTGTGGACCGCCCCGGTCACCGCCGCATCGCAGTCCAATGGAAGTGTGGACGGCCCTCTGCTCTTCGGCCTCCTTATCGTGGTCATCATTGTGGCCATCATCATAGCGATCCTCGTGCTCAGGAAAAAGAGGGCCGCAAGAGCGAGGGCGGCGCTGAAAGAGGCCGCCGCGTCCAAGAAGGCAAAGTCCGCCAGTGCCAGGAAGTCAGGCCAGGGACCGGAGACCAAGCAGGGTCGCAGGAAGAGATGACCTCGTGAACACCAGGTGCGTGGATGGTATCAACGGGGACAGCCGCATGAAATCCATTAAGAAGTCCGCAACCAGTCCGAGGTCATCAGCATGAACCATGTCGAGAACGATCCCGAGGCGGGCCACGCGCAGAAGAAAGCCTCCTACCCCATCTCCGCCGATGTCTTCACCACGCTCCAGCAGACCGTCGCCTTCGACCCGGTGCCTCCTGGACTCCACCCCATGGAACTCCTGAAGGTAGCCCAGTACGAGAAGTTCGGCTACGGCAAATGGAAGGTGGGTGTGCCCCTGCCCGCAGAGCTGCGGACGGACCTACTGCCGCCAGGTCATTCCATTCCATCCAAACTGACGAGGAAGATGCTGCTCAGATTCTTCGCCATGACCGACATCCACATCACCGACAAGGAATCCCCTTCACAACTGATCTACCTCCAGCAATTGAATTCCAGGGGGGCACAGGTCACCTCCATCTATTCCCCGGTGATGCTCTACACGACGCAGGTTCTCGACGCCGCCGTCCAGACGATGAATGCCCTGCATCGACAGATCCCCTTCGATTTCGGTCTCTCGCTGGGTGACGTGTGCAACAGCACGCAGTTCAATGAAACGCGCTGGTACATCGACGTTCTGGATGGAAATAACATCACTCCTTGCTCGGGTGCTTGTACCGGTGCCGATAGCATAGACTACCAGAAGCCGTATCGAGCGGCCGGACTCGACAGGGCGATACCTTGGTACCAGGTGCTCGGAAACCACGATCACTTCTGGATCGGCTCCCTGCCGGTCAACGATTTCCTGCGCAGATCCTGCGTCAGCGACACCGTCCTCGCCATGGGAGACGTGCTCTCCAATCCGAAGAACCTGGCCCGACCGGATTACTATATGGGCTTCCTGGATGGGAGCACCCCCTACGGAGACATCGTGGCCGCGGGACCGGTGGGCAACCACCACACCCCTCCGAAGGTGGCACCAGATCAGGACCGTCGGTCCCTTTCCAAAGGAGAGTGGATGAAGGAGTTCTTTTCCACTCGCTCCGCACCAAAGGGCCACGGATTCGATCTGGTGGAACCGGGCCACGAAGAAGGCTTCGCCTGCTACAGTTTCGTGCCGAAGGCGGACGTGCCGATCAAGGTCATCGTCCTGGACGATACTCGGAGGGATGATGATGGCTCCGACGACATCCATGGCCACGGCCACCTGGATGCGGACCGCTACGCTTGGTTGAAGAGGGAATTGGCCGCCGGCGACGCTGCCGGACAGCTCATGATCATCGCGGCCCATGTGCCCATAGGCGTCATGCCGTCCCGGTCCCAGATGGAATGGTGGGAGTCCCCCCTGAACGCTGTGACCCTGCCGGAGCTCCTGGAGGAGTTGCACGGCCACCCGAATCTCCTCCTATGGGTGGCGGGACACCGGCACTTGAACACCATCAAGGCCTTCGTCTCGCCCGATCCGGCCAACGCGCCGGAGAAGGGATTCTGGCAAGTGGAGACCTCGTCCCTGCGCGATTTCCCGCAGCAATTCCGGACCTTTGACATTCAGCTAAACGGCGACCTCACCGTGTCGATCAGGGCGGTCAATGTCGACACCGCGGTCGCAGAGGGCACGCCGGCGGCCAAGTCGCGCCACTATGCCGTGGCGACCCAGCAGATCGTGAACAACAAAGCCATCTATCAGGACCCGAGCATGATGCCCGATCCGAGCATCCGGCCCATGCCCACGGGTTCCTACAACGCCGAACTGGTCAAATGCCTGAGCAAGGAAATGCAAGCGAAGATGCTAAAGTACCTGCAGGCCACATGATCGAACCGGGAAATCCGCTACTGCGCCGAGAGACAGCGAGGACCTGGCCAATCCTTATCCCCCGCGGCATGATACCACTGGCATGGTCCTCCGGCAGCCCACGGACAAACCCGCAAAGATCCTGTCCCTGCTCGGCGTCGCGATCACCGGCATCGGCACGTTCCTGGGCATCTTCTTCGCGTTCCACGACGTCTATCTGGCCGTCCGGATCGTGACCGCGCTGCTGGTTGGAGCGGTAGGTATCCTCGGTTTCCTGCGCCATTCCGTCTGGTGGCACTCGGACCAGGTACGCCTCGGCTGGCATCAGGAGAACCCCCAATTCCAATTCGAGGTCGGATTCGCCAATTTGGCCATGGCCATCCCGGCCCTGCTCGCATCCTTCCTCTCTTGGGGAATACTGGCCTGTGGGATGATGCTGCTCACCTACGGCCTCTACATGCTCTGCGCCCTAGGCCTACATATCAGAGAGACTTTGAAGATGAGAGCTGGAGCGAAGCGCCCGATGATGCGCCTCACCACCACGGCGATCATGATCGTTGTCCTGCTGGCCTTCGCGGTCATGGCGTTGAATCAAGCAGGCGTGGCCTGACGCGGGCGATCTAGGGCATAGAGAATCCGCATTCCAGCGCATTGGACCGTGCCAGCGATCGTATCCACGCAGGACGCGCAAATACGATGGCCCAGCATGGAATCGAGGACGCTCAGATCTCATGACCAAGTGCTTGGACTCTTTCTGCGGGTCGGGCAAGCGCTCCGAGAACCGGATCGATATCAGGGCGTTGAAGGCTTGAAACTACGTCATCATCGACGTCACTGAGAGGGGGACCAAAGCGACCTTGGCCCCAGCCGGTGCTTTGGTAAAGGACTGTGCTCCATGGGATGAGCGGGCACCGGCTTCACGTAATAATCTCTGGAGCGGTGCATGCCCAGGTGACGTGATCGATTGTATCGCTCCGCGCCCCCCGTCCGCCCTAATATTATTGATGTCAATATATGTTTTAAAAACGCCACGGCGCGCCGTTTGTATTGTAATGCGCGTCTTGTCATGGAATAGGGACGAACATTTACTGGCGCATAATATTATATATTCCTATTCGATATAATAATTTGCCCGTGGACAGGCAGAGGTAAGCTCTATGATCTTCATCATACTGGTCAAGTTCAAGAAAGGGTTGACGCGAGAGGTCATCGCCGAGAATCTGAGGGATTTTGAGATCGACAAGGAGGCGGGGGTCAAACAACTGGGCACCTACTGGACGCTCGGAAGGTACGACACCGTCGCCGTGATCGATGCTCCGAATGAAAAGGTGGCCATGAACATGGTCTTGCGGCGGATGGACCGCATGGATATCGAGATGCTGGTAGCCCTGCCCGCGAATGCGAAGAATCCAGGCGGACCCGCCTGATCGGCGAGATGGACAATAGGTATCGATCCAGATAGTCAAATACTGGCCTGTCAGTTTCTCGAGTCCTTAGGCAACCTATTTGATTGCCATGCACCTGATTGGTACTGTTGAAATGATCGGAGCATTCGCAGAGGAAGAGATCGTCCTTGAGATCGAGAAGACCTATTTTGAGGGCTTGGCCGCATTCTGTGCCAGCTTCCCGGGCATACACCGGAAGCAGGAACCCGGGATGATCACCTATGCCACCGGGCTCCCATTGCCCATGCTCAATGGCATCCTCGGGGCGGGATTCTCCGGAGGAGAACTTGAGCTGAAGATCAAAACGGCCATGGCGCCGTTCGAGGAAGGCGGTCTCCCGATGATGTGGGCCTTGGGACCATCTACCTCAAAGGAGCTGGATGGGTGTCTTGAGGCACAAGGCCTCACCCTCGAATCCGTGGCCCCCGGAATGGCCTTGGACCTCGTGGACCTAGAGCGCCGACCTCTACCCCCAGGATTAGATATCCAGGTCGTCGAAGACATGGGTTCCCTCGAAGCTTGCATCGACATCACCGGCCATGTCTTCGGTATCCCCGAGGACGCCATGGGCGGATGGGGCGATATCATCAGAGGCTATGGGCTCGGCCCTCCGCATCGCTGGTTCCTAGGCTGCCTGGACGGAAAGCCCATCTCCGCCTCTCTTCTGGTCCAGCATGAGAAGGTCGCGGGCATCTACAATGTGGCGACACTAAAGGAAGCCAGGGGCAGGGGCGTGGGGTCGGCGATGACCCGAGTGCCGCTGCTGTCCGCCAAGGATGCCGGCTACGGGGTTGCCGTCCTTGAGGCCAGTGAGATGGGCCGCCCCATATACGAGAAGCTCGGATTCAAGAAGCTCTGTGAATTCAGGATATTCACCTGGTCACCGGGAGATCCAGGTCCGCATTCGATCGAGAGGGAGCGGAATCAGAAGCTCAAATGAATCGATGGCAGCGTTGGCATGGAACGAGAACTAATCCCAGTTCCTGAAGCTGAACATCTTCGCACCGATCCAGAACCGGCCGTTGTGCTGCGGGGACAGGCTGGGAAACTCCCGCTTCAGGCGGAGGTCCGTCATCAAGGACATCCGCTTCATGGAAATGGTCACTTCCTCGCGACCAAGGCCGCAGGCCTGGGCGACGCGGTGGACATCCTCGGCATCGACTTCCTTCTCATCCCGAATGAGGTCGTGCATCGACTTCAACACCACCAGATCCAGCAGCAGGACCGGCTTTGTTCTCTCCGGAATACTGAATCGATAGATCCGGAGGCCGCCGGCGTTGGTGAAGGCGCTCTCCAGCCCATAGCCCAGCTTGAGGTAGCTCATCATCGAGGGGGTCTGTTTGCCTCTCGACGCCTGGGCCAGCATTTCGCCCCTCATCTCGTTCCGGGTTGAATCTGATTCTGCAAATATGATGCCAAACGAGGTGGTGAGGAACCTCATCGAGGTGTACATGGAGAGCGCCTCGTTGGTGAAAGGCATGTAGCATTCGAAGGTCGCCATGGCCTCTGAATCACCTATCATATCACCGGACATGCCCTCGGCGGCGCGCCTATCGACCTTGAATCCGTTGAGCTTAGCTCGCTCGACCCATACCCGCATCGGGTCCGTGAACAGGACCTCAACGCCGATGTCCCGGAGGGCAAGCGCGAACTCGCCCGTATAGCCGCCGAATACCGTCACTTTCTTCAGCGAGGGGATGCCGAGTTTCAGCAATGCCTTGCCCAAACGTTCCCGGTCGATCGGAGTGACCGATTGAGCATAATGCCTGGCGGGATACTGCGGCGTCCCATCGACCGCCCTGCCCACCCGTCCCACGGATTCGAGCTCGAACACCTTCACATCGAAATCTGAAGGCTCCATGAGGACGGGATCGAGCATACTCACTGCCACCTACGACCCCTCATATAAAGAAGGATGAGAGACAGCCTGCAGGTTGAGCCCCTAGGGTTGGTCCATATCGAGTTCCGCCCTCGGCCCGGATCACACGCCGAGGGCCACTCCAGCCGCGATCAGGGCGATGGCGGCGGTCGTCAGCCCGTAGATGTACTGCCTCTTGATCATGCCAGTGAGCTGAGCATCGAGCTGCGTGTTGGCATTCTTCAGGTGGTCCACTGAGGTCTGGGCCCCAGCCTCCATCGCCCTGAAGATGTCCGGGACGCTCTTCGTCAGATGTCCCATATCCTTCATGGAGGCGTTGATCCCGTCGGTGAAGTCTTGTCCACCGGGTCTCTGACGCGAGCATTGAAGATGGATGCGACCTTGGAAGTAGACTGGAGCGGGAGGAGCGATGGGGATCAGTTCCCTTGGAGCTTCCATCCCCGCGACCGATCTGCTAACGGGATGAGATTCATCCGATCTCAGACGTGCCCGGGTCCTCTTCTTCCTGGTCGAGCTCTTCCGCCTCGACCCGCTCATCTTCCGCGGCGATCTCGTTCTCCTCGTGCACGTGGACCCCAGCTTCCTTGGCCGCCATCTCGCGGACCTGTTCCTCAGCGAGGGTCGTGCCTCTGCGCTGCGCCCTGCGCGCAGCCCGACGCAGCTCCCGCTCGGTCAACTGGGCGCCCCGCTTCCGCTCCTTGGCAAAGAGCTTTTCGGCGGCGTCGCGCTTCTGCTCCTCCTTGCGATACTGCACGGGGTGGTAATCGTTCTCCACCCAGGCTTTGCGGTAGGCACTGTATTCAGCCGTGACCGTGGCCCCCCAGAGGAACCAACCGATAGTGAAGAGAATGACCACAAAGGTGAAATCGATGAAGACCCCGGCCGTCACGGTCGCATTCTCCGAGATCATCATGAAGCTGCCCCCATTGAAGGTGGAGTAAGTGTAGGTCGCACCGATCAGGCACATGAGGTAGCCGGCCGTGAGCTTGGACGTCGATCCCTGTGGATAGAACCCATAGAAGGCGCGGGTGGCGGCCAACGGGATGGCGATCATGATCAGACCGAGGAACTTCCCACTCAAAGTGCTGGAGATGATCTTCAGCTGCATGCCTGTGCCCGCGTAAATGCCGCTGTCGACCACCGTGATCACGAAGATGATGATGATGGAAGTGTAGAAGACGTAGCGGACCATCCCCTTTCCGGCCCACACCGCGCCGTCGTGCTTGCTGGCAAAGCGCACGCGGAACTCCTGCAACCGGCTCATCTTCCCAATGGGGGAGTGGGGAAGCACCTGCCGGCCCGAGGCGAGAAGCCAGTCGCGGCGAAGATCGGCGAACTCGGCCACCTGTCGGAAGCCGACCAGCAGCAGCAGGATAACGATCAAAAGTTCGATGCCCGGCATGTAGAGGAGGATGCCGATCTGCTTCAGCTCCATGGCCAGATTGCCGCCCAGGTTGAGGCCCACAAAGTACAGGGTGATGGCCGGCACCAACAGCAGCCCCACCGCCAGGCGACCGTACGATCCAGGAGGCAGGAAGCCCCGCCAGAAAGCCACAAAGGCGACCAGTAGGCCACCGACCAGCACCAGTATGGTCCAGCTGCCAAAGATGTAGCTGCTGCCTATGAAGTGGAGCGAACGCTGCAGACCGATGACGATCAGGATGAATACCTCTGGTAGGATGATGAAGCGGAGCACTTCCTTCCGGGCCCCGTTCAAACCGCGACTTCTGTTGCCCAAGGCAAGATTGAAGTCGTAGAATCTGGACTCGGGCGGAAACCGCAGGTGCACGTCTCCCTTGGGAGAAGTGGGGTATCCTACGCTAGCCAGCCATTTGTCCCTCTCGTCGATGTATTCGACGCGAATGCGAAGAAGGTCCAACAAGGCCCAGATAATGATCGCCAGCACCATCGGGTACGCAAAGGGGATCAAGGCATTGTCCTCGGTCACATAGCGGTCCAGACCACTGGCCACGAATATCCAGTATATCAGCAGGATCAGGAGTCCTGAATTGGCGATCTGATAGAAGGCGTGCGAGCGGGTCCCCTTTGGATAATACCCATTGAGGAAGGCGAGACTGACAAGGGGCAAACCCAATACGAGGAAGAGCGCGGCCATGCCATCTAGAACTTTAAGGAACACATTTCCTGATTGACTGCTGCCCAGACCGAAGGCGGAGAGCGCCGCCGCCAGGAAGAGGAGGGCCAGCACCGGAGGAATGACCGTGCCCTTGATGTACTTCTCCGCGCTGGACGCCCCCGGTACCGGGTTTCCTACCTCCAGGTCGAATTCTCCCCAACCCAGCTTGGGGCGGTAGGGAGGGGCGCTTTCCTCCGCGCCTTCACGACTCTTGCCAAAGTAGACATATTCGCGATAGTAGCGAAATCCGCCGGCGACGGCCGCATAGGTCACGGCGCCAAAGGCGAGCAGCGGCGGGAAACGCCAGCCCAGTGCGTTCACCGCCTCGGCGAAGGGGCCGCCCAGGAAGAACACAAAGGCGTAGATGACCAGCAGCGCCGTGCTCAGAAGACCTAGAACCAGGCGTGCTCGGGTGCGACGGAGATGATACCCGGCCATTGCGGTGACCAGCGCCAGAAGCACTCCGGCGATGATCACGCCGGGGATCATGAGCTGCAAGGCGCCTACGAAGGCCGAAGCACTGGCGCTTGGATTGCCGCGCGCCAGGACGCTGAAGAATTCGATGCAGGCCAGCGGTGCTACGACGAAGATCAGGAATTGACCGAGGAAGGCGAAGATGCCACCGGAAAGGGTGCCCTGACCCCAGCCTGCGGTCCGGAGGATCCGCCTAGATCCCAACTCCCATCCCGATCCATTGGTCACCCTTTCAACCCCCCGGAGCGATCCTTTCTGGAATGGAGGCGGGCAATCCGCCGTTGTTAGTTGGCATCACCAGGTCCGCCATGCCGATCGTCGTCGGCGGGGGCGTCCAGGCCAGGGTGAAGTTCTGCAGCCAACGGTAGGGTCCGCAGGACATGGTGCAATTCAGGAAGAGAGTATCCGGAGACTCCTGCAGATGCCGGTAGGCTTCCGTGGAGAGGGTCAATGATATATTGCCGCTGTTCGTCCCTCCCAACAGAGCCACGGAGCTGAAGTCCCCCAATACCTCGGTCCCATTGCTCATGGTGCCGTTGATCCTCAAGTCTTGACCGAACAATAAGAAGGTGCTGTAGATGTCATAGGGAATGTCCAGCAGGTAATTGCCTTCGAATTCTTGGGCCGTGGCCTGCTCGGTGTGGATCTGGTAATCCTTAATGAACGGCCCCAACGAGGTCTCGCCGATGATGAGCGCTTGGATGTTGAACTGGAAAATGTAATTGGCGTTGAAGTATACCATCCCGGTGAAGGTGGCCCGTGAGAAGAATAGTTTCTGGATGTCGACCGAGGCAGCCTCAGTATTCTGGAATTCGAAATAGACGGGGAATGTCGTCGTGGGGCCGGCGGGCAGACTTATGACCGGCGAGGCGAAGTTGGCCACCTGATTGCCATCCTGGTTCATGAGCAACATGAAGAAGAAGAAATTGTCAAGGGGGAAGACACCTCCATTGTAGACGCTGACGTTGCCGGTGATGTTGATGACACCCCCAACCTCCGTTGTCGTCCAACCCTCAGCTCCCGGTAGTTTGATCACGACCGTTCCTGGTATGACCGGGATGGCCGCCAGGATCAGGATCAGGAAGACGAAGGCCAGCCATGCTATGTTGACGACCTTCAGCGCCTTTAGGTATGGCTTCATCTCTATTCTCCTGCGGATCCGGTAGAACGCCCATCATGGCTCAGCGCAAGGGCGGATGGTGCGGCCCTTACATGGATGACGAGCTCCTTCTTCTGCGGTCAAAACCATGAACGCATAGCACAGGTCCCGATCTCGCCTCGTCCGTTGCTTTCCTCACCCAGGGATATCCACCAGCTACCGCCATCGGTCGCGTTTGCTGGGGGTCGACCTGCTACCTGGCCCATCACCGCAAGCGACTTCTGCAATTTAAATACCATTGTGCTCGAAGGGCACCTTTTGACATCGATGTGTGCGGTCCAGATGATTCTCTCGAAGATCCTCGAAGCAATAGGATCCAGGGAATATCGACCAACTGCTGTTGCGGAAGAAAGAACCAGATCCATACATCATTTCTTCAGCAGTAAGGAGTCGTTTGGAGCCTAGGATCGATTTGACTGCGGGACTATGAAATTGCCAATCTACGACCTCATCGATACTGGCACATCATCCATTGAGCTGTAGAGAATTCATTAAGAAGACACACTCTGATTTCCACCGGCCCGATATGATTCATATCCCATCAATTCGAGTCCTGGTCGTCGATGACGAACCGTACCTTTGTGATCTATCCAAGGAATTCCTGGAACGGTCCGAGGACATAGAAGTGGAGATCGCCTATTCCGTATCAAAGGCCAGGACCATTCTTGGCCAAAGCCATTTTGACGGCATCGTATCCGACTACCAGATGCCCGGTGAGGATGGTATCCAATTCCTCAAGTCGTTGCGCGGGAAGGGAGATGAGATACCATTCATCCTTTTCACCGGCAAAGGTCGGGAGGAGGTGGTCATCGAGGCATTGAACTCCGGTGCCGACTCTTACCTACAGAAGGGAGGGAAGCCGGAATCCCAATATGTCGAATTGGAACACCGGATCCGGGCAGTGGTGCGGCAGCGCCGGGGAGCTCAGGCGCTGCGGGAGAGCGAGGAAAGGTACAGGAAGGTCTTCTTCTCCAACCATGATTCGATCTGCATCACCCGCCTCAGTGATGGCATGTTCGTTTCCGCGAATCACGGATTTACAGAGATGAGCGGATATGATGAAGAAGAGATCATCGGAAAGACATCTTTGGAGATCAATCTCTGGAAGGACCCCGAGGATCGAAGGAAGATCGTCGAAGCATTGCGCACCAAGGGGGAGGTCAGGGACTATGAGGCTCGTTTTGCTACCAAGCTAGGAGAGATGGATGGCTCGATGTCCGCTTCGGTCATCGAGCTCAACGGCGAGGCGCACATCCTCAATGTTACTCGCGACATCACCGAACGCAAAGCGAACGAGGCGACGCTGAAGGATAACGAGGAAAGATACCGCCAATTGTTCGAAATGGAGTCTGACGCGCTTGTCCTTGTGGACAAGCGCGATGGTCAATTGCTCGAAGTGAACCATGCGGCGGAACGATTGTATGGATACGACCGGTCGGAACTGCTGCAGATGAAGAGCACCGATCTTTCGGCACAAGTAGAAGAGACCGCGCGCGCCATGAAGGAATCGGCAACCTCCGTTCCGCTGCGCTTTCATCGCAAGAAGGATGGTTCCATATTCCCGGTGGAGATCACCGCCACGAACTACGATTGGCGTGGCATTCCAGTCCTCATCTGCGCCATTCGTGATATCGCCGAGCGCCAGCGGAGCGAGCGGGCGTTGCGGGAGAGCGAGGTCCGGTTCGAGCAGCTGGCCGAGCATGCCCGAACAGTCACTTGGGAGATCGATGCGGACGGCCTCTTCACCTATGTCAGCAGCGTGTCCAAAGTCGCTTGGGGATATCGCCCGGATGAACTGGTGGGAAAGAAACACTTCTTTGACCTCATACCAGAAGCCTACCGGAGGTCGGTCAAAGCAATGACCTCGGAGGCATTCAAGCGCAAAGAACAGTTCACGGACCTGGAGGGCCACATACAGACCAAGGACGGCGAGGTCAGGACAGTATCCACCAACGGCATTCCCCTGCTGAATGCGGACGGAACATTGCGCGGCTACCAAGGCAGTGAGACCGATATCACCGAGCGCAAACGCGATGAACTGGCCATTAGGCAGAAGAATAGTGAATTGCAGAGGGCCAACGAGGAATTGGCCGCCAAGGAGGGGAAGATCCGTGAGGGTGAGGTACGCTATCGCTCCCTGTTCGAGAACATGCTGAACGGCTTTGCTTATTGCAGACTGTTGTTCGACAGCGAGGGCCTCCCCGTGGATTTTATCTATCTCAAGGTCAACGATGCCTTCGAATCGATCACCGGACTTAGGAACGTGGAGGGAAGGAATGTCACCGATGTGATCCCCGGTATCCGCGAATCATCACCTGAATTGTTTGAAATATACTCCCGGGTCGCGATGACTGGTAAGCCCGAAACATTTGAGATCGACCTCAAATCCATGAACATCTGGTTACGCATTTCGGTGTTCCGTGCTGAAGCCCTATCATTCGTGGCGGTCTTTGAGAATATCACCGAGCGCAAGCAGACTGAGGAGAAATTACTGCAAATCTCGGACCGCCTTTTGATCGCCGCACGCGCAGGTGGGGTCGGCATCTGGGACTTCGACGTTGTCAGGAATAGATTGACCTGGGATGGCCAAATGTTCAAGCTCTACGGCATCCAGGAGGGCCAATTTGGGGGTGCCTATGATGCCTGGAAGGCAGGCCTTCTCCCTGAAGACCGGCAGCGGGCCGAATTGGAGACGCAAATGGCGCTGCGTGGAGAGAAGGAGTATGACACTGAGTTTCGCGTTCTCTGGCCGGATGGGGCCATCCGCCACATCCGTGCCCTTGCATTGGTGCAACGCGACGCCTCTGGCAGAGCGTTGCGCATGGTCGGCACGAATTGGGACATCACCGCGGGCAAGCAGATGGAGGAAGCGCTCCACGAATCCAATCGCAGGCTTAATCTCCTATCGAACGTAACGCGCCATGACCTCGTCAATCAGCTTCTGGTGCTCCAACGACAACTGGCCCTACTAAAGAGAGAACGCCTCCGCTCGCCCTCCAGCGAGCCTCTTCAGAGGGCGGAGGCCGCCGCGGAACGCATCTCCGCCACCATAGAATTCACCAAGGAATACGAAGACATCGGCATCAAGGCCCCCATTTGGGTCTCTCCAGGTTGCCAGATGGTGGACGTCTTCGCCTCATTGCATCCCGTAGGGGTGACATTACTAGATGAGATATGCGACATAGAGATCTTTGCCGACCCACTGTCAGTAAAGGTACCCTATAATCTGCTCGACAACTCCATGCGCCACGGAGAACGCGTAACCCACATCAAGTTGAGCACGCAACAGAGGGGCGATGCCATGCTCATCGTCTACGAGGATGATGGCGTTGGCATCAGCGAAGAGGACAAGAAGCGCCTCTTCGAGAGGGGCTTCGGCAAGAACACCGGCTTCGGATTGTTTCTCGCTCGCGAGATATTGGCCATCACCGGCATCACCATCACAGAGAACGGGAAGGCCGGAGTAGGGGTGCGCTTTGAGATTATGGTGCCTTCAGGGGCGTGGCGGCTCCCCTCCCCTCGATAGAGCAGTAACGGGTCACACCAAGGCGCAGGTGGTAGAGACCAATTGATAGTTGGTCAAGAACAACAATCAAAAGAGTTTCGATGAAGTCCGTCGTAGGGTTCTCGACCCGAGATAAGAAATGGAATATTATTCCGTCGACCAGGGGCCAAGCTCAAAGTGAGGGCGGAGGGACCATCCATGTCGTTTTGCCCGTGTTCCATTTATCTGCGTATTTTGATTAAATAGGAATTGATCGAAACCCATTCGAGCTGCTTCTATGCGAGTTCGTGGAATCAAGGGCAAATTGATGCGATCTTCCGAGCACGCTGAGGGGTTCGAGAATCGAGGGTGTGGGACCATAATACGTCCAATAAGATGGCTGTCACCGGTAACGTCTTTATATGACGCAATTCTCATCATATAAGTAAGATGTCAGATGTTCGACCCATCTGTATCCTGGTCGTCGATGACGAACCGGGACTAGCTGATCTGGCAAAAAGCTTCTTGACGGATTCTGAGGACCTGGAGGTCGAGACCGTTAGCTCCGTGTCAGAAGCCAGGACTCTCCTCGGCCAAAGGCATTTCGACGCCATCATTTCCGATTACCAAATGCCCGTCGA
>CAZCNG010000041.1:0-14955 GCA_964500045.1 uncultured Methanomassiliicoccaceae archaeon
GCACCGCGACACGATCATGGCCGGCCGCACCCACGGTCAATGGGCCATTCCCACCACCTTCGGCTTCAAGATGGCCGGATGGTGCACGGAGATGATGCGCTACCAAGAGAGGATAGAGGAGATCCGCAAGCGCATCTGTGTCGGCAAGATGTCCGGTGCCATCGGTACCGGGGCGGCCATGGGCGAGGATGCGCTCGAGCTGCAGGAAAGGCTGATGGCCAACCTCGGACTCGGCTATGAGTTGGCGGCCACGCAGATCGTCTGCCGCGACCGCTACGCGGAACTGGTCTGCCTGATGTCGATGATAGCTACCTCGTGCGAGAGGTACGCCACCGAGGTACGCAACCTGCAGCGATCGGAGATAATGGAAGTGGCGGAGGCCTTCGACAGCAAGAAGCAGGTCGGATCCTCCACGATGGCGCAGAAGCGCAACCCCGTGGTCAGCGAGAACATCTGCGGTCTGTCTCGCATCGTGCGCGCCTTCATCACTCCGTCGCTGGAGGATATGGTCCTATGGCACGAGAGGGACCTGACCAACTCCTCCGCGGAGAGGTTCATCCTCCCCCACGTCATGGTCCTCACGGACGAGATCCTCGCCAAGATGGATTCCGTGCTACGTCATTTGAGCGTCTCGCCTATCAACATGCGGCGCAATCTCGATTCGGCGCAGGGCATGATCATGGCCGAGCCGGTCATGATGGCGCTGACCGCGAAGGGCATGGGACGCCAGGACGCCCATGAGATACTGCGCACCGCTAGCATCGAGTCCGAAGAGAAGAGGATCGGACTGAAGGAGACGCTCCTCAAGGACACAAGGGTCAAGAAGCTCATGACCAAGAAGGAGATCGACGCGGTCATGGACCCGACCAACTATCTTGGCAAGACCGGAGAGGTCGTCGACCTGGTGGTCGCACAGGCCAATCCCGTTAGGAAACCGGCCAAAGAGTAAAAGGTTATATGGGCGGTCCCATTTCAAGGTGGCACAAGGGCAGCTAGATCAGCTGGAAGATCGCCGCCTTCGCAAGGCGGAGGCCGGGGGTTCAAATCCCCCGCTGTCCACTCCCTATGCATAGCCAGCATCCCACTTCCCGGAAGTTAATAACGGGGGGTCCGTGCATTTCGGCCGGCCGGAGGGCGTTTCTGCCTTCTGATTGTTGAGGGGTGTTGCCTTGGCGGCCGCGATCAGGACGCTGCGGGTCGCTCCCTCCCCAATGTCGGCATAGAAGCGCATGGTCGTTTCCGTGCTTTCGTGCCTCAGTTGTAGGCTCATGGCGGGAAGCAGCTTGGGGTCGCTACTGCATACTAGACTTGTAAGAGTGCTTCTGAAGTCCTTGAGACGGAACTCGACACCGGTCTCGGTCTCGATCTCCCGCTTGTATTTCCAGAAGGCATTGGCGCTTAGGGGCTTCTTGGGGTCCCCGAAGTTCGGGAACAGGTGGATCGGCTTGATCCCCTTCTTCCCGCATAATTGCTCCATCTCCTTGACGTAGCGGAGGAGCATGGGGTTCATGTCAGGCCGGATGAGATCGATCCATTGGCGCGTCGCCCATGAACCTTCACCCTTAGGGTGCCTGACATAGAACCTGCCGCGCACCAGGTCCAGGTCCTGCCATTCGGCCAAGCGCAGCTCCTTCGGTCTGATGCCGGTGGCGAAAAAGAGGGCCACCATGCCCCGGGAGTAGATGCCGCGGAGATTGGGCATCTTCTCGACCGCGTCGAAGATGCGGTTCAGATCATCCATGTGGATGGTGCGTATCGGCTTCTTCGGCACCCTCGGGAATCTGATGCCTTCGGCCTTCATGTCCTGGATGACGCGATTCTTGCTCCACTTGAGCAGGTTCGACAGGAGCGTGATGTACTTCTCCTGCGTCGCTGGGTCCAGCTCCTTCTTCCTCATCCACTCCAGGAAGGACTGGATCTCCGCCCTCTTGAAGTGCCGGGGGTCGGCCGTGCTGAACTTCCCTTCCCGATGCATTCGCATGATCTCCGTTCCCAAGTATGCCAACTTTCTCTCTTCTTCCTGATAGGTCGACTCTGCGACGATTCCCCTTCTGCTTTCCAAATAGAGTTTCACTGAAGAACGAAAGGGGTACTTGCCAAGCCTCAAGCTCGCTACCTCTTTCGCCTTTTGGCGGGACTTCTGGCGCGCACTTGCGCGTTTGAAGGCTCCGAAAATGGAGAGGGAGCAGCAGACGCTTAAAGGCTCGGCACAGGTCATCAGCAGTGTCGCCTCTTATCTGAGCGAAAGATAGCCGTCCGCACTCTCAGTGACGCTTCCCCTCTTGAGGAGGAGAACGATGCGTTCCTTGTTCTTGGGATCTAGCGACTCGAAGTGGGAAGCCCGTCGGTTGCATCTCGATATCTCGCCCAGGAGCTTCTCAAACCCCTCTTCCGCCTCGCCGACCGGGTGGGGCAAGGGAGGCGCCGCATCGTAACAACTCCCCCTTTCTGGTACGCTGGCATCGGTGTTACGATGTTCTTCGCGGGCCTGCGACATCGTAACAACCGACACTGGCATCGTAACCGGATCCTCACTGATGGGGGTCGGAGGCTTCTCCTCCGACCGCTTCCATTTGAACAGATAGACGGTCTGCCCCCGCTGCACCTCCCCAAATCCTGCTCTCCTTCCGACGGAGACGATCTGTTGGGACGAATCGAGCATGAGCTTCTTCTCGACCTCATTCAGCTCGTTGGCCTTCTTCTTCTCGAAGATGATCCCGCTGCCCCGGAGGTTCTCGACTATGTTCGCCATCTTGCCGCCCAGGGAATTGGGCGACTTGGGCCAATCCTCACCCTTGATCGGGATAGAATAGCGGCCGGCCATGTCAGTCAGGTCCCGGAACGTCTTGTCGGCGCTGGCGGCATAGCCTCCGTCCGCTTCCGTCCCATTGAGCAGCACTAGGATCGCTTGCGCGAGAGCGTTGGCATTGATGCTCGCCTCGACGCCCATGCCTATCTTGGCAAAATATGACTTCGTGAACTCGCCTTTGGGAAAGCCCATCGATCGGGAGATGGACTCGCACCAGGTGCTGAAGTCGGCCATGCGAGGGAGGCGTCCGCGTTGCTCTGCCTTCATCCTCTCATGCTCCGCCATGGCCTTGGACACAATGGTCAGGAAGAATCCCAGGGTTGTGGCCCGCAGCGGTTCGACCCGCTCATAGAGGTCGGTGGCCTCGATGCGCGCCATCTCTTCGATGTAGGGCAGCTCGAACTGATTGCTCCGCTGCGCCAGATCAGTGAATTCCGAGATGACATCCTCAACGCTGGCTATCATCACGCAACGCTGGAACTTGTAGCGCTCCTGTTCTCGATTGGTGCAGAGCTTGCGGTCGCTGGAACTGTCGCCATCGATGCCCCGGCAGAGGATGTCGGCCGTGTCGCGCTTGATCTTGGAGACATTGTCCAGGAAGGCCAGGTAATGCTCTTCCAGGGTGTTGTTCACGTTCCGATCGTCGGCCAACTTCAACTTGTCCATGTCGGACGGGTCGATGGCCAGTTTGATGATCTTCGCGGCATCGGTCTTGGCGCAGCCCATCTTCCCGAACAAGGAGAGGAGCGCGTGCGCGATGCCTGGAATGAGGAATGACACCACCTGGCACTTGAAGACGAGCCGCTCGCCCGGGTCCTGGGGAAGATTGATCATGCCCCAGAAGGCATCCGCGTTCGCGGCCGGCACCGGCTCAGGCATGGGAAGCAGGTCATCCGACCGCCAGAACATGTGCGTCGGTGCCTCGATGATCTCCCAGCCGTGCGGCGCGATGTCTGGATGGATCCGCACCACGCGCCAGTCATCCCGGCCCAGGTCGTACCAGAAGCTGCCGTCGTGCTTTGCCACGCGGAGGTCTAGGGTCACCTGCTCGCCATCGAAGCGTGCCATCGTCTTCAGCGTGGCCAGGGCCGCGTTGAGCGCCTCCGAGGGAAGGATCATCTTTTCGTCCTTGTAGCATATCCAGCGAAGCCATTCTGCGAAGTTGGCCGACTCGACCGGCCATATCTCCGCGTGTCCATTTATGCGATAGGAGGCGTAGGCCCGCTTGGAGGCGTTCTTGAAGACGCGCACCCCATGTCTCTCCGCCGCGGATAGGATCGATTCCGCCAGGTGGACCCGGCCGCCCTCCTTCGGCCCCTTGTTGACGGCGGCGTCCTTGCGCTGCGCCTCCAAAGGACAACTTGCCCTCTGGCAGAGGCCCAGGTTGGAGCGGACCCATTCGCAGGAGGGCATGCGGCCGTTGCCATAGACATAGCCGATCTTGGCCAGGAACGCTCTTTCGTGATCGGGGGTCATGTTTTCGCATTTAGAGTTGTACTCCGCCATCACGCGCTTGGCTTCCTCCTGGTCGAGTCCAGTCTTGTGGCAGAACATGGCCAGGGTCAGTGCCCCGCAGTCCCTGCTTCCTTCCTTCGATCCGTCGAGGAGCCTCTTGCAGCAGGGAAGTTCCCGCAGACCTCCCGCATAGCTCACCGACCGGGTGGATGAGGCCTTGTATTTGACCAGGGTGTCCCGCAACGCCTTCTCGACCAGGGGTCGGTATGCTGCGTAATCCCATGGCTGTGGGCGCTCGCTCGGGAAGACCGGCATCGGCCCGGGTTCGGGCTTATGATCCGGTATCTCCAGGATCGTGGTCTTGAAGCGCCCGTCATCCCTCGGGGTTCCAACCATGCGAATCTGCGAGCCGTCGCCTGATTTGCTCCAGGAGACCTTGCCTCGGTCCAACCCCTCCACCTTCTGGCCGCCCTTGAACCGGGCCACCGGGAGACCTGCCTCGCGCACGATAGCGTCGAAGATGGTTTCCCTCAGAACGCGCTGGACATCGACATCCTGGTCCTTCAATTCGTTCAGGAAGGCGTCATCCAGGAAGTCCAGTCTGTGAGATAGGAAGAGATTGATGTGGACGCCTTTCCCACCCGAGTATGCATTCAGATGCGGCGCATGGATGCCATCCAGATATGTGACGAGAGTTCTGGCCTTATCCCTGACATCGTCCCAGCGGATATGGTCGAAATCGAAGACCACTTCATTGAGGAGAATGCCCCGAGTGTAGATCAGGGCATCATGGCCCTCGGTACGGCAATGCCTGAAATCATGCCAAGTGTCCCACTGAAAATGCTGCACTTTGATGGGTCTCGTCTTCGCCATCACCTGCAGTTTCTCCAGGCATTCTATCTGATGAGCCAGGATCTGGGCCTTCTGGGCATCCAGGCCACCCTTGGTGGAATCAAGGTCCTCGAGGCGATCACAGACCTCACCGGACAGCGAACCTTCAGATTGCGTGTCCTCAGTCGAGAATGAGGTCAACGAGGATATCTGATGGACCTCTCCCTCGACATCGACCGATGTCAGGGTCCCGTCCTTTCCAGGGGATATCAAGCGGACCACCCCTCGATGTCCGGGGCTGAGCATAGATAGAAGATATGGTCCGTCGGGGAGGAGATCATTCTAAAACCCCTCTTCCTTGATGATCAATCTCATGCTGCTGGACTTGCAGTAGAGTATGGTGCAGCCCATCGATTTGAGCCGTTCTAGTGCTTCCGTGTAGGTGGGATCATCGCACCTTATCACTATGGCGCGCGCTTTATCATTGCAGCAATTAGCGTTCTTCATTTGCATCTTCTCGCCTCCCTGAGATTATCTATTTCGTTCTGCGGTGAGGCCTCTTCCCACTCGCGCGGGTCGGAGGTTGTCCTCAATCCATGTTTATCAGTGAAGCAGGTCGCCCTGCGCCCAGGGGGCAACTCAAGTCGCGAACAAGGGTAATTATCTGAAATAGTGGACTGATAAATAAAGAAGTATCACACCACCCCCAGCTACGAAATCATGAGACGAAAATGTGATGCATGAATCTATTAATAATACATATTCGCCAGAGCACTGTTTACCTCAGACCAATCAAAGATCATGATTCTAGCAACCTGCAGGAAGTCTTTCTTGTTGTTCTCGCAGTTGTTAATTTCTTTCACCCCCTACGGATGGAGTTTTGCCATCTTCGATTCGCAAGGGAGAGGACTCATTCGTATTCGCGACGGAGGCAAATCGACCTCCAATCCAAGGATGCCAAGCGCCCATTATCCTGATGGAGTTCATGGACCACTGCTGTGGTATTAAGGAGAGTCAGGGCTCGGTCCATTTGATGAGATTCTTCAGGAGAGTGGGCAACTTCAGGCAGAGGACAAACTGCCGATGATCCGTTCAGCATTTGTATCGCGGGAAATGATAAAGTCTCAGGTCGAATGAATAAGTCCTTCCGGCTCAATCACGACACTATATATCGTTGTCTTTGGTTTCTCGGCTCCCCTTGTCGCATGTCGCATTTTGCTGGCTAAGAAAAATGTGCGACAAGGTGTCTAGCACCAAATATGGCGATGGGGGGGGCTCTCAGAGCGCCTAATCCCTCCAATACTCAATGCACACCACGATCATGATGGCCGTTGCTGAGAACGCTATGCCCCATGCCTGGAACCAATTGGCATCCCGGGCATTGTCTCTTGCCTCCCATGCGCTGTATGGCTCAACGTAGAAAGACGACTCGGGCGAAGTCCCGAAGGTCTTTGTTCCGTTAGCGTAGCCAAACACAGTTGGCATGGCCACTCCACTGCTCTGGAAGCTCATATTGAAATGGCTCTCCCACATCGTCGAATTGGCGATATGGGACACTGGGACTACGTGCGGTATCGTGTAATTGCCGTCCAAATACTGCACCTTGGCATTTACCAGTGTGAAGAAGAAGCTCATGCCTGTTGGTGTATCCCCATTCGCATTATTGACGGTGAAAGTTCCAGCAAGCGGGAATCTCGCATATACCTCACCAAACTTGGCGAAGGTAGTCAGGGAGATCTCATAAGTTGCATTCTCATAAGTGTAGAACCATCCACTCTTGACCTCTCCACTGTCTGGAATCATCCGGTCGCTGTCGGCAATATTGGATAGTGTGCTTGCAGCTACAATTCCAACGATAAAACTAATGATTCCGATAGCCACAATCATTGAGACCTTGTCGATGGCTTTCGCGTTGATTTCCTCATCAATCTTCCGCCTTGTAATAATCGAGACGTTCCGCACTATTAACAATTTCTATTGATGAAGATAATAATAATAATAATAGTATCCTAGCGCATCTCGCCGAATCCAGGGTCTGGAACAGCAGTGATGAATAGCTACCGACTTCACTAAGTGCTTTCTTGAAAAGGATAGATGAAAAGGTTTGTATGACGGTTCACTCGTGGTCTTCCTCGACATACACCTTGCGGAACTCCGGATATTCTGCGTGTACCTTCTCTTTGACCGTCTTAGGGTCTAGAGGAAAGATCATGTTCTTGACGTCAGTGCTGATCTCGCGATATGGCTCCGCAACGGAACACCATGTCTTTGTGGCCAGGTGCTCACCCTCCAGAGTGAGAACAGCCTCAACTGGCTTCCTCTCCTTCTTGCCTCCTGAAAGCTTGATTAAACCTTTATCCCTCAGGTCATCGAGGTCTTCAAACAGGCTTTTTGGTACGGGTCCATTCTTCTCTGGGATGAATTCGTCATGGATGAATCCCTCTCCAAGCCCCATTTTCTCCAGCATCTTCCACTGATAGAACAGCATCTTGTTCAGTTTGTACTTGTTCACCAGGAAGCCGCGCTGGAACACTCCCGGTTGCGCATGGAATAGGAGTATTAGCGGCACCTGTCTAGGCTTGATGCCTAGTTCCGCCGCCAAATCTCTGAAGGTCGCTCTCTCCACCTCCTCTGGTTCTACCCAGACTCTTCCCGTCTTCTTGTCCTTGAGGGCCGCCACGTTCGACAGCGTCCTCATGTTGCCCTTCCCATCCGCAACGCTGATGGACGTGGTGACTCCTTCGTATTCACTCAACATTGTGGTTACCCCCTTCTGATTGCCTTCTAGGGCTTGCCCGCCTCTCTGAACTTTGTGATATGGACTTCATAGTCTTTCTTGCCGTCTTCGGTCTTAAATTCCTTCCATTGACATATAAGTGCAATACGATGGTCGTCCCATTCAACCACCTTCTGGCAGGTCTTCTTAGCGCCATGCGGAGGAAGCATATCCTTCTCGAGTTGCTTGGAAGCCCTTAGGATGACGTGGGTGGGCGCACCGCATGCATAGACCTCAGGATCAACGATGACGACAGGCACATCCTTTATGAGGCCCGTTCGATATATTAAAGGCTCCGTCTGCGAAATCCGACGCGATAAGCGTTGCAGAAGATGTCAATGCGGATTTCTCTTATCACAGCATGCTGAGGCAACAATAGCTTACAGTATTTTAGGCTTTTTCCTTGACAATATCGTTTCCGCGAATAGGGTTTTAAGCTCAACAATGATATCTGACCCCATGAGAATGGGAGATACGAAGTGCTTCTTCTGTCCGGCCCAGATGCGCGATTGGGCCCCCATCCGATTGCTCATCAATCCGGCGCATCCTTGAGTCATGAAGTGGCGAGCTTCGATTTCATGATTTCCCTAGGGGCTGTCCCTGTTGCGCACGACCCAAAAGAACTCGGAGGCGCGGCGAGCATGACCACCGATGAGAGCCCCGGTGTGGTCAAATCCCGAACCCGGAGCAGTCTCGATAGGTGCGCGCCCTCTGCCTGATGGCGAGGTGCAGGTAGATCTGCGTGATGGCGATATCCTCATGGCCCAGGTTCTCCCGCACCGCCTCAATGGGGATGCCCTTGTCAAGCTGCCAGGTGGCGCAGGTGTGCCTGAGCGTGTGGCATGTCGGCCCCCAGGTGATATCGGCCGCTAGGAATGCGTCGGCCATGTGCCGCTGCACCGTGCGCACCGAGGCGGAGACGAGCGGTTCGTGTCCGGACAGGCCGGCCCCGGCCGCATAGCAGCGGCACAGGGAGAGGGTGCCGACATCGGCCGGGGCATAGCGGTCCTTGCCGCCTTTACCCTGCCGCACGAAGACCGCGCCGGCCTCGGTGTTTAGGTCTTCACTCCGTTCCTCCCATGGACGCCCTCTCATGTCGGCTGGCCGCAGGGGGCGCGGAAAGCGGCACGGCGGAGGCCGGAATGCCGTCCTCGCGTCTCCCTCAAAAGCCGCTAGATCGGACGGTCCAACTCCAACTCAGTTCTTCCTCCGGCCCGTCTGATATAACGCTCCGCCATCTTGAGCTGCTTCCAGCCGAAGATGTCGCAAAGAACGATTGGATTATGGACTCGGTAGGCTAGCCGTGTTGCTGCCGTCGCCCGGAGAGCGTGGGGATAGATCCGCTTTCGAAGGTCTGTCCTCGCCGCTACCTTGACCACGATGCGGTACACGGTCATGCGTGTCATGTCTAGGGAGCGATGGGCGGTGAAGTAGTCCCTGACTGCCTCCCAAGCCCTCTGTGAGACCTTGAGGGCAGGTATGGTCCTTGCGGAATCTGGACGCTTTGGTGTCCAGCCATCTCTGAACGCTTGGGGATGACGATATGCCCCCGCTGGAAGTTGATCCAGCTCTACTGCAAGGCGGCAATCTCCCCCTCACGCAGGCCGATCTCCCCGGCGAGGAGGATAATGACCCTCTCCCTGGGGTCGTCTGGATTGCATTGGGCAAGAAGCAAATCGAACTCATGATCTGTTGGGGCATCATCCTTTGAGGCCATGGGCCAAGAATGATACGCCCGGCCAGTTAGTTGTATCTAAATGTTACACTCTACGACTTGCCATATTTAGAGGTGAGGTCTGGAGCGACCATGAATGTTACAGAATGCCCTATTGTGTATCTCAGAAGATGGAAGCAGATGGATATAGGTCGATTCTTCTGGAACATCAATGGGTATGCAACCTGCCTACATCTGGAACAGGACCCGTGAAAATGGGTGTCGGACCTCTACGGCAAAGCGCCAGAAGATGACATCGGAATATCCTTTCGAAATGATGATCTCTGTCACTCTTTGACCTTGAAAATATGAGATTGGAATGTGGAGGAAATCCGACATCCAAATTAGCTTTCATTCATATCCTGTCTTCACGAAGGTATTGCTCTGAATATCGCAAGTAGAAGTAGAATAATTGCAATTAACCCTGGTGGAGGATCCTCAGGCCTGTGCTCTTCGAGCTCGAATTCAAAATAGCATCCTCGAGAAGCCCCCTCTTGAAGGCCCGCAATTCTCCTACCTTCAATATCGAGAAATACCAGCCTGCTGGCGCTTCTTTCGATTCTAGATTCTATTCTGAACTCCGTCAATTTCAATGACATGCCCACGCTTTCATTTCTTGAATTGGTCTCTATGAAAACGCTTTTAGGAAAGTTCGTCGTCAATTTGTTAATATGCCCTAGGGATTTGTTGGTACTCTCTTCATTGATCTCTGCCCTTGAAACTCCCGCGGTGATAGAGATTGTCCTTCCAGCAAACTCGCCCTCCCATTGCGATGCCAAAATGCTCTTCGACTTCAGCGAGGCTAATATCTTGCCGCCGGATGTTAGCTCAAATTCTCTTCGCACAAGACCATTTCGTTTCCAACATATCTTTGCTATCGGGTCTCTATTTGACATTGTGATGCCCCTTCCAGTGTCTATTGAATCCAATTTCCATATCGATACCTAGGTCATTCGATCATACACCGCCTTTTCCGCCCTGACAAACTGACTCCTATAGAATCCCTGAGGCAGTTCCGTGACATATCGCTTGACAACCATTCCAGAGTAGTCTGCAAATCCTTCCGGGTACACCGCATGATGCCAGATGGTCTTGTCTGCGTCTCTGATCGTCTGCGTTGAGAGCGAATTCATCGACTCATGGAACTCGATCGTCTTAAATCGGATTGGTTTGCAGAGCCACCTTTCCACAACTGACCCTATTCTATCTCTGATGCCAGACCCAGCACCGACATTGAAGAACTTACTATACACTCCGCCAGTAATGGCACCCGCTACTGCTCCAAAGGCTAGACCTTCAAGAGTCTGTGACAAATCTCCATTAGACATGGCATAGGCTGAGAAGCCAGAAGAAACTGCCCCCGACAGCGCTCCTGCTGCAATCCACCCGTATCCAAGTCCAAGTGTTAGGACTGCTATGAACCCCCCAGCCATCCCTCCAAGCACACCAATCGCGGTTGCTCTGAGATCACCGTTTGAAGTGATGAAAGCGACGGTACCTCCGATTAGCCCACCAACTATGGCCCCTACGAGCGCCGGAATCAATAATGGGCTCCTCCCATTCGGGTCTACATGCGTCAAGGGATTGTTGATGCTGTATGAGTATCGATTCATAGTCTGCGGAGACAATACATTGCCAAGCTCTGGATCCAGAGAATAGAATCTCCCCAATTCCGGGTCGCAATACCTGGCGAATAGGTAAATCAAGCCAGTCGGCGTATCTTTCATCTCGCCAGCGAAGGTGACCTTGTCCAAACCTGATGGTAATATCGGCCTGCCAAACGGCATATAGGTCAATGCTGAGAATGTGACATTCGTCGAATCGCCATTCCCGAACACTTTCCGTGTCGAGCCCAACGCATCAGCGACATAGGCGAATCCATTGGTGCCATCAATATGTCTGATCTCAAGCTTGTCGTTGAGGTACAGGTATTTATTGCTCTTCCCGTCGGCGGAGATTTGCAGCAGCGGGTCATGCCCGGCATAGATAAAAGCATTAATGGCGCCAGATTCTTCGGTCTTGGCCCTGGCTCCGTTGGCATCATAGTAGTATCTCGCTATGATGACTGGCGATCCCCAGATACCTCCAGAATAAGTTTCCGTCCTAACCTGTATCATCTGTCCGAATGAATTATAGACGTACACGAACCGAGAGTTGCCTGTGGTCTTGGTGATGATATTGCCATTGGTGTCGTAGCCATAGCTTGATGTGCCGTCACTAGTGAGTCTTCTATTGCTGCTTCCGTCATAGCTATAGTTAACAGGTGTTGGCGTTCCTTCGTTCTTTGTGAGGCGGTTGCCCATGCTGTCGTAGGTATAGGTGAGAGTGGTTACAAGATTCCAGTCGCCGGTCGCTCTGATTAGCCGGTCTGCATGATCATAGTAGTACCTCTCGGTGGTGGTCCGTTGTGCGTCAGTGATTGTTGCCACATTGCCCTTATTGTCATAGGTATAGGTGAGATCTAGCTGAATCGCATCATTGTAGTTCTTGGTGACGATTCTGCTGATTAATCCCCGGCTGTTGTATGTATAGAATGTCTTGATTCCGCCATCGTAATCTCTTTTCGAGGCTACGCTGTCATCTCTATTGTAGGTGACATTCAGCAGAGTAACCGCTCCAGACTTGATGTCAACATTTCGCCCATAGGCATCATAAAGATAGCTTATTGTTCTACCATCTGGGTATGTTGCGGAACTCACACTGTCATCGTCACCATAAGTGTAGCCGATTGAATACACTGTTGAATTGATCTTCTCCGAAATTCTGGTTGCGCGATGGCGGCTGTCATATTGGTAGGATATCGAGCCGAGAGCATTGCGCTTCTCTAGGATTCTGCCGTCCGCATCGTAGACCGTAGTTATTGTATCCGTGGTCCCGGAAACCCGTATCACATTGCCAATGACATCATAGGCATTGCGGGTTGCAGCCCCATCTCGAGCTGTCATATTCAGCAATCTTCCTGCCTTATCATAAGTGTATGAATCCGAATACCCATCGGGATATTGAACTGACGACTCTCTCCCAAACACATCATAGTAATTGTTGGTCACATCCCCATTCATTGTCCTTATTGTCTTGACGTTCCCAACTGCGTCGTAAGATATTCCCGTCCAGTTGAAAGCTGTCGAGGTCGAATACTCACGGGTCATCTCCAACCTGCCGAGAACGTCGAGAACAGTCACCACCTTGTGATTGTTTTCATCGATGATCGTTATCTTCTTGTTCTTGTAGTCATAGCTCACGTTGCTGCATTTGGTATCGTTGTTCTTGATTTGCGTTGTTCTCCCTAGATAATCGTAGGAGTATCTCATGGTCTTTCCAACCGGGTCCACTGTTTTGGCAGGCTTGTCCTGCCAAGTATACGTTGCAGTGGAGGTGGAATAGGCCGCGCTACCTGTACCTGTGCGCTGAACTTTGATCTCTCGGCCGATGCAGTCATAGAAGATGGCAGATTTCTGATTCAATTCATTTGTGCAGACAACCTTGTTGAGCGAATCGAGGTATTCGTAGCCTATGTATTTGCCATCTGGCTTAGTAATCCTCTTGACTCTCCCCATAAGGTCGTATGCAGTGATGGCCGAATGTCCCAGAGGGTCTGTAGATGAGACCAATTGCCCATTATTCGTGTCCCATGCGTAGTCGACCCTTGACAGATCTCCGCCTTTGTAGCTGAAATCATCGAAATATATCTTGAGGCTGTCTCCATAGGCGCCACTTGCATAAGCATATAGGTCGAACTGCACTTTGGCGCACCCCGTCCAATTAATGTTGAAGTCTTTTGTAGGGTAGAAATTGAGATTCTTCCACTGGCCCATTGGAGGCTGTCCAAAGACGACCTTCACTGTTGGATCCGTTGTGGTCTTGTTCTCAGCGGTGAGATACCAGCAGGCAAGCCAATAGGTATAGGTTGCATAATTCGAACCTGCCGCATCAATCAATCGAATTCTTAACCCAGCATCCATAGTGTCCCAGGTCGGGTTCTCGTTATGGCTATATGCCTCAGCATACATCTTAAGAGAGACCTTGGTAACTGTATCGGTATCATAGATCCTTGAGTTGATCACCGATCCCGTATCATAGCCATTTGTTCCGCTGGTGAATTCAACCTTCATCGATTTGGGAGAAGAGCTGTACCTTGCGGTCGAATATCCTCCGGAAAGCCATGTCGGAAGATTATCCGAAGACCACTTTGATGTGATCCAACTTGAACCCGAATCGAAACTATCACCTATTTCCTCATAATCGATCTGGTCATCATAGGCGAGATCATCATAGTATACGCGGAATTGATCGCCTTGAGCGTATCCGCAATAGGTGTAGACCTCCAATCGGACCTTATCACAGCGCGTCCAATTGATATCCCAGGTTGATGATGGGTACAGGTCGCGGCAGAGCCAAGTATTGAGTGTGGGCTTGCAGCAGACTATGCTGATGGTCGGATCGGTGGTGATTCTACTGTCTGCATTTCCATTCCAGCAAGCAAGCCAATAGGTATAGTTGGCATAGTTCACTCCTGTGGCGTCATAAATACGAATCCGTATGCCAGAATCCATAATGTCTCCGGCATTGAGATTGTGGGAGTACTGATCGACATACATCCGAATGGAGATGCGTGATATCTCGTTTGCATAGACATCCTTGTAATAGGATACCGAGCCATAGTCAAGGCCATTTCCAGTGGCCCCACTGAACGACTCTTGAATTGATTTGGTAGGCGAATATGCCTTGGTCGTGCTATACTGGCTCGTGAACCACGTAGCGGTCCCGGGAGGGTTGGACCTGGACAATGTCCAGGAGGAGTCCCAATCAAAGTTCTCCATCTTCCCGCCACTGCTGGTCCCGACTGGATAGGTGTACTTGTTCACAATTGAGTATTCAGTACAAGTGGTCCGACCTGTTGGGTCTCTCGTCCAAAGCTGATTGCCATATTTGTCATAGCCTGCCTGGGAATAAACCCAAGTCGTACCAGATCCTGACTTGCTCTCGATGGTATTTCCTTCCCAATCATGATTTATGTAGCCTTCCTGAGTCACCGTTTTGGCGGTATCTTGAAAGACAAGAGATCCCACCAGACTATTATGGATGGAATCTTTCATTGAATTGGGGTAGAAGAGTCTTGATTGTGCAGAGACCAGTTGGAATGCATCCTTATTGTAGATCTCCGAGAATTTCCGACTCGAGGACACGAGAGTGCCAGCATTCCATATCTCGAAATATCCCGCTACAGGGAATGTCCTAATTCCGTTCGAGTATGTGTTTACGGTCATCGATGATGAAGAAGCGGTTTGAGAGACCGTAACACCACTGTCAAGCTTCATTTTCACAATTTGCCCACTGGTGAGGCCGGTAATCGAAATGCCAGATGCATAT
>CAZCNG010000042.1:0-14919 GCA_964500045.1 uncultured Methanomassiliicoccaceae archaeon
GTTCATCGCCTACAAGGCGGCATTGGCCGGCGTTCCGTTGGTCATCATCGACCCGAAGAACACCAGTCGTCAGTGTAGTGCCTGCGGGCACATCGATGAGAAGAACCGGCCCACGCGAGCAGATTTCCGCTGCGTCTGTTGCGGACACAGCGAGAACGCCGACCTCAACGCCGCCAAGAACATCCGCAACAGGGCTGCCATCATCCAGCCTATGGTCGTCCGTCCTGCGGGGGAAGCCGCATGAAATTGGAACGGCAAGCCCACGGATTCATCCGTGGGTTGATGACGAGCAGCCGGATGTTCTCCAATCGTCCCTGCATGCAAGACCCGAGTATCAATGGCAGGCAGGGGGTTATGATGGTGTCGCATCAGTCGGCGGGTGCATCGTTAAATGGAAAAATCGCGATTCAGGGTCGATGTCGAGGGAGCGCGACCCACTGAGGGTCTTCATCGTCAACCAGTTCCTGCACTGGTTCATCGTCGGCATCTCCTTCCCGGTGCTCATCCTCATTCTACTGGAGAAGGGCATCGACCTTTTCGGGGCGGGCACCATCATGGCCTGCTACTCCGCCACTACGATAATATTGGAGCTGCCGACAGGGGGCCTGGCGGACACCATCGGTAGAAAGAAGACCTACCTCATCTCCACCTGCTTCGCGCTCTGCGCCGCGGTCGCGCTTCTGATCTCCTGGGACCTGGTCACGGGAGCCCTGGCACTCATCATCTACGGCGTCGCCCGGGCGCTCTCCTCTGGTAGCATGGATGCATGGTTCGTAGATGAATATAAGAAGGCGCACGGCGAGGAGGGCCTGCAGAAAGCCTTGGCCAAGGCCGGCGTCTTCCTGCCACTGGCCATAGCAGCCGGCTCTCTCCTGGGCGGTGCCCTGCCCATGTTCTTCGGGGCGCTACAGGTAGGGGACACGGGACCCTATTCGTTCAACATCCTCCTGATGATCGCGCTACTGTTCGTCCAGCTCATCGTCACCGCGATCATCGTGCGCGAAGCCCCCTGCCCCGTGGGCGGGAGGGCTTTCAGTCTAGAGAAACTGAAAGAGGTGTTCGCCGTTTCCGCCCGGCATGGCCTCCACAACCGCATCACTCTGGTGCTCCTGCTGTCCATGGCCGCCCTGGGATTCGGCGTCATGAGCATCGAGCTCCTCTGGCAGCCGCGCGTGCAGGAGATCTCCGGTGCAACAGATACCTGGGTGCTCGGACTGCTGGCGGCCGCCTACTTCCTAGCCTCGGCGATGGGGAGTCTGGCGGCCACGCGCCTCTCCGACCGCACCTCGCAGGTCTGGACCATGGCAGCACTGCGCCTGGCCACGGGGATCATCTTCATCTTCTTCGCCCTGCAGACACAGCTCTTCGGTTTCGCGCTCTTCTATGTCGTGCTCTACTTCGTAGCCAGCGTGGGCGACTCTCCGCATGCCGCGCTCTATAACGCACAGGCGCCTTCCGAAGTGAGGGCTACGCTGCTTTCGCTGCAGTCATTGGTCATACAGCTCGGCGCCCTGGTCGGTTCGCTGGTCCTCGGATTCGTGGCCAGCAATGCGTCCATCTCGGTGGCGTGGATCGTAGGCGGCGCAGTTGTATGCGCATCCTGTCTGTGCTACGTCTACCTGGGCGGATTGATGCGCCGGAGGGGGCATACGAAGGATCAGGGGTCGCACTCTCAGTGAGGAGGCGACATTCCCATACAATTGAGGGGAAACAGATCCCCTATAGGCGCCCTCCAATTTGATTGCCTGATCGACAGGAGGCGTAGGAGGCTTAATCCACTAGTGTTGGCATCGGTATCCAGCATCTGCGGCAGGTCGAAAATGGATAGCGGCACGAGCAACATAAGCATCGAGATGGCCGAGGAGTTCCGGCTTGAAGCGATCAAAGAGATAGGTCGCGAACAGAAGATGCTCGACAATGTCAGCGCACCCCGCAGGGGATTCACCATAGGATGGGCGATCGCGATCGTCTTCCTCGGCCTGGCCTGCATAGCCCTGTTCCTGAACGATGCTGGTTTCCTCTTCTGGGTGATGATCTCCTTCATCCTGTATGGCTTCAATTTTCTGATATTCTTCCTCCCCACCACGAGGAACAAGGCCGATGAGGCGGAAAAGCAGAAACTGAAGGTCTCCAAGGAAGCGATCAAGAGACCTATCCGCTACATCCTCAAGAAGAAGAAAGGGCTGGGGGTGGAGATAGGCATGACCATGTTCCTTAGCGGAATGGTGCCCCTGGCTCTGAGCTTCTTCGTGTTGTTCGGCATCGGTATCTTCTTCGGAGTGTATTTCGGTTTCATCCAGAATCTGTACGACCAGGCAAAGGCCTTAGGTATTCTGGTCCAGATCCTGATCATCTTGTCCTTCTTCGTAATCCTGCTGGTGCTGAAACCTCAGGAGAGAGGGTTCGTCAAGACCGCGCGCAAGTTCAAAGGCAAGATAGGCTCGGCGCGCAGCAGAAGCAGGGTCGCGGGGATGTTCTTCATCGCCCTAGCCGGACTGGTCATGGCGGCCCTCGGGTTGTTGTTCGTCGGAGCTATCCTCGCCCCGGGAGGCACATGGAACGAACTGTGGGCCAAGCTGCGGGCCGACGGGGATGCGAAGCTCATCATCCTTATCCTGGTCTTCATCGCCGAAGTGGTCATCATGCGCCATTTCCAGGCCGTCTCCGGGAGGAGGATGGCCCGGAAGTTGCTGGCGGAGCGGATCGACGCCATCAAGGAAGGAGCGGTTGACCCGCTGGACAAGGCCATTGCCGAGGCCAGGGCGGCCGACCGCGCCACTATGGAGGGAGCGGTCCTGGAGAAGGCCAAGACCGATTTCTACAGCATCGTCATCTACGACATCTTCGAGCACAACTTCTTCGGCTATAACCCGGTGTACGTGGTCGGCCCCCGCATAAGCTATTTGTTGGACGAAGAGGTGCTGGCGCACATCAAGTGAGTGGGAAGACGATCATTCGGGCAAGGTCTCGGAGCCGTTCGAAAATGAAGACGATCGAGACCCCCCGACCACAATGCAGCCCGGGGGAGAACCAAGAAAGCTTTCGCAACGAATTGGATAAGGAAAAGAGGTCCCCTTCTTGGAAAGGGGAAAGGTTGGCCTGAAGGCCAGGAAAGTTAGGTGGGGGCACTGGGATTTGAACCCAGATCAGCGGGTTTCTTCTAGGCAGGGAGCTACCCCGCCCGAACTAATGGGTCATCGCTCCAGTTAGTCATCACTGGTTCAGCAAACCCGTTAGCAATCACTCCTCATTAACTGGAGCCCGCGAGGATACCGTGTTACCCCATACCCCCACAGTTCATCATTATGCCTTACGCATCTTCTGCGCTCTCTTGCGGCGACGCATTTTCTTCTTGCGCCACTTCCAGCGCTGCTTGCCTCTCTTCTTCCAGGCGCGTGAGCTTCTCTTCATCGTGAATCACCAAGATTTAAGCCCCTGATTGTGTGGGCGTTTATATGGGTTTCCATTGGCGGGCCTGTCGGGATGTCCGCGCCGGGCATTTCTGTCGGCGATTCGAACCCGAGACCACTGGCTGCCTTCCCTTTGACAGGATAGAAGGCCAGTGCTATATCCAGGCTAAGCCACAGGCCCGCAAGCTTGCGATACGGGTGCTCCCATTTAATCCTTATCAAGGGGCAACGGCGGAGCCGCGCCTCATTTGGGGCGGGAAAATGCCCTCAAACCTATTTCCTCAGGTCATCCAGTGTGATGACGGTCCCCTGTTCAGGCCACCTCCCATCCAATTGGACAGAGATGCATATCAATCCGACCGAACGCTGGTATCCGACGAGCGGGATCAAAGGCCACTTGGCCTCCAGCCGATTCAAGATGGAAAGGGCTTCGCCAGGACTCAAATTGGATGCTTTGCTCTCGATCATCATTGCCTTGCGGCCCTCATGGTCTATGAGCAGGATGTCGACCTCGTCGCCGCGTCGGCTCCAGAACCGACCTATCGACCCGTAGCTGGTGCCCAAGGCATTACGCGTGTGCTGCAAGGCGAGATCCTCAAAGACCGCCCCGCGATGGGCAGGCCACTGAGCTTCGACCTCGTCCAGAATGCGGTCGAACCTTCCTAGGGAAATATCCGCCATGCGAGGCCATATGAATCGGAAATAGAAGCGGAAGAAAGGATCGACGATGCGGTATCGTCCCCTCCGACTTCGTTCCTTGATCTCGGTCACAGGGACCTCCCCCTCGACCACCCCCAGCAACAAAGAGAGATCATCGAGGTAGTGGGAGAGAGAGGTCGCTTCCACATGCGTATGGTCCGCTATCTCACCTCGAGAGGACCGCCCCCAGGCCATGGCCTTCAATATCTCGAAGTAGGTGCTGTGCTGCCTTCCGAATTCCTCCACCATGATGTCCATCGGCTCATGAGCAAGAGGGGCCAGGTCATTGAGCAGCAGAAGATCGAGCACCGAGTGCAGATCCTTGGCACCGTACCTTTCCATCAGGCGATAATAGAATATTATTCCGCCAAAAAGGGAGTACAGATCAAGCTGTTCTTCGGCTTTGACGATCCCCATTCGCTCCAATAATTCGCAGGTTTCGGGAAATCCAAGGGGGCGAAGGGTGATGATGCTGTCGGCCCGCTTGAATAGGGGGGCACCAGATTCCTCGAAGATGCGCCCCATCATGCCCATGCTGGAACCCGATACGATGAGGGTCACCTGGGACTTCTGCAAATACGTATCAACGGCCTGTTGCAGCTCGGATAGCGCCTCGGGCGCAATCCCCTGGAGCCGCTGGAACTCATCTATGGCCAGGACCAGCGGCCCCATGTCATTGAAGAGATGGCGGAATAGCGCCCCAAAGGAGGAGTAGCGGATCCCCACCTCACCCAGGTCGCGCTCGATCTGAGATGATATGTCCTCCAGCAGGGCATCCCTGCTCAAGCCCTGGTTAATGAAAAGATAGCAGGACCTCTTGCCTCTGAGGAACTGACGCACCAGCTCGGTCTTGCCAACCCTTCTGCGGCCCGTGATGACTATGAATCCCCCACCCGTCCGGGACATCCTTGTCAAGAGTGCCAATTCCTTCTTCCGCCCAAAGAAGTCCATGCAGGTGAATTAAGATTACGAGTATAATAATTATCCAAATAATCGTATCGCTATCATTATTCAATAGAAGATCGATGGTGAGAAAAGGGAAGAAGTTTGAGCTGTTGAAAGCAAGCCGACGTTCTCGGCCAGCCCTAGAGCGACGATCCCATCATGAACAAGACGCCTTCGATGATGGCGATGATACCTATGATCATCAGCACCGGTCTGAAGGTCAGGATGGCCGCTGCGATCTTTACCACACCGAAGATGACCTTGAAGATCAGCCACAATATGACAAAGACGATCAGGAAGACGATTATGATCCAGGTATTATCGATGTGCATATTGTACAGCGCTATGGCGACGAAGAGGGCGCCGACGAAGCCGATGACACCGGCGAAGGGCACTTTCTTCAGAGGCCGGAAGAACATGGCCACGCCCAATATTAGGAGCATCAGGGTAGCTACACCGGGGGTGGCATGCGTAGCGCTCGCGGTTATGGTCAGGATACCCATGGCCAGCAAGAGGATGCCGATGATGAACCCGAAGAACATCACGACCTCATCGATGATGCTCTTCTTGTTCCGTCCAATGATCCCGCTGAGGACCGCAATGAGACCGCCGACTATCAGCGCCCATTGCACATAGGAAGCTGTTGCCAGGTCGCTAAGTTGCATGGCATTCGAACTGGCTTGGACCTACTTAATGCTGTTTGCCGGAGCCATGCTCAAGATTCCACCCTTCTCATCCACGTGCAATGGTATACTAAAAAGCGCGGAGACGCTCGCATCGTTGATGAGCCGCCTACCGCCGCTGCGCAGCACCGCACCGTCACGCAGCATCACGACCTTGCGGACCTCCGGCACTATGTCTTCCAGATCATGCGTCACGATCAGTAAGGAGGTGCCTTCCGCGATGAGACGGCGCATGGTGGACCGGAACTCAGATCTCCCTTTGACATCGAGACCGCTGCTCGGTTCATCCAACAGCAGGGTCGCAGGATCGTTCACCAGCGCGCGGGCCAAGAGCACACGCCGCGCCTCTCCGAGCGACAGGGTGCCGATATCACGGCCGACGAGGTGCAGCACCTCCATGCGACGCAGGGAGGCCTCCGCCTTCCTTTGCATCTCCTCTGTGACGGCCAGAGTATGGTTCAGACCGATGGTACCGAAGAATCCAGAGAGAACGGCATCGATCACCTCATGGCCCGCGCTGAACGCCATCTGCAGGTCACCGGAAACGAGGCCGATGGCCTGGCGCAGTTCAAAGAGGCCCCAGTCGTCCCGGCCCCGTAGCTTGAGGTGGGATCCGCGGCTCCGGTATACCGGCACTTCGCGGGCGATGACCTTGATCAACGTCGACTTGCCAGACCCGTTGGGGCCGAGGATGACGGCGCTCTCTCCCTCAGCGATCTCCAGGTTCAGAGAATTCAGCACCTTCACGCCGCCGAGAACGACGCTCACCTTGCGCAGTTGCAGCAGTGGTTTCCCCGAGACCTTGGCCATCGCATGGGAATCGTGGTACGATTATTAATTCTGGGCAGGCAAAGCGTTATCGTCTAGCAGTTGGCATAGAACGTGGGATCACCGTGGAAGTCAAGCAGGCCATCGAAATGAGGAGGGCGCGGCGCATCCTTGACGCGACGCCGGTCCCGAATGATGAGATCATGGAACTCGTGCAGGCCATGCGCCTGTCCCCTTCCTGCAACAATAATCAACCGTGGCGGGTGGTGGCGGTGTTCGATGAGGGGCCGCTCCACGACCTCAAGACGTCCTTGACCAAGGGAAATGCCTGGGCGCAGAAGGCGCCGTTGATCTTTGCCATCTGCGCCCGCGCCGATGACGACTGCAGGCTGGCGGACCGGCGGGACTACTTCCTCTTCGACTGCGGCATGGCGGTGGGGGAAATGATGTTGCGCGCGGCGGAACTGGGCCTCATCGCCCATCCCATCGCCGGCTATGATGTGGCCGTGGCCAAACAATCCCTAGGAATACCGGAAGATTACGTCCTCATCGCCCTGATCAACATCGGCAGGCCGGGCAGCGATCCCTCCCTGCTGTCAGATAAGCAGCTTATGGCCGAGAGGGACCGGCCCGCTAGACGGGCGATCGGCGAGAATTTCTTCCGCGGCAAGTGGGACGCACCGCTGGAATGATCAACGCAACAGGCGCTCTGCGTTGCCGTGGAGCAATTTCTCCTTCTGCGCGGTGGTGCCCCAGGGGACCTCCCGAACGAAGCGGACCCAGTTGGCATGGGAATAGGCGAGATCGAAGAGGGGCCAGTCAGAACCGAATAGCAAGCGGTCTTCGATGACCGCTACTGCCTCCACGAGGCGAGCCTGCGCCACCTCCGGGTTGGAAGGTAGCCATCCCTGCAGCGCGGAAATATCAGTATAGGCATTGGGGAATTCGGCCAGGAGCTCATACATCTCGCTACGGAACTTGCCACCCATATGCGCGATCACCAGGCGCATTCTTTCATGCTTATCCAGCACTTTGGCGAAACGAGCGGGTCGGTTGAAATCTTCACCCAGTGGCCCCCAGGCGGCGCCTGCGTGGGTGGTAACCACGAGGCCCAGGTCGTCCACCAGGTCCCAGAAGGGCAATAAGCGCTCCTCGTCCGCGTAGAATCCGGTACCGGGGTAGATCTTCACGCCCTTGGCATCGTAGGCCTTGACGTACTTGGTGACCAAGCGGATGGCGGTCTCACCCCTCTGCGGATCTACGCCCACGAACGGAACCAAGCGGTCGCTGGCCTGCGCGCAGCGCTCGAAAACCCAGTCATTGTACTCCTCCGGCCCCACCCTAGCGCTCTCGGCCATGCCGAAATCCAAGGGCAGGACGATGGAGCGGTCGATCTGAGCGATGGTCATCTCCTCCAGCAGCTGTACGTCGGTGACCTGGGACATGGGCCAGGAGTTGACACGGTCATCGCTCAGGTCCATCAGGCCGTCCAGGGCCAACAGCGGCTCCAAGTAGGCACGGAGAAGTCCATCTGGCAACATGGGGCGCAGCCAGAGATGCACATGGAAATCGATGACCATGTTCTGTCCTAACGATGCGCGGGCGATTTAACGATTCCTGAAAGGCGGCAATGTTAAGACGTTGTTGATGCAATTGATAGACAGGTGGTCCGATGGTCAAGTTCAAGGTAGCCAACAAGGCAGACCTCGCCCCCGGCACGATGCGCGCGGTCGAAGCCAACGGCAAGATACTGGTGCTGGCAAATGTGGACGGTCGTTTCTGGGCCATGGATGGGATATGTTCTCATAAGGGTGGCAAGCTGGCAGAGGGCAAACTGCAGGGTGTGAATGTGATATGCCCCCTGCATCGCTCCACCTATGACGTGCGCACCGGCAAAGTGGTGAACAATGTCAAGATCCCGCTCATCGGCAAGGCGAGCGACCTGCACGTCTACAATGTCAGCGTGGAAGAGAACGATGTGATGGTGGACGTTCCCGCCGGTTCATGAAAAGGTTGCGGGGAATCCAAACTAATATTAATAGAGCATATTAATATAATATATAATCAAAATAATAGAGGATGTCATTCTTTGCATCAGTGTATATACACAATAAACAGGTATAGAGAAGAGGGGGCGAGATAATGGCTATGGCAGAAGGCACTGCAAAGGTGCTGGTTGTCGATGACGAGGAGGATTTCCTCATCGTCATCCGCGCCCTTCTGGAGAAACAGGGCTTCACCATAGAGACGGCATCATCCGTGCGTGAGGCGAAGGCCATCCTGAAGCAAAGAATGCCAGATGCGGTTGTCTGCGACTACCTGATGCCGGAAATCAACGGAATCGAATTCTTAAAGTGGATACATAAGGAGGGTTGGGACGTCCCCTTCATCCTCCTCACTGGCCGAGGTAGAGAGGAGGTGGTGATCGATGCGGTCAATAATGGTGCCAATTATTACGTGCAGAAGGGCGGCTCGATAGATACCCTCACAGCTGAGCTGAAGCACAAGCTCAATTTGGCGATCAAACACGCCGCCGATGAGGAGGAGCTGCGCCTGTCGCAGTTCTCCTTGGACAATGCATCCTTGGCCATAGTCTGGTTCGATAGCCAGGGAGGAATAACGAGGGCCAACCGTGCGGCTGGAGAGCTGCTGGGGTGCAGCGTTGAGGAGATGCTAAGCCGCAATATGCTGGAGATCGACATAAACATGAACCAGGACCGCTGGGCCGAGATCCTGGAGATCTGCCAGCGACGGGGTCGTCTGCGCTATGAAGCCAATTTCCTCCGCTCCACCGGCGAGATGCTCCCGGTCGAGATCGAGCTCAACCTCTTCGAGCGGCACGGACACCCCTGCCTGGTCGGTTTCCTGAGGGATGTCCACGACCGCAAGCTGGCGGATGAGTACTCGGGTGAAAAGCTGGCGATCCTGGAAGGACTCCAGCAGATGGCGATCGAGTACATCGATGCCGATATGAGGCTCAAGTGGACCAATCAAGCAAGAGGCCCGGCTGATGTGCCGTTCAACGAACTGGTAGGTGGACAATGCTACCAGGTGCTGCACGGTCGCGACCAACCCTGTCCCGGATGTCCGGCCATTAAGGCCTTCAAGACCGGCCATCCCGAGAAAGGAGAGGTGTTGGATCGAACGGGCAGGTCATTGATGGTGAGCAGCGCCCCGGTGATGGATTCCGCGGGCCACATCATCGGGATGGTCAACTCTTCGGTCGATGTCTCCGAACTGAAGAACAGCACCCGTTCCCTCGAAGATGCGCTGCAGGCCATGCAGGAGAGCGTGGACGGGATAGCGCTGTTGCGGGCCGACGAGACCTACTGGTACATGAACAAGGCCCATGCCCGCATCTATGGATATGAGGCACCAGAAGAACTACTGGGCCTCGCCTGGACCTGCCTCTACGAAGATCATGAGCTGGAACGCTTTGAACGGGAGATCATGCCTTCTCTGCATACGGAGGGGTCCTGGCGAGGAGAATCCACTGGAAAGCGCAAGGACGGCACCCTATTCACACAGGAGCTGTCCCTGACCGCCCTGGAGGATGGCGGTCTCATCTGCGTGGTTCGGGACGTGAGCGAACGCAAGGAGATCGAACAAGAATTGGAGGCGAACCAACATCTGCTGAATTCCATCTTCGATTCCTCGCCCAACTTGATCTACATCTACGATCTGAAAGAGCACCGCAACCCCTATTCCAACCAAGAGGTGACCGAGTTCCTCGGCTACACGCCGGAACAGACCCAGGATATGGGAGACCAGCTGTTCGCGCAGATACTTCACCCCGACGATAGGGCCAAGGTTGCCTCCTACCAGGCGGAACTGGCGCGCCAACCGGACGGGGTTACGCTGGAAAGCGAATACAGGATGAGAAGGGCGGATGGCACCTGGCGCTGGTTACGCAGCCGCGATCTGATCTTCAGCAGGGATACGGACGGGAGCGCCCGTTCTGAACTGGGTTCCGCCGAGGACATCACCGATCGCAAGAAGTTCGAGGTCGAACTGCAGCACAGCGAAGAAAGTTTCCGAAACCTAGTGGAAATGGCCGACGAGGGGATTTGGGCGCTTGACTCTGAACAGAAGTTCGTCTATGTGAACCGCCGCACCGAAGAGATGCTAGGTTACAGCAGCAGCGAATTGATGGGGCTTCCAGTGGAGCGCTTCTTCGACCCCACTAGAAAGGTGGCCTTCATGCAGAGCATCGAGCGGCGCCGAAAGGGGATGAACGAGAAATACGATTTCGAGATGATCCGCAGGGACGGGAGCAAATTCCCGGTCCGCATCGCCGCCGCGCCACTGCTGGAAGCCAGCGGCCACTTCACCGGGTCCATGGCCGTGGTGGTCGACACCAGCGACATCATTGCCAAGGAGGAGGCGCTGGAGAGGATGAACAAGAGGCTGAGCATCCTTAGCAGCATCACGCGGCACGACATCCTCAACCAGATCTCGGTCCTAGGGGGATATCTGGAATTGGAACGCAAGGGACTGAATCCCGAACGGCGGGGCGAGAGGCTGCAGAAGATGGCCGCCGCGCTCGCTTCGATCTCCAGACAGATCGCCTTCACCAAGGACTACGAGGAAATGGGGGTCAAGGCACCCGTCTGGCAGGACATCATGGCAACGGTGCGCACCGCAGCTAGCGGGCTAGATATGGAACACATCGACCTGATCCTAGAGACCGATGGATTGCATATACTGGCCGACCCGCTCCTGGTGAAGGTATTCTACAACCTGCTCGAGAATTCGATCAAGCATGGCGAGGGCGTCACCAGAATAGAGGTGCGTGCCGAACGTCGCCAGGGCACCTGCGAGGTGGTCTACGAGGACAACGGCCACGGCATTCCAGAGGACCAGCGTGCCTGCCTCTTCACCCGGGGCTGTGGAGGCCGCAGCGGGCTCGGGCTGTTCCTATCCAAGGAGATATTGGCCATCACCAAGATAGGCGTCTACGAGGACGGGGGCGAGAACGGGGTACGTTTCCACCTGCAGCTCCCGGAAGGCGTCTTCCGCTTCCCTTGAGTCCAGCGGTCGTTCGCCCCTGTGGAATCGCACAATGCCGGACATCCGCCATGGATAGTGCCAAGAACTTTGGGTCGAAACCCGGTCCAGGATTGTTAATGTAGGGGGCAAGTTTCTATCATATTGGGACTTCGAAGAGGAGGAGCCCGGGGTGAAGCGCATGAGGGTAGAGATCTTCCACTGTTCGAAATACGGCAACGGCGCCAAGGTGGCGGAGGAACTGCAGAAGCTGCTGACCATCAAAGGGGAGGATGTGAACGTTCATCATATCAGAGAGGTCGAGGCCAAGCGGCTGCCCACGGCCGACCTCTACATTTTTGGCTCTCCCGGCAGGATTGGCAAACCGATGGGGAAGATGCGCCGTTTCCTCAAGAAAGTGGACCTGCCACCCAGCACAAGATACGCCATTTTTTCCACCGAGGGTGCTGCGAGGCCGAACAAGAAGACCGGTCAGATGCCCTCCGAGGAAGAGCTGGCGAAGTGGCAGCGCATCCTCCCCATTATGAACGAACTGTTGCAGGCGAAAAGCCTGACCAAGGTGGCGGAGATGAAGTTCGTCGTCACCGATATCAAGGGACCGCTGCGGGATGACTGGCAACAGAAGGCCGCAGGATTCATCGCCACTATTTTGTCCAGGTCCTGAAGTTCGCCCGCGGCCTAACTGCCCGGGTCACCATCCGCTGGACATATTATTTTATTCCATCTAATTTATATTGAGATTCCTCCGAGGACAGAAGAGCAGCCACGGTCCATACTGAATCTTTTATTATCGCACCGTCGTCTCAGGAACAGATGACCTTAGAACAGGCGTTCTCCTGCCTGCCAACCTTGACCACCCGCAGACTTCGGCTTCGGCAGATCCAGGAATCAGATGCGGAGGCGGTGCATGCCTTCAAGACTGATGCAGAGGTCACAGGACGATTCGGGGAGGATCCGCACAGGACCGTCGACGAGACAAGAACGTGGATAGCATCCAACCGCACAGGGTACGAACGCCATGAGGCGATGACTTGGGCCATTGTGCTCATCGATCAGGACGTCGTGATCGGAGAGTGCTGCCTATGGAACTTCGGTCCCGGGCAACGATGCGCTGAGATCGGCTATGAGCTTCACCGGGAGCATTGGCACAAAGGCATCATGACCGAGGCCTTGCGGGAACTTATCCGCCATGGCTTCTCCGATCTGAGATTGCACCGGATAGAGGCGGACACATTGAGGATCAATCCACGTTCCATGGATCTGCTGCTCAGACTTGGATTCGCACAGGAGGCGCTCTTGCGTGAGCGTCATTTCCATCAAGGAAAGTTCCACGATCAGGTGTTCTTCGGCCTTCTGCGGGATGGGTGGAGGGGATAGAACAAAGCGAAGAATTGATGAACACCGATCACGTAATAAGATACACTGGCTCAGATGTGATGAATAATATGATATCGTTCAGTATTGTCATTCGAATCATCTCCCCGAAGTAACGGTAGGTGCGACCCATTCCAAGAGATCCTGAGGCCCCTAGGGACGAGACCTTCGATCTGCCTGAAAAGATCCTGTGTTCCTCGACCGATCGCATGGTCAGCATTGGCATGGAGAGCGATGCTTCCGATGGCCAAGGTCGCATCATGGTCTTCTTCCAGGGGCACATTGACGAAGAGATCCTAGCAAGGGCCGTCGATCTGACCATGAGGGCCGAGCCGATCCTCACCTATAGGTTCGTCAACCATCCCTGGCGACCGTATTGGCAAAGGACTGCCCAGGTGGAGCAGAAGTGCCACTTCAAGGTCATGGAAGGCACGTCCTCGGACAAAGAATTCTCAGATTTCATGGCCAGGCCGCTTTCTCCTACGCAGGCGCCACAGATCCGGGTGCGCGTGTTCCGCTCCGACAACGATGTGCTGTGCATTAGGTTGAACCATATGATAATGGATGGCGGCGGGGCGATCGCATACCTATCAATGCTTTCCTCGCTATACCGGGAACTGGAAAGAGATCCGGAGTATCTTCCGACGGTCAATCTCGAACGGATGCAGATTCCCCGCGAGGTGCTGAGGCGAGGCGGCCTCCTTCCGGCCATAAGGGGGTTGCCCAGCATCCAGGTGCCTGGATCGACCTGGGGCATCAACAGGGAAGGCGGGGATTGCTCCGGCCGCGCCTTCATCACCAGAACGATCCTCCCGGACCGCCTGGCCGCCATACGTTCCTACGCTCGTGAAGAAGGGGTGACGATCAACGACGTGCTTCTGACCGCCCTCTACCGATCCCTTTTCGTCCTGGTCGACCCACCGATGGGTCAACCCCTCCGGGCGGAGGTCCCCATCAACCTGCGCCGCTACCTTCCAGACGGGAAGAGGGCGATCGGCAATGTCGCGGGGATCTATTTCATCACCATCGACCGCAGGGATGGTGAGGACTTCAAGGGGACTCTGCAACGGGTCCATGGCATCTTGGAGAAGAAGAAGGAGAGACAAGAGGAACTGGCGGAGATGCTATTCATTGAACTGGTCCTATTCCCCGGTATGTTCCTGATCGAGGGTTTGGCCAAATTCACCAATTTCCAGATCGCTCATCCTGTGCTCTCCAACCTCGGGATCATTGATCCCAAGGTGGTCGACTTCGGCAACGTGCCGGTCGAAGACGTCCATTTCTTCGGACCCGTCCAACTGCCGCCGGGCGTGGGCATGGGGGCCAGTACGTTCCATCAGAGGATGACCTTGAGCTTCTCCTACTGTGACACCGCTGTGCGGCCCAGTACCATGGAGCAGCTCTTCGACCTCATTCTCGAGGAGCTCCCGGGAAGGATGCCCTGTTGAGCGGGCACAGAGCACTGGATCTCAGGCCTGCGATCCTTGGCTACGATCCCTCGCCGACATCATATCATAGCAACGATTAACTACAGATACAGACCGTAGAAGGAGCACGCGCATGATTGCACTGAAGACTCCTGACCCGGACGGAAATACTCCGGAGGCCTAGGGAATGAGAATCGCCATCGTCGCCTGTGACCATTTCAAGCGAGAACTAGAGGCACTTACGGAGGGCGATCCAGATTTCGTGCTGCATGAATACCTTGAGTACAGCTACCATAACGAGCCGCAGAAGTTGCAGGAAGTGGTCGTAGAGAAAGTGAATAGCCTCGAGGGCACGGTGGACGCAGTGCTCCTCGGCTACGGTGTGTGCGGCTCGTTGAACAATATCGTGAATGAGGTGAGGGTACCCACGGTCACTTTCAAGGCAGATGATTGCATTGCCGTATACCTCACGCAGGAAGTCTACGAAAGAGAGAGGAAGAAGGCCCCTTTCACCTACTACTCCACACCCTACTTCTCGGACATGGATATGAATTGGCAGGAGAACGAGTGGGAGAAGAAGATGGGCATGGAGCTGGAAACGGAGGA
>CAZCNG010000043.1:0-14681 GCA_964500045.1 uncultured Methanomassiliicoccaceae archaeon
CCCATGGAGACCCAGACGTCGGTGTAGAGGATGTCCGCGTTCTCGGCCGCTTCGGTCGGCGAGGAGGTGACGGTGACGGTGCAGTCCTCATTCTTGGCGATGTCCTTCGCCTTGGACGCTATCTCCGCCTCCGGCTGGTAGCCCTTCGGGCAGCCGGCCACGAAGTCCATGCCGACCATGGCGGCGCCCAGCATCAGCGAATTGCAGACGTTGTTGCCGTCGCCGACGTAGGCGCACTTGAGGCCGTGGAAGATGCCTTTGTGCTCCTTGATGGTGAGCAGATCGGCCATGACCTGGCAGGGGTGCTCCTGATCGTCGAGGGCGTTGATGACCGGGACGGTGGCGTTCTTAGCCAGGTCGACCATCATATCGTGGCGGTAGGCACGGTACATGATGCAGTCGCAGTAGCGGCTGAGCACGCGCGCGGTGTCGCCGATGGTCTCGCCGCGGCCCATCTGCAGCTCCTTCGGAGAAAGGTAGAGGGCGTGGCCTCCGAGCTGGGTCATGCCCGCTTCGAAGGAGACGCGGGTGCGGGTGGAGCTCTTCTCGAAGATCATAGCGAGCGTACGACCTGGAAGAGCGTTTAGATGGGAGAACTTGTTCTGTTTGAGCTGCTGGCTGAGTGCGAGGATATCGAAAACGTCCTCGCGCATATCGAGCATAGAGATGATGTCGCGTTTCATGGTATCGGTTGCCTATGGTCTGAATTTGAAGTGCCATTCGATGGGCGAGGTCATTGGCATAACGTGTACCTAGTAGTACCCTATGATGGATTTTGGACGTTCATGCGGAGGACTGTCGAGCATTGGTCGATATCTGATATGATCCTGACCCGGATAGTTACTCTAGAGGGAAAATGTATAGTACTCGCTATCTGGGCTAGGCCCGAATGCCCCGATCTGTGAGAGAAGAAATAGATTTCATTTTCAAGACCGAGAAGATAGATAAGAGTGTGGTGCTCCCGTCGGGAGGCCATCGGCCTATGCTGGCTCATGCTAAATTCGAGGTATTTATTATCCCTCGGCCTGGGTCGCGAGCAGCTTCTGCAGGTCCTCGGGGGAATTGATCCGGAGGGCCTTCATCAGCATGCCTAGCATGATGTCCGCGTTGATGCTCTTCTCTTTCTGCACAACGGGTTGATCATCCCACGCCTTTTCTAGACGGGAACCGGCGCTTTCCGCAGAGATCTGGGCATAGTACCTCTGCGTGGTCATTAGATTCGAGTGCCCCAGCTGGGCCGATACGTCTATCAGGAGGTTCGGGTCCTTCTCCACGCTCATGGTGGCGAAGGTCGGTCGGAAGTCCTTGAGCTGGAAGTCAACGCCGGAGATCTTCGACACTTCTTGCTTCAGTACGCCGAAATGGGCGGGGCTGTAGTGTCCATCCTTACCGTCCCTGAGGTTAGGGATCAGGTAGATGGCCTTCTGCCTGCCGTAGAAACGGAGCAGCTGCTCACGTTCCTGGAGGAAGTCGGTCACTGCCTGCCGATAGGGCGGCATGATGGTGACCGTCCTTTCCGCTGCCCACACGCCTCCCCCTTTTGGGTTGCGGACATAGATGCGCCAGCGGCGGGTATCCAGGTCGTCCATGAAGGTGAGACGCAGCTCCGAGGGCCTGAGCCCCGTCGCCACGTAGACCTTGGTCAGGAACTCGGCCTTGGCGCGATACCATCCCTCGGGCTCGCGGCTGCGGCTGCCGACCTGGTGAGCGGCCACCTGCACTGCCTTGAGGTCGACCGAGTTCATGGCCCGGATGGGCTTCTTCCCGGTCTTCTGCGGCAGCTGATAGCCTTCCTCCCTCATGGTCTCGATGACGGTGTTGCCGTACATCTTCAAGATACCCTCCAGCTTTGATAGATAGCGTACCTGCGTGTCCGGATCGAGAGCTCGACCGCGGGCCCGTCCGTTGTTGGACTTCGCCTTGGGATCTCGCATCCAATCTAAGAGGGCTCGGACCTCGACCGGCCCGATCGCTTTCGGGTTGGTGGTCTTGATCAAGCCGTTCTCGCGCATTTGCTCCATCGCTCTGACGAAGAACTTGACGGTCCTGCGATCGTTGTTCCACGTGCTCTTTCCGACCTTAACGCTCCTTCTTTTCAGATATGCCTCTGCCGCGGTCATCAGGGGATACCGGCCCATGGGCCTCCCCCTCCGCGCCAGCACGTCGGCCTTGCTGGGTCGCCCGCGTCGCTTGACGACATGGTCGGCCTCGACAGAAGCATGGCCCAGGCCGGTATTGATACCTTTGGAGGGCTTGGTCACGGCCAAGGCCCTCCCTTGCGCCGGAGACGGTCGCCGGCGACCCTGATGCGGAGAAACTTGCAGATAGTGCCCCTCACCGCGCTGCTCTTGCGGTTTCTCTCTGGACCGGACCTTGATGGAAGATGGTGGCCGAGGAGATGGAAGAGACCGATCTCACTGCCTGATCCCTCAAGCACGCTGACTATCCGTTCGAACCATCTCCGATCACCAGGCGATCGTTTGCCCTCGTTCGCACCGACCGAGGACCGGCCACGGACGCGCTGGCGCGGCTCGTTGCCATCCTCGGCCTCGAAGATGACGGTGTGGCCGTTCATTCTCGTTCCCAGTAGGGCCGGTGCGTCCCTCGCACGCTTCGTTCATGCCGAGATTCTGACGACCGGTAGATGACGACCCGGGTCTCGTGGGAAGTCATTCTTGGAGGAAGCGCTGGCCGATCCGCCAGGTCGCGGTTCAGTGGTCCGCCCCTCCCGCTAGCAGCACCTTCTGCGCGGTCAGGCCGAACGCGGCAGATATGTGCCGATAGATGGTCCAGGCGCTCTGCACCGCCATCTTGAGGCCGCGCCTCGTCCCCATATCTGCCTCCGCCCCTTCCGATGGGGTGCTCTACCATCGCGCGCGATTCGATGCCATGCCTTTCGTTCTCGCCTGCGAGTGCAACCATGATCGACGACACGGTTATGTAGGTTCAATTGCCCTATTATCCACATCATGGTGCATTTCTAATGACCTATGAAACATCTGGCCATGGCAGAGAGTACGCCGAGCAATGGGTGCTGAATCAAGTAAGAAGGTACCCAGGAATAAGACCCAGTGAAATGGAAGCGAAAATTGCTTTTGGCAAAGATGGTTCGAAGGGCAAGCTCTCCAAGAAGAAGCTGTACCATACGCTCAGCGTATTGCTCGAAGAGAAGGAGATCGAGATGGAGCAGGAGCAGGGCAAGAAGGCGGTGCGGTACTTCATGAAGGGCAGGAGGCCGACCATCGCCACCAGGGCGGAACCCAGCGAGTTCGATCAATTCGTCATGCGGGAAGGCGAACGGCTGATCTCCGACATGATGCAGACGTCGTTGATGATGAACCCCCAGTTGGACGGCTACCCGGCCCCCATCAACTTCAATGGGGTGACCATGGCGATCATTGAGAGCTATAACATCCGTTTCTCCAACATGCTGCGCCTGGTGGAAATTTGGGAGAAGGCGAGAGAGGTGTCGGTCAAGAGACCTTGGGGACCGGACACCGCCGACGTCCCGCTGCACTTCGGTCCGGAGGCGAGAGACCCTCTCCGCCCTGCTCCGGACGGCGAGAGGGGCAGGTATCCTGACCCCATCGAATGGTTCCTGTTCCTATGCAATGTCATCGATACCGTGAGCATGCACCTCAGGGCGCATCAGAGGAAGTCGTCCTGTGCAACGAAGGAGGGCGCTCGGGCATATCCGCAGCGAGATCAAGTTCGCACTCTGTAGGTCCGCCGTGGCCCTATTGCAAGGTATTGAGCGCATCGGCATGCCCATCTTCGCTGGTGACCGGTCGACTACAAACGATGCGAGTGCAGGGGCAACGAGCGTTGCGGTGTCGTGTCGTCTGTGTCCGGGCGAAGGGTGTTGCCTAATACGTCGTCATAACAGCCGAGACCAACTGAAACCTACGCGCCCCTCAATTCATCATTAAAAAGGGTCGAGCGGCACTGCCTGCTACCCACATTAACTACATCTGGGGAATAATTGCGCAGTTATGAACACTTATTCCTATCTCAGCTGTTAGGTATATCATCGAGGGTTGATACACGGTTTACCGCTGGTCTGAGACCCCCTGCTCCATACTCGGGGTGTAGGAGATCATATAACCTTCATAACATGGCATTGGTAGTCGGCAGTGCAACGCGCGTTAGTGGCCCGATGCGGGTCTTGCGCGGGACATAGCACTATCCCGCAAAATCTACTCCACCTATGGTGGAGTAATGTTGGATATCCCACACGCGGGACGTAATTCTTCGCTATCCCCGTTCCACGATTTTGATAAACACGCCACGATTAAATAGCGCAAGTGGAGAACGGGCGGACATCATAATGTCACACGGGCGAAGACAGGCGTTGTCACGGAAGTTGTCTCCACTGTTGCCACATGGTCGTTGCCCTAGTCCCTAGGATGTTGGCTGATCACAGCCTTCATAGCTTGGCCCACGCCAGGTCGGCCTTGGTCTGCAAGGCCGCGAACCACGCCTCGATCTCGGTCAATGGCGGTCTAAGAGCCCCCTCTCCGCGTGGCGATGACGATCAGCACTTGCTCGTCGCACCCTGTTACAAGGAGTACAAGCGTCATAGGTACGAGGAGCGACGGCTACCGGTGGGATCATATTGGCAGACAGCAAGCGCAATGCGTCGACATCGTGACGGGGCGTTAGTAGATGGATCGAGCACTATGTTCGATGCTCCCTAACCTGCCTTGACACAGTCACAAACCATTTCCGTGCTATGTGAGCAGTATGCTGAGTGTTTGCAAATCATTCTTGTCATTCTGCCCGGTGCAGTGAGAACTCACTCGTTGCTCAAGTTCCTTTTAAAACGCGTGCGGAGACAAGCACTCGTTAGTTCGCCAACCCCTCCTCCCGAGTATGAGCGTCTAAAGTCATTATTGAATCGTGTCACACGACGGATGTGATTGTGATTTCGGGCGTTATGTCTCAACCTATACCCCCTTAAAGGGGGTATAATTTTTTCTATACCCTGCAAATCGGCGGATTCCCCCTGGGCGGCATGGGTCGATATACGCCGTAGTGTGGACTAGCATCACGAGCGGAGTATGCGCTCGTGCGAGGGAGTCCCATAGGTATTGCCTAGGCGCTTATTTCTGAAGGTGAGGAGCTCGGACCTGCTATTAAGTTGCGGCTCCGTCTTGCCACCCTGCGTATTAGCGGCCGTCGCTTTGGCCGCCTTGCGTGCAGCTGCCTCGGCCCCCCTTTGCCGCCGGACCCGGCCTAGGCGAGGCCGTCCCCCGCACCAACACGAGTCGCTGATATCCTACGTATCGCACACATCAGGGTGGCGCAGAGGGTCGCAGAGCCTCCCCCCCCGGAGAAGGCACCACCGATTGCCTAGATGCGTGTGCATCGCGGTGAGCGCTGCGCAAGCCCGGGAGTCTTTTGTCTCTTCGGCAGCAGATGACCGAGCGAGGAGGATCCATGCGAATGATCAGAACGAGGCGATACCTAGCCTTTGCCGGTCTAGCTCCTCTACCGGATCATTTGATCGATATCTCCCGTCGGAGGAACGACCGCTCTGCTCTTGCGGCAATGATGTGGGACCACTGGACCGTTCCTAGGTGGACTCGGTGCAATGGACCGTCCCACAAGGCAATACGGCTCATGAATGCCCGCCCCTCCCGATGGGCGGGTCGGTATCTCCCGACCTCCCCTGCCTCTAGGATGGCCACAATTACAACACAGGCGATGTCAGGTCTTTGAGCACGACCTGGAGGCGGATATTGTCCCGCGCCTTTTCGCTGCCTTTGATGTGCTCGATGATTACCTTGGATAGGGCTGGGAGGGCCGAGCCGGGATGGCTAAACGGTGCGATCTTGAAGGCGGTCGCGATCTCTTGCTGCTGCGCCTCGATCTCAGCCTTGAACGCGCTCTTCAATTCTGGCCCCTTCAGAATTCCGCACTTCGACTCCAGCCATGATAGGTAGTGGGCGATGATAGCCTCCTGGATCAGGTTGCCCGTGGATGGAGCTGCCACCTCCTGCGTCAACGCCGTTCCTATGACCAATCCATCGGACCTTCCTATCAGCTCTGAATTTGAAGCTACCCGCAGGGGTGCTGGTGTGATGTTGGCATGGTCGAGCCTGCTGTCGGGAACAGCTCGAACTCGGGTACTTGGCGCATCCTCATGGCCTTGTCCCAGTTGAGCGGCGCTGCTGGGAACGGTCGTAGGCGGCCCCGCTCCACCGTTTCGCTCCAGATCGATGGATTTGAGGATGCGGGCGGCGGTGTCATGGAGGCGTGGATCGATGTTTGCCTCGGTGTCCAAGATCGAGAGAAGGCTTTTGCCGGTGGCATCCATGCCCAGTGCCTCGAAGTCGCTCCTACGGCTTTCCAGGATGGCCTCCAGCCGTTGCCTTGCCTCGTTGCTCTCCAACCGACCCGGAACGGTGCCTAGGTAAGGGTCAAGCGCTCTCGCACACGCCGCGACGATCTCCCTCCTGATCTGTCTAGGGTTAGGCGGGGTGACCGATGGTGCTGCGACTTCACGCAGCTCTGTCGGTGGCCGCGGAGCTATCATCCTTTGCCTCGGGAAGAGGTATTCAAAGGCAGCCTGGCGCAGGGTGTCGGCGTAGGATTGCCCGGTGCTCTCCTTCCATCGGTGCAGCATGTCATCGAGTTCGGGGGAAATGTTCACCTGCACGAAGCGGCGCTTGTCCTTGACCGACTTGGGGTTATTTGTCATGACCTATGCTAGTAATAAACATGTTATAAATATGCATTGAACATGATGTGAACTTTCCAGTGGTCCGTTTCGCGGGACGACCAACACTGATTGAAAGGAGATGGGTCATCGAACAGAATCTGTGCGCGACAGGAGCAGGTTTCCTTGTTTCCTTTGATCCTCCTGCTGTCTTTACAGAAATGTATGGAGCTAGCACTCTACGGGCGGCAACATCTACAAACTCCGGTTGAAATCGAATAGACTCCGACTCCTTAGAGATGAATGCTGCTAGCTCGAGGAAGAATCGCATCGGAAGGCATCGCACAGGTTTGAACGCCCACATTCATCTTGTAGCATGATGGCCTGGCGATAGTGTCCCTTCATTATACTGATATTTTGTTATTGGGAGATTTCAGTATAATAGAGGTACACCACCCTCCGCTTCTACAAGAAGGCCATATCGCGGAGTTATGGATCGAAGGTCGGCTTCATGCAGACAGGATTGCGCGGACGTCCGAGAAAGCTGGCATTGATGCCACCCAGCGAACTACGCTATGCGCAGGTGGTCAAGCATCATTGGGGCGGACGCCTGGTGTGCGTCGAACGCCGTCAAGTATTCGGTCATTTCGAGAATAAGGCCGAAATCTCCATGACCTTCGTCGAGAGGAACAATTTGACGATGCGCCAGGAGAATCATCGGCTGGCGGGCAAGACGCTCGGCTTCTGCAAGAAGAAATCTGGATTGGAAGATAAGTGACATTGTTCAACGCCCACTTCAACTTCTGCCGGCCGCACGGCTCACTGAAACATAGGGACGAAAATGGCATCAATCGGAAGTGGACGCCGATGCGCGAGCTGAGGATCAACGACAGGAACCGGTGTCTACTGGAACTACTGAGATTACCCTATCACAAAATATCCGTATAATAAAGGTACACTATTATAGAGGTACACTATCAAACGGAGACCATCGCTGAATAAGTCAGGAATGCCGCGGGCCCGCCCCGCAACGCCCTTCAGTAGTTGCTTGGCAAGATGCGGCCTTCGATCTCCCACGAGGTGGGAGACCACCACTTTGTGCACTGGATCACCCACGCCCCCTCTTCCTCGCAACCAAGAGCCGCCGGGAGTCTTTACTTCGAATGATGGTCCAGAGCTCATCCAGCCCCACCTCGCTGACGTCCGTCTCGCGCATCAATATCTCGTCCACTTCCCTGCTGTGCTCCGCCGCGCGGCGGAGCCATTTGCAGACGGTGTCAGGCTTCACGCCCAACATCTCGGCTGCGTGGCGGATGCTGTTTTTGCGGACGACCAGCTTCAATGCCATCAGTATCTTATCGTTCTTGGTCTTGAAATCATAGAAAGCATTGTTATTGCGCTGGTGAAGGTCTTCTCGCAGTGGTGGCAGATGAACTTCCTGACGCGCCCGTTGCGCGCCATGTAGGTGCCGTTCCCTACCACATTGCCTTTGCCCTCCTGGCCATACATCCCGCATTCCTTGTTCGGGCAGGCCTCGCCCGTGAATTTCTGCTTGGGTCCCCTGGCTCCCACCACCCATTCACCAGCATTATGATTCTGAGATACTTAATATAAGCTTATCACAGAGACACTATCCAGTTCTCCATTCAAATCTTAGTGCAACACACTAGATTCCTTCAAAATGTTTAATAATGTCAAATCATTAGAGGGAACTCATGGTGGGGATGCCTCGATGAGGACCGTCTATAGACCGTTAGCACCTTGACCCCACGAAATATTCGACGCGAAGGAGAGATTCGAATGGAACTGATGGACTTCATGACGATACTAATACTGGTTTTCGCCCTCTTCATGGTGCTGGCGGGTATTTTCACCGCCTACTTTGGCAGTGGCAAGAGCAGAACGATCGGCGTCGTCCTGCTTCTGGTCGGCCTCATCGTGGGCGTGGCCTGGGCATATATGGCAATGTCCGGCGGCGGGAATGTCATTCACCTGTCCACCAGCCTCAGCACACTGCTGTGGAACGCCTTCATCTACATCGTGGCGGCCCTTATCGGTGCCTTGATCGCCATCGGGGTCTTCCTGCTGGCGATCATGAAGAGCTAGATCTAAGGGTGCTCTTCAACAAATGGGTGCAAGGAATCCAACGATTTCAATCGTTGGGGGGGAATTGCGCCCGTGCACACATCTGGTGCCTTGCTCCCGCACGGTTACAGAAATAGGAATGTTGACACACTGAGGTTGTTATTCAATTCCGATGTTGCTGACGGTCAAGGCGAAGTTGCTGCCACCCATGTAAAATAGGTTGCCCACTTTGATTACATTCGTTCTTGAATGCTGGTTCTCTTCAACTTGGTGTGGGTAGAATCGCTGTGGTGGTATCTTGAACAAAGAGTGAGACGGCATGATGAGCCTCCCCTTGAATCTGAGACTACGGCCATCTTCAACAAAATCCTTTTCATGATCATCAATCGCAAGGGTGGCTTCGTTTAGTTACCCATACAAGACCAAAGAGATTCATTAGTATTCCTCGAAGATTGATGGCCAAATTGAAATAATGACATCACCATCCAATTACGATGAAAGGCATAATTCTAGCCGGCGGTAGCGGTTCCCGGCTGTTTCCACTTACTTCAGTAACCAACAAGCATCTTCTGCCTGTCTACGACAAGCCGATGATCTACTACCCCCTCTCAGTCCTAATGCTAGCCGGCATACGGGACATTCTCATCATCTCTACGCCGGAGGATACGCCCAATTTTGTCAATATGCTCGGAGACGGAAGCAGGTTCGGCATTTCACTTTCCTATGAGGTCCAGCCCAAGCCGGAAGGCCTCGCCCAGGCATTCATCATCGGCGAGGATTTCATCAATGGCGATAAGGTGGCCATGGTCCTCGGGGACAATATCTTCTATGGAGGTGGATTGCGGGAACGACTGGCCAAGGCCGTTGACAACCAAGCCAAGGGAAAGGCCACCATCTTCGGCTATCAAGTGAAGGATCCGCAGAGGTTCGGAGTGGTTGAATTCGACGCAGTGGGGAAGGTGCTCTCCGTGGAGGAGAAGCCCAAGGTGCCCAAGTCCAACTACGCCGCCACCGGCCTCTACTTCTACGATGAGAGGGTGGTCGAATTCGCCAAGAAGGTGAAGCCGTCCTGGAGGAAAGAGCTCGAGATAACCGACGTCAACCGCATGTATCTTGAGGCCGGCGACCTGGAGGCGGTGCAGCTGGGCCGTGGCTTCGCCTGGCTAGATGCAGGAACGCCCGAGTCTCTGGCGGATTCCTCCGATTTCATACGGTCCATCGAGATGCATCAGGGATTGAAGATAGCCTGCCTCGAGGAGATCGCCCTCAATAACGGGTGGATCTCAGCTGCGGATCTGCAGATATTCGAAGGAAAGTACGCCAACAGCGACTATGGCAAGTACATCTGCAGATTGCTGGCGGATAAGAAGAAGCAGGGCTGAAGAGAATGAAGGTCCATCGTACCAGCATTGAAGGCGTCGTTGTGGTGGAGCCGCAGGCCTTTAAGGATGAACGAGGCTGGTTCATGGAGACCTACTCTCGTCACAAGTTCATGGCACTGGGCATCGACCGAGAATTCGTGCAGGACAATCATTCGTTCAGCGCGCCGGCGGGAACGGTGCGAGGCCTGCATTTTCAGAAAGACTCGCACGCGCAGACCAAGCTCGTGCGTTGCACGCGCGGCGCCATCCGCGATGTTGCGGTGGATCTTAGGAGGGGGTCGCCTACGTATCGTCGGTGGGTGGCGGTCGAATTGAATTCGCACAATGGGCTGCAGCTCCTGATACCCCGCGGCTTCGCGCACGGCTTCTTGACGTTGGAAGAGGACACGGAAGTGCAGTACAAGGTCGACAGCCATTATTGCAAAGAGAGCGACCGCTGCATCCATTATGATGACATGGACATCGGCATCGATTGGAATTGGCACGGGGCCGTGCACCTGTCCGAGAAGGATGCCCAGGCGCCCTTGCTCAAGGATGTGGATTGCGATTTCGTCTATGAGGGATGAGCATGGAAACGATGAAATATCTCGTGACCGGCGCTTCTGGCCAGCTCGGTCACGACGTGGTCGCTCTACTTTCTTCTCGCGGCCATGAGGTCGTGGCGCCTGGACGTGCGCTATTGGACCTGGCTAGGGCGGTCGACATTCCCGCCTACGTCCAGCGCGAATGGCCGGAATGGATCATCCATTGCGGCGCGTACACGAAGGTCGATGGGGCCGAAGATGAGAGACAGCCGTGCTACGAGGTGAATGTGCGCGCCACGGCCGCCCTGGCGAAGGCCGCGGCGGACCAGGGCAGCAAGATGCTGTACATCAGCACAGACTATGTTTTTGACGGGGCGAAGGTCGGCGAGTACGAGGTCGAAGACGTTCCGAACCCCATCAACTATTATGGCATGACCAAGCTGATCGGTGAGGAATGCGTACGGGCAGCAATGGACGACCACCTTATCGTGAGGATATCTTGGGTGTTCGGTTCCCACGGCGAGAATTTTGTCAACAAGATGCTGAAGCTCGGTCGGGAGAGATCTGAGCTGAAGGTGGTGTGCGACCAGAGGGGGTCGCCGACCTATACGAGGGATCTCGCGCCTCTATTGGAAGAGATGATCAGGAAAGGGAAACGTGGCACATACCACGCCACCAATGAAGGGGGATGCTCCTGGCAGGAATTCACCCAGGAGATCATGGCGCAGGCGGGATTGAAGACGACGGTCGTGCCGATCGCCAGCGTCTCGTACCCTACCAAAGCGAGAAGGCCGCTGAATTCCATGCTGAATAAGCAGAGGCTAGATGCTGAGGGGCTGCATAGACTGCCCCATTGGCGCGATGCCCTTGGCCGGTATCTTAGAGAGGAAAGGTGTACCTGAAATGATGATGCTCATCACCGGTGGTGCCGGTTTCATTGGAACTAATTTCGTCTACTACATGCTGAAGAAGTATCCCCAGGACGAGTATGTGGTCTTGGACAATCTCACTTACGCAGGTCGGATCGAAAATCTTGCCGGCGCGATGAAACAGGACAATTTCAAGTTCGTGCGCGGCGACATCGCCGACAAGGAATTGGTCTTCGACCTCTTTCAAGACGAGAAGTTCGATGTGGTGGTGAACTTCGCCGCGGAATCGCACGTCGACCGCTCCATTGACAACCCGACCATCTTCACCGTTACCAATGTCATCGGCACCCAGACCTTGATGGATGCCTGCCGCAAGTATGGCATCAAGAGATTCCATCAGGTGTCGACCGATGAGGTCTATGGGGATCTTCCCCTGGACCGTCCCGACCTGAAGTTCACCGAAGAATCTCCCATCCGACCATCAAGTCCCTACGCGGCGAGCAAGGCGGCGGCGGACATGATGGTCATGGCCTACTATCGGACGTTCAAAGTGCCGGTCAGCATATCGAGATGTTCGAACAATTATGGCCCCTATCAAAACGAAGAGAAGCTGATCCCGAAGATGATCTCCCAAGCTCTGCGGAATGAGCCGCTTCCTGTGTATGGAAATGGTCTGAACGTGAGGGATTGGATCCATGTGGACGACCATTGCTCCGCCATCGATTGCATACTCCTCGAAGGCGAGGCAGGTTCGATTTACAATGTCGGCGGCAATAATGAGAGGACCAATATCGGCATTGTTGAGACCATACTGTCCGTCACCAACAAGCCACGTCAATTGATCCAATATGTTACTGATCGGCCCGGACACGATCTGAGATATGCCATTGATTCCAGCAAGCTGGAAGCGGAGACGTCATGGAGGCCCAGAGTTGATTTCTCCACCGGGCTTAAGAAATTGATCGGGGCGTATGGCCCAAGATGAGACTGGTGCGGTGCACGGTCTTCGAACCGATCTGGCCAAGGCGTGCTTCAATATTGTGTGAGGAACCGCTGGCGTTTCAACCCTTCATCACGCCCAGCGGCGTCAGCTTGGCGACCGGCTTGCTGAGGCCGGCGCCCACCACGACGGCGATGACGTCGTCGAGGTGTTTGTAGGCGGCCGGTACCTCCTCTTGGATGCCGTCCTTGGTGGCGCCCCTGAGGTAGATCCGCAACTCCCGGCTATTTAGTAACAAGGTCGGGGAGCGCCAAGGCTTTGACGCCTAGCGCCGAGCACAGCTCGCGCTGCTTCTTGGCGACCTCGTTGAGCCGCCATACCTGCCCGATGCGCGTGATAAGACCGGAGGCGTTGCGCAACCTCCAGCCGCTGCTGGAAGAGAGCTACCTGCTGGAGTTGATCAGTCAGGAGAAGGACCTGAGCTCGCAGCGCATGTCCGAGCTGTTGATCACCATCGGCAAGGATGAGCGGTCGGTGCGTGACTTCTTCCGTTCCCAGGTGAAGAAGGAGGACGTCCTCATATTCGACATCACATCCTTTTCATCCAGATCGAGGCAGCTAGACCTGCTGGAGTTCGGTTCAGACTACCGTGCCACGGATTTGCCGCAGATCAACTTCGGCATGGCCGTTTCCATGGATTCGGGCATGCCGCTCTTCTACAAGCTCTTCCCCGGCAGCATCACCGACGTGGCGACGCTCAAGAACCTCATGCTGGACGCCAAGGACCTTGGCGTGCAGAAGTGCCTCTACATTCTGGACCGCGGCTTCTATTCCCTGACCAACGTGGAACGGATGCTGAGCGAGGGTCTGGACTTCATCATGCCCTTGCCCTTCGGCAAGGGTCTGGCGAAGACCCTGGTCAGCCGCAGTAACAAGCCGCTGGAAGATCCGCGCTGCGCCTGCATCTTCGACGGCGAGGTGTACCGTGTGCATGAATCCAGCTCCGATTTCAAGGGAGGAAAGGTCCGCTCCTTCGTCATCGTCGGCGGCAAGAGAATGATGGACGAGCGCCGCTCCCTCTATTCGAGAGTGGCGGACATCGAACGCACTTTGGAAGGCACAGACTGGCACCCACGTATGCGCGTCGTACTACGCAACGTCGCCAAGCGGCTGGCTCCTCTCTTCTCGATCAAGAACGTCAACGGCAAGGTGCACGTGGAACGCCGCCGCAACGCCATGGCGCAGGCGTTGAACCGTTGCGGCAAGATGATCCTGCTGACATCCGCCGATATGAACTGGCAGCGCGCCCTCACCATCTACCGGCAAAGGTTCGAAGCGGAGGCAGAGTTCGACCAGCTCAAGGATCCGTTGGACATGGAGCCGCTGCGCGTCTCCTCGCCTGATTCCTTCAAGGGGCTGATGTTCGTCGCCTTCGTCTCGCTGGTATTGCGAACATTCATGCTTCGTAGGGCAGTAGAAGCGAAGCTGCTGGACAAGCGCTGGATCGACGATATGCTATTGGAGCTGGCCAAGCTGAAGGTGACGAAGATCGGCGAAGAATGGCGGCTCAACGAAGTAACGAAGAAACAGCGCGACCTGATCGCCGCACTGGGTGTCAGGCCACCGTATGAGCTATGACATCGTTACTATGCCCCTGGAGTTTGAGATATATCCTGACTTCGACAGTTGATTGCCCTCGTTTTCACTGTTTTCAGGATTTGACAGTGCCCGATTCCTTCGTCGGATCGGGGTGAAACTGCCCCTTTTTGGGCAGTTTCGCTACGTTTCCGCAAGGTATTCAGCTAGAATGGCCGAGTTGAGAGGCTCGAAGTTGGAGTAGAACCGCTTCTTTCGTCCGTCGCTGTCAAAAACCAGCGTTTCTGTCAACTTTTGCAGCGAGGCAACGATGAATTTCGTTGACACGGTCCGAGCTGGCTTGACGAAATGTCGTGTCAAACAGATCATCAATTGTGCAATGAAGCCGAGGAGGAGGACGCCGTAGACGGTGTCCTCCGACCAAACGCGAACGGGTTTCACTTCGATCTCGCTCTTCAACGAATGGAAGATCTTCTCGACCGCGTCCTTGCTGCGATATGTCGTCAGCGCTTCCAGCGCTGGCATATCGCGACTGGAGGTGAGGCAAAAGCAGCCTTCATCGCCGTCGATGACCTGGTCGAGGAGGAGGCGGAGGGCATCCGCCTCCTCCATCTCCACCAATTT